>DAHUZT010000063.1 GCA_027315005.1 Acidimicrobiaceae bacterium | reverse complement strand
TGACGCCAAAGCTGCGGCAGGCCTCAGCAACATTGCCGGTCTCTTTGGCCAATGCCAGCAGCGCGATGCGGCGCTGGTAGATGATCTCTGCTGGGGTCACGGTGATGGGCTCCTTGGTCTCTTGCTCGAAACCACAGAGTCCATCGCCGGACCCCTCCAAGGGGTGGATGTGCAACCTCAACTCATGGACCGGAAGACCTAGCACGGCAACCCCCCGGGGCCCAGTGCACCCGACCTACACCGAGATCAAGACGGCGGCCGCCACGGCCAAGGCCGCGGCCACCCGGTGACGACCGGTGAGCCGCTCGTGCAGGAAGGCCCAGGCGAGCGCCAGCACCACCACCGGGTAGAGGCTGACGGTGACCGCCGTCACGCTCAGCAGCCCGTGATGCACTGCCACCAGATAGAGGATGTTGGCGCCCATGTCGAACAGGCCGCTCGCGGCGACGAGGACCCGGGTCGAAGGAGACAGGCCGGTCCTCGGGTATGTGGGTCGGAGGGACAGCGTCCAGAGCAACGCGAGTGAGCCGGCCCGGGCGGTGAGGAGTGGCCACAGTTCGGCCTGCTCGCTCACCGCGTGCATCAGGACGAAGAAGGCACCAAAGCCGATCCCGGCCGACGTCGCGAGAAAGACGCCGGCCCCGCTCGACGCGCGGACTCGGAGTGGACCGGAGTCGCTGGCGAGCAGCACCGAGACGGCGGCCACACCGATGCCGATCGCGCCGGTCGTGGGCGGGCGTTCACCGATGCCGAGGCCCACCACGATGGGCACCAGGGCACCGACCATCGCGGCGATCGGCGAGACCACGCCCATGGGACCGATGGCCAAGGCCCTGAAGTAGGCGATCAGGCCCAGCGCGCCGGCAAGTCCCGCGGCCAAGCCGAGCAGTGCGTCGCGCCACGACAAGGTGCCGCCGGTCAAGATCGCGGCCGGGACGACGAGCAGCACTCCCCAGGTCTGGGTCATGGCCGCAACCCGGCTGGCAGAGACCGACCGAGTCGCCAGTCCGCCGCTGAAGTCGGCAACTCCGTAGCTCACCGCCGAGGCCAGCGGAACGGCTGGCATCACCGAGTTCGTCCAGCCGAGGGGCCCTGATCATGCATGGTCGTGAAGCGCCGTTGCTTGTCCCGGCGCGGCCCTCAGCGTAACCCCGAGGTTGCACAAGTCGATTGCTGTCGGTGGCCGTGCTTGGGCGGACGCGGTGGGTGCCATACTGAAACGTGATGGCTGTCTCTGATCTCACGCGCCATCCGACGAGCGCACGTCAGGTTCTGGCGGCGCGCCAAGGGGTTTCGGCCCTCCATCCGGATCGCCTGGCGACCGAAGAGCCAATGGAGATTCGCGCCGCCGGGCCTGGTCAGAACCCGGTGAGCGTCGCGGTGACGATGCGCACCCCGGGCAGCGACTTCGAGTTGGCAGCGGGTTTCTTGCACACCGAAGGGCTGGTGCAGTCGCGAGAGGACATCCTGTCGATTCGCTACTGCGAACTGCCACCGGAGCAGCAGAACTACAACGTCGTCACCGTTCGGCTCTCCTCTCCGTTCCAGATGGACGGAGAGGCCCGCCGTTTCTACGCCACCTCGAGTTGCGGTGTCTGCGGCAAGGCCTCGTTGGAGGCAATCCAGGTACAGTGCCGCCGGCTTCCTCGCGGACTTGAAGGCGCACTGACGAGCACCGTCATCAGCTCGCTCCCCGACCGGCTACGGAAGTCCCAGTGTATCTTCGACGAGACCGGAGGGCTTCACGCTGGCGGGTTGTTCGACATTGACGGCACCACCCGGGCGATAAGGGAGGACGTGGGCCGCCACAACGCGGTCGACAAATTGGTCGGCTGGGCGTTGTTGGCGGGGAAGGTCCCGCTGTACCAGCAGGTCCTGACGGTCTCGGGGCGAATCAGCTTCGAGATCGTGCAAAAGGCGGCAGTGGCCGGGATTCCGGTCATCTGCGCGGTTTCGGCGCCGTCCAGCCTCGCCGTGGAGGCGGCACAAGAGTTCGGGATGACGATCGTTGGATTCGTCAGAGGTGAGAGCTTCAACGTCTATACCGGCCCCGAACGGGTGGGCTTCGACGGCTTCTGATCTTCGTAGGCTCCGGGCTGGGAGACAGCTTCGACACGGCGCGCGACGCTCGGCACAAGGCTAGGGTCAGATCGCGATGGCCCTGACGAACGAGGAATGGATCAGGCGCTTCGCCGAGGCGCTCGGTACGACCCCACCGAGCACCGAGGAGGTGGACCTCCTTCTCGGGCTGGCCGGCGTCGCTGCCCATGCGTCGGAGCGCACCGCGGCACCCATTTCGTGCTGGCTCGCTGCCCGTGCGGGCGTCGACTCAGCGGCGGCACTCGCTGCCGCGGAACGGCTCGCCGAGGAGATTGAGCGACCCGACAGCTGAACGTCTGGAGCCGGGATCCGGCTTTTCCCCGGAGCGCCGGGATACTGCATCCAGCGCCCAGTGCCGCGGCTACGACCGTCCCATAGGTCACGAGACGTTCGCATCTCGCACCGGTCGGACCAGGTAGAACGCTTGACAGCCCATTTCCGATGGGGTTCACTGGGTTCGGTAGTTGCAAGTAGCAATTATCTGAGGGGGGGAAATGGTTGATTTCGCAAATTTCGCGCAGTCCGCGTTCCCACCCCTGGCGCTCGGGTTTTTGGCCTCGGTACGGGCTACCTGATCTACGGACCACAGGAGCTCCTCGGGTGGCCGAACCGTGATGAACGGGTGGACCGGGCGATGGGGGTATGGGGCATCTGGATGCCCGGCTTCTGTCAGTTCGTCACAGGCACCATCCTGTTCATCGGGCTGACCTGGCTCCAGGTGTTCTCCAAGTCGCCGGCGCTCTACATGGCGGCGCTCGCGTTCTCCGCCTATGGGATCCACTGGTTCGCAATCGGATGGAACCGTTACCGTGGCGGCGACCCGCGTACCAACGCCGGGATGACGGTAGCTTTCATGGTCATCTCGGCGATGGGCGCGACGGTCTTCTTCAAGATCGCCGACTGGTCGGTCGGGCTCCTGTTCGTCGGCCTGTTCGCCGTGTACTTCGCCGATTTCTTCGCTGCCATCGGTCTCAAGCTGGGAGAAAAGGCGCTGGGCCTGTTCCACGTGGCGGTCGGGGGATGGCTCATGTACCTGGCCTACGCAGTCGCGGTGGACTTCGCTCTCGGGTACCACTGGCGCGTATGACTCAGGCTCGCCCTCGGTAGGATGGGTCGAGGTGTCGAAGAAGTCGAAGTCGACCGGCCAGCTTGAAGTTGGCCCGCCCAAGGAAACGGCTGTCGGCGTTCCTGGGATTGTTGAGGCGACGCGCTACGCGCTCACCGAGATGGGCGCGAAGCGCAGCCTCAACACCCTCTTGAAACTCAACCATGCCGACGGGTTCGATTGCCCGAGCTGCGCCTGGCCGGACCCGGATCCGGAAAGCCGCAAGATGGCGGAGTTCTGCGAGAACGGGGCCAAGGCCGTGTCGTGGGAAGCGACACGCAAGCATGTGGATGCCGCGTTCTTCGCCGCTCACTCGATCGCCGATCTCCGCCAGCACGACGACCACTGGCTGGAGGAGAACGGGCGGCTCACCGAGCCGATGTACCTCGCCCCCGGGGCGACGCACTACACGCCGATCGGCTGGGACGAGGCACTGGGTCTGGTCGCGGATCGTCTGCGCTCGATGGACGACCCCAATCGCGCCGTCTTCTACACCAGTGGGCGCATGTCGAACGAGGCCGCCTTCGCGTACCAACTACTGGCCCGGCGACTCGGGACCAATAACCTCCCTGACTGCTCGAACATGTGCCACGAGTCGAGTGGCACCGCCCTCAGCCAGACCATCGGGATCGGCAAGGGCGTGGTCACCCTCGCCGACATCGAAGCGCAGGCCGACCTGATTCTGATTGTCGGGCAGAACCCGGGGACGAACCACCCCCGGATGCTGACCGCCCTTGAGAAGGCCAAGCGCCGCGGTGCACGCATCATTGCGATCAACCCTCTGCCTGAAGCCGGGTTCACCCGGTTCCACAACCCCCAGAGCGCCCGAGGCCTGATCGGTCGCGGCACGCAGATCGCCGACCGGCTGGTGCCGGTCCGAGTGAACGGTGACCTGGCCCTGTTCAGCGGGCTCAACCGCGCCCTGCTCGAGCGGGAGGATTCCAGTGCGGGCTCAGTCTTCGATCGTGACTTCATCGACAAGTACTGTGACGGTTTCGAGGATGCCGTCGCTGCCTGGCGTTCGTTGGACTGGGCGACGATCGAGACCCAGAGCGGCATCGCACGCACCGAGATCGAGGCGTGCGCGTCGGAGGTCATCGCGGCGAACCGGGTCATCGTCTGTTGGGCGATGGGACTCACCCAGCACCGCAACGCGGTCCCGACCATCCGTGAGATCGTCAACTTCCTCTTGCTCCGCGGGAACATCGGTCGGCCCGGTGCCGGCCCGAGCCCGATCCGTGGGCATAGCAACGTCCAGGGCGACCGGACCATGGGCATCTGGGAAAAGAGTCCCGACACGTTCCTGGATCGACTGAAGGCGGAGTTCGGTTTCGAACCGCCCCGGGAGCACGGATGGGCCACCGTCGATGCGATCCGGGCGATGCGGGACGGGAAGGTGGACGTCTTCTTCGCGCTGGGTGGCAATTTCGCCATGGCGACGCCGGACACCGAGGTCACCGAGCTGGCGATGGCGAATTGTCAGCTGACGGTGAGCGTCGCGACCAAGCTCAACCGCTCGCACCTGTGCCACGGAAAGGAGTCGCTCCTCTTGCCGTGCATCGGGCGCACCGAGCGAGACGTGCAAGCGTCCGGCGAACAATTCGTCACCGTCGAAGACTCGATGAGCATGGTCCACGCCACCCGCGGTCCTCTGGCTCCGACTTCTCCCCACTTGCGCAGCGAAGTCGCGATCGTCACCGGACTGGGTGCGGCCCTCTTCGGCGACGACGTCGGCTGGCAGAAGATGGGCGAGGACTACCGGGTGATCCGCAAGCACATCGAGCACGTGGTGCCGGGGTTCCACTCCTTCGAGGAACGGGCCGTGCAGCCTGGTGGGTTCATGCTGCCCCGTCCGCCACATGACTCGCGGACCTTTCCGACTCCGACTGGAAAGGCTCGGTTTACCGTGAATCCGCCGTCGGTCGTCGAGGTCCCCGACGGCTGCCTGCTGTTGCAGACCGTCCGGTCGCACGACCAGTTCAACACGACCGTCTACGGCCTCGACGACCGGTATCGAGGCATCCACGGAGGGCGACGGGTCGTCTTCGTGAACGAGCAGGATCTTCGGGATCGCGGCCTGCAAGATGGCGACTCGGTCGACCTCGTCAGCCTGTGGGACGACGGCGAGCGCAGGGCTAAGAGCTTCCGGACGGTCAAGTATCCGACCCCACGTGGCTGCGCTGCAGCGTATTTTCCCGAAGCGAACGTGCTGGTGCCGCTCGACTCGACGGCCGAGGGCAGCAATACGCCGACCTACAAGTCCGTGGTCATCCGGCTGGAACGGAGCGCCTGAAGCCCCCTCAGCCCATTGTTCTCCATGACGGACTCGCTGGACCGCAGCGAGTCCGGATATCCAAAAGGACCGGAGCGTCCGGTATGGGACTCAGCGGACGGGGCGCCACTTCTCGGCGGCGAGTCGGTCGCCGTCGAACCTCACCCCATTGACGGGGACCGCCGCGGGTAGGTCACGGTGCCAGCACCACAGGTCGAGTGCCCACGCGGTGCCGTGCACGACGATGTCGGCCGACCGAGTGTCACGGGCGAAGAGCTTCTCGTCCGTCGAAACGCTCCAACCTGGCCCCGGGACGTCGCTGGCCCGCAGCTCGAGAGTCAGGCCGGAGCCAGGACCCAGTTGCTCCCCGGTGACCTGCCGGAACCCGCTGACCACGAGGAAGTCGTCGATCCCGTCGGCGGCCAATTCAACCGTCGGTGCACCGACCGGGCCGCCGGCAGCAAGGTCCGCATCGACACGGTGGATCAGCGTCTCGTGTGCCTGTCGACGCCACCAGAACGAGACCGGCGAGGCCGGTCCGGTGGCGAAGTTCCAGAAACGGGCGTCGTCGACGACCTGTCCGAGGGCGCCAAGGAGGATGCTGAGACGGTCCCGCATCCAGCTCGACGGCTCCTCGGACTCGGGTCGGCTCGGGATCTTCGATCGATCCGGTGGGCTGTTCGGGTCTCCCCCAAGGACGGTCGTCACCATGGCGTACACGCGCCCGAGATGGCTGGGGAGCTCATCGAGCGTCCAACCGGGACAGGTGGGAACCGGACCGGCGAGGTCGACCCCGGGGTCCTCGAGGATCGTGAGAATGTGCTGGGTTTCCCGCTCGATCGCTTTGAGGCACTCGGTCTTTTCCACGGATTGAAGTCTGCCAGCCGAGAAGGAGGGAGGCCGACGCGCGGTGCCGTAGAGCGGGGCATTCGAGAGGACTCTCGACGACTGCTCTTTTCAGAGGATCGGCTGCTGATGCGTCAGGGCTGTGGTCTTAGCGGGGTTGAGCCGGATCCAGATGGCGCTGATCCGCCCGGCGACGACCTCTCCGGAGATCACGATTGGTCCTTCCGGCGAATCCAGGACGAGCGAAGGGCTGGAGTTGACGTCGACCACCCGTACCGGCGGCAGCTGGTCACTGCGAGGACGGGTCTTGAACCCGAAGAGCCTCCAGCCACCGCTGATGAGGCGATGCACTCGCGCCGAGCCGAGGATCGGGTGCCTGGCGGCGCGCCGATCCGGACCACCGTCGGAAACGAGCACGACGTCTGGAGCGAGAAGGCGCAGGGCCTTTTCTTCGTTGCCGGTGAGCACCGAGTGCATGAGCTCGACGAGAAGATCGGCGGAAGCCGGGACCGGGGGCCCGGACTCGTCGCTCGGCCGAGCCGAGTGCATCTTCCGTCGGGCACGTGAGACCAGTTGCCTGCATGCCGGTTCGCTCTTCCCGAGGACCTCGGCGATCACCCGGTAGGGCTCGCCGAACACGTCGCAGAGGAGGAACGCGACCCGTTCGGTCGGCCCGAGCGAATCCAACAGGACCAGGAATCCGAGGGTCAGTGACTCGCCGAGCTCGGCCGTGGCCTCCGCACTTCGAGCGGTCGGCACCGGATCCGGTAGCCAGGGGCCGACGTACACCTCGCGCCGCCGGCGCTGCGCCCGCAGGCTGTCGAGGGCCAGGCGTGAGGTGACGGTCGTGAGCCAACCGGCCGGATTGTCCACGTTGCCGGCGACACGGGACCATCGGATCCAGGCTTCCTGCACGACATCCTCCGCATCGGCCAGTGAACCGGTGATCCGATAGGCCAAGCCGGTCAACCGAGCGCGCTCGTGCTCGAACGGGACCAGGCTGTCGGGCACCGCGGTCGAGCTCACGCCACCTTCGGGCGGAGAGGCGGGCGAGACGACGCTCGGGTCGCCAGCATGCCGGCACGTTGTCCACTCGCCATCGCCGCGTCGGCCAACCAGCCCGATGTCCCCACCCAGTCGCCGGCCAGGTAGATCCCGGGAGCCGCGGGCACCTCGACCCCCGGTCGACCGGCCAGCCCGTGCTCGATGCTCGGAAGCAGGTGGGTCACGACCATGGCAGCCAGGAACCGCTCCTCAACAATGTGGTCGTCGCTGATGCCAGCCAGGCGAGCGTAGGTGCGCAGTTCGATGCGGTCTAGCCGGGCATCGCGGGCCCCGTAGCGCATGACGTGCACCACGGCGCCTCCCTCGGGCGCCAGGTCACCGGGTGGGCAGTGCCGTGACAGGTACAGCGGCTCGTCGAGCCCGAACATCACCGGCGGTCGACACCCCTGCAACCCGAGATCCAGACAGGCCGCCGTGACCGGCGGTCCGAGCTCGGGCCAGCACGGGTCGACGGGCAGCAAGCTGCGGGCCGCGTCCGGGCCCCCGGTGGCGATGACCACCGACCGGGCCGAAACGACCTCTCCCCCACCCAGTGTGACCTCCCAACCGTCGGTGCACCGCTCGATCCCGATGGCGCTCTCGTGGATTCGGATCGCGGCACCGGTCGACGAGGCTGCCGAGGAGAGGCCGTCAACGAGGGTTGCCCAGCCCCCGTCGAGATAGGAGACGCCCCCCCGGAGACCCAGCTTCGCCTGGGAGATGGCGAGGTCCGCCGGCATGTGCTCGAGGTCGGCCACGTACGTCGAAACCCGGATCCCCATTCGCGCCAGCTGCACCACCTCGGGTGCTCCCCCGAGTGACTGGACCCACTCCTCCGCGCACCGGCCGGTCCATTTCGCCGGAGAGGCCGTGACGAGCTTGGCCAGCAGCGATCCCATCGCCGCACCCGAGAGGTGGACCTTTTCGCCGCGGCGCACGACATGGGCGCCACGTAGAGGGGGCTGGTGCCCGCGGGGGGTCACCTTGAGGTCGCGCAAGATCCGCCAGCCCCTACCGCCGCGGTAGAGGGCGTGCGGACCCTGGTTGAAGCGGTAGCCGTTGCGCTCATCGGTGCGGGCCCGCCCGCCCTCGATGTGCGCCTCCACGACCGTCACCGACCTGCCTTCCCGAGCGGCGGTGGCGGCGGCCGTCAAGCCGGCCAATCCCGACCCGATCACGACGACCGAATCGCTATCGTTGTCAAGTTCTCGCATACCCATATGACGCCGTGGCCCCGGCACCTGTGACATCGGTGTTGGCACTTGGGACGCCGGGTGATCGATCTCGGACGACCTGGAGCGGGGACGAGGGGTGGGGATGGCTGATTCGAGCCTGTGGTGCCGGACGGACCTGCACTATCTCGTGCCAGACGCTGATCACCTGGGCCCACTGAACCGAGTGGCGGCCGAGATCCGCGACGGCCGTAGCGCCCACTCTGTCTCATGGCGCGAGTGCGGTTTCGAGTTGTACGCCCACGAGAGCGACGTCCGCGATTGGAGCGACGACGGCGAGATCGCCGCTCAGCACTATCCAGAAATCGAGGCGCTGGTCAGGGAGCTCAGTGGTTGTGACGTGGCATTGGTATCGGACCACGTGAAGCGCAATGGTGATCGCGCCCGGCGACCGAGGGAGCAGGACCCCGTCCGGCTGGTCCACTCCGACTTCGCCGCGAACTACGAGGAGTTCGTGCGGCGTTCCTATCGGGGCGTGCGCGGACGCGGGGCCGCCACGCTGGCCCGCAACGAGATCGATTCCGAGGATGTGGCGCAATTTGGGACCGGCCCCCTCGCCTTCTGCGACGCCCGGACCGTCGATCCGACGGAGGCCGTGCCCTTCCGCTACACGGGCTATGTGGCCGGTGGCCAGAGCTTCGATGCCTTGGCCATCTGGGCTCCCGGGCGGTCGTCCGATCATGCCTGGTGCGCCTTCCCCGAGCTGACCTCGGCGGAGGTCGTCGTTTCCCGCACCTACGACACGGATCTGGTTGGTGAGGGGAGGACTTGGTTCACGCTTTCCGTGATCCAGGCATCGAAGACGGCAAGCCTGCTCGGTTCAGCATCGAACTTCGCGTCGCGTGTCGTTCCTGTTGGCGGACGACATGGCCAGCTCCACCCCACCTTCGGAGGCGTTCAATCTGGACCGGCCCGTCCCCTCCTGGCCCATCTTCCGCGCCCATTGGCTGGCCGGCCAGTATGTCCCGCTCCACGGCCGGAGCCCCGAACAGATGGTGATTGCGCCATCCCGTCCCGAACTCGATCGGGAGCTCGAGCACATCGAGCGCCATGTCTACGAGGGTGACGCCGCCAATCCGTGCGAGGCAACCTACGCGATCTGGAACGGGTGCCGGATCCTCCACACCCTGGGAACGGGCTCCCCGGTCGTCTCCAAACGTTCCGCCGGGTCGTGGGCGTTCCGCCATCTTCCGGAGCGGTGGCTCGGGGCGATCGCCGCGGCCGGCCGTTCCTATGATGGAGAAGCGGATGCCAGCGACCACGAGTTGCTCCAACAGACCATGGCTCCCTTCGGCGAGATGGTGAGGGATCGCTTTCCGGTCAGCGAGCCGCGACCGCCTGGGCCTGCACGCTGGTCGTAGCGGGGCACGGCCAAGGTTGACCGCCGGCCAGCACCTCTGGGACAGCGGAGCCCTCCCACGGTGTCCGCAGGACGATGTTTTCAGGGGTCTTGGAGCAGACCGAGGACGTTGCCGTCTGGGTCGGTGACGGTAGCCACCACCCGTCCACCTCCGACGGGGTGAGCGGGTTCCTGCACGGTGGCCCCGGCTGCGGTCATCTCGGCCAGTTTGGCCTCGATGTCCGTCACGTGCCAATAGGCCACCGGTGAGCTCATGCCTTGCGGGCCACCGCCGGGGACCAGGCCGATGTGTTGCCCGGCGGCGTCGAAGCCGACGTAGTAGGGCCCATCGGTCTGCGGTTCCATGCCGAGCAGCGCCGCGTACACCTTCTTGGCTTTCTCCAGATCGGCGACGGGATGGAGCACGGTCTTGATCCCCTGGGTGGATGAGTCGGTCATGGTCACTCCCGTGTTCGTGGACGTGGTCGAAGCATGGGTTCAGGCCGGGTGGTTGCCGACGGTGCGCGGAGACGCGGTGGCATCTCTCGTGGTCCGGCCCAACCGGGCCGGCGCGAGGGCACACAGATTGTCGGAGCCGATGTTGAGTCCATGGTTGGTCAGGTTGTACAGGTGCTCACTGGCCACGAGCCAGATGATGTCGCAGATTTCTTGTTCCTTGTAGTGGTGCCGCAACCGGCCGAAGGTCTCCGGCGCGACATGCTTGTTCTGGGTGAGCTCGGTCGCGTAGTCGAGAGCCGCCCGCTCGGCTTCGCTGAACAGCGGGCTGGTCTGGTAGTCGGGTAGCGCATCGAGCCGGGCCAGGTTGTGCGGTGACTTGTGCTCGATGTACCACCGCTTCGAATCCAAGCAGAAAAGACAGCTATTTATGCTGGCCACCCGCTCTCGGACGAGAATCGCCGTGTCGGCCGGCAGCTCGAGCTTCTTGTCGAGTCGCGAAACCTTGCCATAGAAGAACAGAAAGGCCGCAGGCATCCTGGCCGAGTGGACGGCGATGGGAGTGGGCACCATGCCGAACTGTCGGCGAAGAAAGAAATAGACCAGTGTCACCAGGGTCCCTCGAGGCTTCTCGGCCGCTGGAAGATAGGTGAGGGCCCGCAGGACATCGTTCCGGCTTGCACCGCAGGACATCGTTCCCTCCTCACAGGTCTCTAGCCCACAGGACATCGTTCCGAACCCTGGAGCGGGCTAACCGCAGGACATCGTTCCGCTCGACGGCTGGGAT
>DAHUZT010000060.1 GCA_027315005.1 Acidimicrobiaceae bacterium | reverse complement strand
GATCGGCAGTGCGGTGACGGCCGGGCCCGCGGAGGGCGAGGACCGGAACGGACCGCCGGGGTGCGTCGTGGTCGTGCCGTGCTACAACGAGGAGAGGCGGGTCGACATCGAGGCGTTCCGGGCCCTGGCCGCCACTGACGGTCTCGGCTTGCTGTTCGTCGACGACGGGTCGACCGACGGGACGGCTTCGGCGCTGGCCCAGTTGGCTGATCAGTGCCCTTCGATCGAGATGCTGGGTCTTCCCACCAACTCCGGCAAGGCCGAGGCGGTCCGCCAGGGGCTGCTCGCCGCGATCGACTCGGGTGTACGAGTGGTCGGTTACCTCGACGCCGATCTGGCAACGCCGGGCTCCGAGCTCATCCGGATGCTCGGTCTGCTCGAAGCGGACTCCACGCTCACCGCCGTATTCGGCTCGCGGGTGGCCCGGCTGGGCAGCACAATCGAGCGGAGCCTGTTCCGTCACTACACCGGAAGGGTGTTCGCCACCGTGGCGTCGATCGCCCTCGGCGTCGCCGTCTACGACACCCAGTGCGGGGCCAAGATCTTCCGGGTCACACCCAATCTGGTTGAGGCGCTCCACGAGCCGTTCCGGTCGCCGTGGTCGGTCGACGTCCTGTTGTTCGAGCGCCTGTTGGACGGGACAGGAGGCGGGCCCGGCCTGCCGGTGTCGTCGTTTCTGGAGATGCCTCTCGTTGTGTGGCGCGATCGTCCCGGGTCCAAGCTCGACCTCGGTGGCAGCATCCTGGCATTGGCTGACGTGACCCGCCTGGCCGTTTCCCGGTGGCGCCGGAGGTGAGAAGTGATGCCGGTCGGCGTGCACGGCGTCCAGGTGGGGCGGTCGGTTCTGGAGCGGACGACCTCGGCACGTTCTGCGACCTCGCAGTAGATTCGGTCGAGCGCTCGCCGCGCGCGCCCGGGCGGGACGCGGCGTTCGGGACCAATCGAGGGGGTGATCGTGACCACTGAGACGCCGATGCCCACCGGCGCCCCCGACCATGACCTTGAGCAGAGAGCGGCCACCTCCACCGAGCCGACCGACGCTGGCCAATCCGGTTCCGACGAGCTTCCCCGCAAACCGCGCCACTTCCCCTGCTTCGACGGGTTGCGGGCCATCGCCGCCGTCTCGGTGCTGCTGCTGCATACGGCATGGGTGTCCGGGTTCACCCTCCGATCGTCCCTCGGCGCCTACACCAGCCGGCTGGAGATCGGCGTGTCGGTGTTCTTCCTGATCTCCGGATTTCTGCTGTACCGGCCCTTCGCCGTGTCCCACCTGGCCGGAGCGCCTGCTCCCAACACCCGGCGCTTCTTCGAGCGCCGCCTGCTTCGGATCGTGCCTGCCTACTGGCTGGCTCTCACCGTGCTCACCTACGGGTTCGGTGTGGTGTCGGTCGGGGCGGGCTGGCAGGGAGTGGCCGCCCATTACCTCTTCCTCCAGATCTACTTCCCCTCCGAGGTGTTCAACGGCATCACCCAGGCCTGGTCGCTCTGCACGGAGATGAGCTTCTATCTCTTCCTCCCCGTCTATGCCGCGCTGGTCGGCCTGCGCCGCCGGTCCGCCCACCGGCAGCTGGTCCGTGAGCTCGCGGGCCTCGGCGTCCTCTACGCCGTCAGCTTCGGCTTCCGGTACTGGGTGCTCCATCTCCCCCTGATCACCGTGCGCAACGGCAAGTTCGTAGCCATCTGCGCACCCAACTGCGCAACCCATCCGGCCCTCGCCACGATGATGATCGACTGGCTGCCGGCCAACTTCGATCTCTTCGCCCTGGGCATGCTGCTGGCCATCGTGAGCGCCTGGTACGTCCAGCGCGACTCGGAACCGGGTTGGTTCGGTCATCGGCTGGTTCCGTGGGTGAGCTGGGCATGCGCTGCCGTGGTCTTCGTGTGGGTGTCCCACGTGGTGACCGACCACTCGATCCTCTACTTCGTGACCCCAAGGGTCAACCTCGAGCGCCAGGCCCTCTACGGCCTGTTCGCCTTCTTCTTGTTGTTGCCGGCCGTGTTCGGACCCCAGGACCGCTCGCTCATCCGGCGGCTGCTCCGGTCGTGGCCGATGGCCAGCGTCGGGGTCATCTCGTACGGCATCTACCTCTGGCACCTGGACCTGATCACCGAATTCCTCGACTGGACCGGAGGGAAGCACGGACAGGAACCGTTTTGGTTGCTGGCCCTCGCCGTGCTGGGCCTGGCCATCGCCTTCGCCTCCACCAGCTACTTCGTGGTCGAGCGGCCGATCCTCCACTATAAGGACCGGCTGGGCTGGTGGGACCGCCGGACCAAGCGGACCGACCGTCCGACGAGGTCCTGAGACCGCCCGAGCACCGGACCGCCCCGGTACCGAGCCCGGAGCCGCCCCGGACACTCGCACTAACCTCGTCCGGCGTGAGCCTGCGTGGGACGGGTACCGGGCAGTCCGCACAGTCGGCCCGCTCCCACAGGTCGCCCCGGACAAGCGTCGTCTACGAGACCACCTATCTCCTCGCCGTGCTCGGCGCTGCGGCACTGTGCCTGTCCCTCGTCGGGAGGCACAGTGGCTTGCCTCTCAGCCAGACCCCGGGCAATGACATCGTGCTGGTGCAGATGTACGCGGCACACTTCCGCCACGGCGACTTCATCCCGGTGTGGTCCAGCAGCGATGCCTACGGGATGGGCAGCCCGGTGCTGCTCTTCTACGAGCGTCTCTTCTTCACGGTCGCCGGAGTGATCTTCATCGTGCTCGGTGGTGCGCTCAAGGCGACCATCCTTATCACCCTGGCCATCTTCATGGTGTTCGGCGCCTATGGGATGCGACGGGCCCTGGGTGTCGTCACCGGCAACCACCTTCTCCGGGACGTCGCATCGGTCGGTTACCTCTTCACCAACTACGCCTTCACCGACTGGCTGGTGCGCGGTGACCTGGCCGAGTTCTCGGCCATGATGACCGTGCCCTGGCTGGTGCACTGGTGCCTCGTTCTCGTGAAGGAACGCAGGATGTCGTGGTCGATCGTCCCGGTCACGGTCCTCCTGGTCACAGCCCACAATGCGGTGGCCCTGATCGCCACGGCGCTGCTCGTCGTCACCGGGATCGTCTTCCTCGTCACCTACGGTCTCGCCGGGCTGCGGTCCGTCGCCGTCCGCCTGGCCGTCGCGGTCGGAGCCACCACGGTCGTCCTCTCCCCCCTGTTCCTCGCCGAGCTGAAGATGGCGCATTACTACAATCCGGCGACCAAGGTGAGGGACTTCACCGACCGGATCTCCCTCAACTACACCGATCCGTTCCACTATCTCTACGACGACGCGTTCCACTGGTTCGCTGTCCGGAACTCGTTTCCCGTGCTGGTCCAACTCGACTTCGCCCTCAGCGTCCCGATCGCCATCGCGGTGGTGCTCTGGGGGTGGCGGTTTGTGCGCCGGCAGCTCGGGCGGGTGGCATCGCCGCTCGGAGCGACCGGCGAGCCCGGCACGTCAGCTCAGGCGGTGACCGGGGCATCCATCGTCGGGCTCTCTGATCAGCCGGGCACCGGCACCGGCACCGGCACCGGCACCGGCACCGGCACGGGAACCGCCACCGGCACCGACCCGGACCGATCGCCGGGAGTGCCGCGGCTCGACGGCCCGGTGCTGGCGGTGCTCGCCATCAGCATGGCCGTCTACTTCCTCCTCCAGCTCCGCAGTTTCCACTTCGTCTTCGACCTGGTCCCCATCACGAAGGTCATCTCGTTCCCCTACCGGATGCTGGTGATGATCACTCCGTTGGCGATGGTGCTGGTGGTGGCCCTGGCCGATCACTGGTTCGCCTGGTACCGGGACCGCCAGACGCGTCGTGCCGGCTGGACCCCTCTGGCCCGGATCGTCCCGGTGGTCGTCGCCGCGCTGTGGTTGGTGTCGCTGGTGGCGCTTTCGCCCATCTCCAACCTCAATCTCGGGGCCCGGCAGTCGCTTCCCGGTTCGCCCTACTATCCCATCTGGGCCCTCACCGTCCCCAAGGTGGTGAACGACCGGACGGACCCGATCAGTCCGCTCTTCCAGGAGTACCTCCCCGATGTCAGAGGGCCCAAGGGGACCCTGCTCTACACCGACTCCTACCTCTACGCCGGCCTGCACAAGGACCACCTGGAGGGCCAGTCGCTCTCTGCCACCCCGTGCTCGGTGGTGCAACGGCCCACCGCCTTCGAGTCATTGGCCGTCCACTACACCGTCTCCTGCGCCGGGCCGACCGAGGTGGCACTGCCGATCAGCTTCAACCCCTTCACCACCATCGAGCGGGTTCGAGCGAACGGCGGCGAGCGTAAGGTCCCGATCCTCCACCTGCCGAGCGACCCCCGTATCGTCGTCGCGGTCTCGGGGCCGGGGCGGGTGGAGCTGACCGCGCACCTCCCGACATTGCTCGGGATCCTCTTCTGAGCGGCGTCATCCGGTCAGCCAGCCAGCCGCCCGAGGGCCCTCCTCCACCGGCTGGCTCCCGGCCGCCCGCGCTGCACCCGGACCAGCAGGCCGATGTCGACCTCGACCTCCCCCCAGCGGCGCACCCGCTCCTCGGCCTCGAGCTCGCGGCCGACCGCGTTGCACTCGTCGACGATGTCCGAGAACGTGCCGTGGACTGCCGGGTCCTCGACGGCGAGCCCCCGGTTCCGGTTCCACAAGGTGTCCTCGCCCCGGACCAGGTCGATGGTGAGCACCACCAGCCCACCGTGACCCACCCTCGACGACACCTCGGCCAGCAACGAGCGCCTGTCGGCGGCAGGCATGTGCTCGATGACACTGACCGAGTAGGCGCCGTCGAAGGCCGGTCGTCGGGGCAGATTGTCGAGGGTGGTGTTCCATGACCGGTGGGCGAGCCCGGCCTGGCCGTAGTCGAGGAAGTCCCATTCGTTCCAGTCGGGCTGCGGCGGCCAGGTTCGCCGGACGTCCGAGGAGTCGACGGTGTCGACGACGAACCCCTGTCCGGTGAGGAAGGACGGCAGCGGCGTCACCCCGGCGCCGATGTCCACCAGGCGGCTGCCCTTGGCCAGGCGACTCCGGATGAGCCCGGCCACGACCGGGTACTCCCACAGCCGCGGGGCATGGTCGGGGTAGAAGCCGAGGGTGTCCCAGGCATGGAGGCGGAGCTCGGCCAGTGCGATCGGGTCGGGGTGCCTGTCGACGAGGGCATCGAGCGAACCTGTCCCGTAGTCGCGAGGATGGCGGGGGAGGGGGGGCCGAAGCACGAGCACCCGTCGGTGGGCGCCGTCAGAACCGGCCTGGCTGTCCGGCAGCGGGTACAGCTCGGCGTCGGGTGCTTCGAGAGCGAATGCCGAGCGGAGGGCTCCGACGGACCGCTCATCGGCGGGGATGGACACCACGAGGGCCCGTCCGGTCGACCGCCACAGTCCCCCGATGACGTTCCGATCGCCGGGCGCGGGCTGAGCGAGCGGCTCGGGCACCACGACGAGGTCGGCTGTCCTGTCCCCGGTGACCTCGCCGGCACCCAGCTCGAGTACGTGCGAGGGCCGGAGGGCGTCGAGCAATCGGGTCGGGAGCACGCTTGGACGGTTCCCTGCCACCTCCGGCGATCCGTCGGACGAGAGGCGCCGGCTCTCTGAGGCGATGGTCGGAGCCGTCCAGACCGACGACGAGGCGATGGCCCGGTTGGCCCGGTCGATCTGTCCGTCGATGGCCGCTGAGCCGGTGAGCTCGATGAGGCCCTCAGTGGTCACCCGCTGGTGATAGTGCAGGACGGCCGGCGCCGGCGGGTCCGCGGGGATACGGGTGAGGTCATGGGTCGGCGTGTTCCAGCGCACCTCCAGGGTGAGGGGGGTGACACCTTCTGCTCTCAGGGCGAGGGCCATGGCCACCTGGTCGACATGGACGGCCCAGCCGGCGAGCAGCTCGGTCCGGTCGAGCAGCCAGCGGGCCCAGTGGGCCCAGGCCGCCGACAGCCGGCCGAGGAGAGCGCCCGGGACGAGATAGAGCCCGCCGTTGGCATTTCCGGCGAGGGTCTGCTCACCTGGCCCCCAGGGCAACGGAACCGGCGGTGGTGCGTCGATGCCGGCAACGGCGAACACGGACTGCAGGACCTCCAAGGAGGGTACCGGGGCGTCCACCGTCTTCGCGGCCATGGCATCGTCGGCGACCGCGACCCGGCGGGGATCCTCGAGCACCGCGATGTCGGTGTCGCACAGCACCGCCAGGCCGTCCACCCCCTTGTCGGCGAGGGCGAGCGCCCCAGAGATCTTGTTGCAGTGGGGGGAGCGCCCGTCGAAGGGCTCGACAGCCTGCACCGTCACTCCCGCCGACACCAGTCGGTCGAGTGCCTCCGAGGAGGACCCGCCCACGGTGTGGACGACGAGATCGGTCGGATCGACTCCTGCGGCTTCGGTCAAGCACGCGTACCAGCGCAGCGCCTCTCTGTGGAACCGGGGATGGCGGTCGACGACGCAGCTGACCGTACCCGGTGCCTCCGCGCTCATCGTCCGCCGGCTCCCCGGGCCCGTGACAGGCCAGGCGTCAACGGTTGCCCACGAGGGTGTGGCACAGCCCCATCGGATCGGCCGGTGCCCGCATCGGAACCTGGGCGACGCTCACCACGGGACCTTCCGTCCCCGGTGCGGCCGCCGGGGTGACGTGCACCACCGCCGGACCGGTGCCGGCCAGGTAGTGATTGAGCATCTCCGACCCGTACCAGGTCACCGCGATGGAGTTCAGGTTGGGGTCGGTGGTGACCCGGACCTGCAATTGCTCGTGGAGCAAGGTGTCGGGGAACGACCACCCCACCGCACTCGGCCAGGGGATGCCGGTGCCGGAGTGCTCGATGACGAGGTGCGCGAGTCCTGGCCCGGCAGTCGTGAGGACCAGGGTGGCCCGCCCGTAGGTCATGAGGGTCACCGGGCCGGTCAGGTCACGACCTGGCCGGTTGAACGTGAATCCGATGGTGCGGGTGAAGCGCGGGCTGTGCTCGACGGTGAGCCAGGTGTAGTGCTGGATCTGCTGGCCGGGGACGTTGACCATGGTGTTCCCGGTCGAGAGGTACAGTCCCGAGCAATGGCCGACGGCGAAGAGCTGACCGGCGGGGGCCCAGTAGGGGAGGGTGGCTCCGGTGCGGGTGTGGGCTCCTGCGGACTCGACCGAAAAGAGCCGCTGGGCCGAGACGAAGTTGGCCGCCTGGGTGCTCGTCCACTGAGACACCGGCCACAGGGCGATGGCGATGTTCGCGGCCACGCAGTAGGCGGCGAGTACGCCGATGGCCCCGAGCACCCGACGTCTCCCTCTCCGGCTCCTTCCGTCGAGACGGCGCCAGATGTCGACCATCCCGATGCCACAGGCCAGGATGACCAGCGGCATCAGGTCGCCGAGGTAGCGCTGCGAGATGTACCCCCACAACAGCACCCCGGATGTCCCGGCCACCGCCGCGATCAGCAGGATGCGGGTAGCGGCGATCTTCCCGATCGGACCGGGCCGGAAGGCGGTCACGAGTCCCCAGATGCCGACGAGGAAGAGCAGTGGCGAGGTCGCGGTGAAGCTGGCCGTCGGGTAGAACTGGTCGAGGACGGCTCCGTCGAGTTGGGCGGCGGGGGCGGTCGGGGGGGTGATGTAGGGGAACAGGCCGCTCAGGTGGATCCCGAAGGGCTGCAGGTACGCCCAAAGGGTGCTCGGGATGAACCCGAAGCTGAAGGCCTTGCCACCGTTGGCGGCGAGGAAGTACCGCCGATGGGCGTTGACGGTGGTCCAGATCTGGTCGGCCATCGGCAGCCCGACCGGGATGCCGAATTTGGCGTAGGTGACCGCACAGCTGACCAAGAAGGCGAAGGCTCCGACGCCAGCGATCGGCCACGCCCACCGCTTGTTGTCGGAGCCTCCCTTGCCCAGGGCGAACCAGCCGGCCACCAGTACCGCGCCGATGACACAGGCGTACCCGGTCGGGGTGCGGTCGAGATTGGCACTCAGGACGAGGACGCCCGAAGAGGCCACCCGGCCCCACGAGGGCCGCTCCATCATGCCGAGCAGCACGAGCAGGCTCCCAACGGTGAGAGGGATGCTCCAGGCGAAGTCCTCGTTGTAGACGAAGGGGGTGGCGGCGAGGAAGATGACCACCGATCCGCCCATGATGGTGGCCATCAGCGCGCCGTAGGCTGCTGCTTCGGCCCGGCCCACGACCGCCTCGCCGCGGGCCATGAACCGGATCCGCCAGACGAGGAGCGAGCTCGACAGGGCCGTTGCCATCCAGGCCAAGAGAATCGACGGGGCGGTCAGCTTGCCGTCCAGGCTGCTCGTGACCAGCAGCACCGGCATCCGGATGATGGAGGGGAACAGTCCGAAGTAGGTGTACTGGTGGCCATTGTGCCTGAAGGCCTCGATGCCTTCCTTGCCGATCGGAAGGTACAGATGGCCGTGGAAGATGGCCCGTGCCTGCATGTCGTAGAAGTTGTCGTAGGGCACGGCTCGCAGGGGGTTGACCGAGCCGTTCCACAGGTCCCACAGCAGCCACAGCATGGGTGGTACGACGACCACGATGCCGACCAGAACTGCGACTACGAATCGGCGCCTTCCGATCTGGTACTCGGTGCGTTGCCGCGCATGGCGGGCCGGCGCCGAGGGTCGCTCAGCACCGGCCGGTTCGGTGTCCCGGGTGATGATGGCGGTGTCCGCCACTATCCGTCGGGGCCTCTTCGCCGGAGCCGGTCACCGAGGCGCAGCAGCTTGCCGGCCGCCTGATCAGAGACGCCGAGGTGCCGTTTGGCCCAGTCATAGATCCCGAGCATCTTGGTGTCGGCGTAGATCATCACCGAGTGGACGCCGTCACCGGGTCGGGCCCGGTACCGCGTCGCTCGGACCAGCGGGTCGTCCTCCACGCTGAAGTAGTAGAGGGCGAGGGATTGCCGCGCCATCCCTTCGGGACAGCGCATTGGCTCGGGGTGCCCGTGGTAGGAGGTGGAGTCGGTGCTGAAGATCAGCACCCTGTTGGCGAGGGGGGTTACCTTTTCCACGCACCGGCTCATGTCGGGGCTCCACAGCTCGAGGTCGCCTCCGTATTCTGGTTTCCAGTCGCGGTTGAGATAGAGGAGGATGTTGGCGCGTCGTTGCCAGGTCCGGCTGTGGGGATGCACGGTGAAGTCGGCGTGGATGTTGAGGTAGCCGCCGGTGGTGGACTGGTGGAGACCGCCACCCTCCAGGGTGGGATCGCAGATCAGGCCGCTGACCCCGATCAGCCTGCTCACGAAGCCGACGAAGCGGGGTGAGTTGAGCACGGTCAAGATGGCCTGCAACGTCGGCCCCCAGCTGGCGGGATCGGTGTTGGAGTACTTGCGCTCGTTCGCGTGGAGGTAGTTGTTCCACCGGTTCGGTTCGAGCGGTGGGAACTCGTCAATGGCCTGCTCGGCCACCTCGGGGATGAGGAAGTCGTCGAGCACGATGTGCGGGTAGGGCTCGGCCGACCGGTAGATCTCGTGGAGGGCCTCCACGTCCCGCTCCAGCCGGCCGAAGTCGAGCACGGGTCCGGCCGGCTCGTTCTCCGCCTCCACCGTCATCGGATGGCTCCGCGCCGGCCGGCGCTACCCGCTTCGATCATCCTGTCGTGCCCCATGTCGCCTTGTCCCCTCGGCGCCGAGATGGTTCCACCGGGCTCTGGCCCCGGTCACTACCGTGCCGTGCGTTTCGATCACCTTCGGTACCCGTCACTGAGCCCCCTTCGTCCCGGCCGCGACCACCATGTGGAACGTCCGAGCGCGGATAGAGACTACCTGGTGTGCCCGTCACCGTGGAAAGCGGCGTAGCGCCGGGTCACGGGTGGGCACTCAGCTCGGTATCGGCGATCTGCGCGAACAGACGGTTGAAGACGAGGAACTTGAGGACCCACAGGATGCCGAAGGCGGCGATGTTGGCTCCGAGCACGAGGACGGTCCGGGCCAGGTGCTCGAGGTGATGGCTGGTGCTGAAGTGGGCGGCCCAGCTCGCGGTGAACAGGGCGAACACGATACCGGTGATGGACAGCGCCCAGAAGGGGACGACCTCGCGCCAGAGATGGGACCTCCCTCCCTTGCCCCACACCCACTGCCGATTGAGGAAGTACGACGGAAAGCCGGCCAGCACGGTTGCCACCAGGGTGCTTGTGACCTCGTCCCATAGCCGGAAGACTCCGAAGATGAGGGTGAGCAGGACGAGCGAGGTGAGCGCAGAGATGGCCGAAACCGTGGTGTAGCGGATGAGCTTCCTGCCCTGCGGCGTCCAGCAGAAGCGCCAGAGGCGTTCCACGGCGTCCCTCATGGAGCCAACGTAGCCCGTGCTGCGAGCGGTCACCACTGTGGGTAGACGCTCGTGCTCCGATCCCGTTCGCGTCGTCCACTGCCGGCAACCGATCGGTACACTGCGTCGCCATGGTGGGCGAAACCGTCCGGCCGCGGGGGGCCGCGGTGTTGGAACCGGATGAGTTCACCGTAGCCGGTTCCGACGAGATCGCCGGCGGGCCCGACGTGGCCCCCGTCGCCGGACCGCGTTCGGCGCTCGACGAGGGGCGCCGGCGGTTCATCCTGGCCTCGGTCATCGGCACGGCCCTGGTTGCGGTTCCCTACCTGTGGATCCTGTGGGGGCCGTGGGCGTCTCCCAATCCGATCCGAAAGACCCCCTACGAGGACAACTTCTACTCCCTGCAAGCGCGAGCCATGTTCCATGGGCATCTCTACCTGGCCAAGGGGGCAATCGGCATCGAGGCGTTCGTCCACAATGGCCACCAATACACCTACTTCGGACTGTTCCCTTCCATCATCCGGATGCCGGTACTGCTGGTCACCAGCGCGCTCGACGTGCGGCTCACCGCCCCTTCCATGTTGCTGGCCTGGTTGCTCACCGCCTTGTTCACCTCGCTGTTGCTCTGGAGGGTACGGGTGCTCGTGCGCGGTGACGTCGTGATGAGCCGGGCAGAGGCCACCTCCTCCGGCGTGTTGATGGCAACCATTCTGGGCGGAACGGTACTCATCTATCTGGCCGCCACGCCCTATGTGTTCTCCGAGGACCTGGCCTGGAGCGTGTGCCTCACCGTCGGCAGCCTCTTCGCGCTGCTTGGTGTGATCGAACGTCCGAGCTGGGGACGGGTGACGGCGGCCGGTTTCTTGATCCTGTGCGCCAACCTCGATCGTGCCACCACCGGGTACGCCGCGGCTGCGGGGGCCATCCTGCTGGCCGGATGGTTCTGGCTCGAACGGGGAGGCAGCGAGCGCCGCCGGTGGTGGTTTCCCGTCTTGCTGGCCGGGGTGATCCCATTGCTGGTGGCGATGGCCGTCAATCTGGCCAAATTCGGCATCCCGATCGGAGTGCCGGTCGCCAACCAGGTATGGACGCAGATCAACGCCCATCGACGGCAGTTCCTGGCCGCCCACCACAACTCCGAGATCGGCCTCGACTTCGTACCCAGCACGGCCTGGGCCTACCTCCAGCCCTTCGGCCTCCGGTTCACCTCGGTGTTTCCGTACATCACCTTGCCTGCCCGCCCGGCTGCCGCGATGTCGGGCATCCTCTTCGACAGGCTCTACCGAACCGACAGCCTCCCCGCCTCGACGCCGCTGTTGTTCCTCCTGAGCTGTTGGGGACTGATCACCGCGTTCCGCCCCCGACCGGTGGGCCGGCTCGCTCCGGTCCGCTTGCTCTTGTTGGCTGCCGGTGCTGCGTGCGTCGCCCTGCTGTTGTGGGGGTACATCGCACCGCGGTACCTGGCCGACTTCGTGCCGTTGCTGGTGCTGGCCAGCGCGGTGGCCATGGTGGACGTCTGGCGCCGGATGGACGGACGGTCGCGCCCGATGCGGATCGGTGCGCTGTCGCTCATCACCGTGGTCGGCCTGTTCTCCGTTGCCGCCAACATCGGCACCGCCATCACCCCCAACGAGGAGTGGAGCTCCACCCAGGTGATCAACTACGTCCGGGCCCAAGAGGCCTTGAGCAACGTCACCGGGGGACAGATCCAGGGAAACGTGACGCGTGGCACCGTTCTTCCCCCGTACGCACCTGCGGATCAGCTCTACGTGATCGGCAACTGCGACGGGCTCTACATCTCCGATGGCGAGAACTACTCGACGGTTCCCGCACAGCAGTATCAGCGGTCCACGTGGATGGCGGTCCAGCGGGGTCCCGGGTTCGAGCAGACGTTCGATGTCACGGTGAACCGGCTCCGCACACCGGCAGCCGTGTCGCAGACCTTGGTCACCGCGGGCGCGACGACGATGCTGGTGAGCGTCGTGCCGTCGAAGAGCAGGTTGGTGAGGATGGTCTTCAGCCTGCACGGTCCGAACGGCAACATGTACGGACAGGCCTATGTGGCGCCGGGCTCCACCCACAAGCTCGTCGTCGTGGCCGACCAGGCAAAGCACCAGGCCCAGGTCGCGATGGACGGTGAGAGCTACCTGTCGGGCGTGCTGAGCCCGGGATCCCCGGCCGTGCCCGGCACCGAGCGGTCGAGCACCGGTGGCTCCCGTCCCACCCTGGCGGTGGTGAACACCACCGCCTCGTCACCACCGAGGTTGTGCCAGACGATCGACCACCTCGGCCGTTCCAGCCGCCGGACCTGAGCCGTCGTGGAGCGGGCCAGGTCGTCGCGGGCGCTCGGTGCGCTGGCGCTGGTCGGCTTCCTCGTGCCGGTGGTGGCGGCCGTCTGGTTCATCCACCACTTCGCGCTCGACATCACCTACTACGACCAGTGGACCGACGTGGCACTCATCCGTCGGGCCGATTCCGGCACGCTGAGCTTCGGGGCCCTGTGGGCCCAGCACAACGAGAACCGGATCCTCTTCCCCAACCTCCTCGTCCTGGTGCTTGCCGCCACTGCCCACTTCAACATCGTCGTCGAGGACTACCTGAGCGGAGTCGCAATGACCGCGACGGCCGGACTCCTGATCGTGGCCCACCGGCGCCGCCAACCCGGTCTCGCCTGGCTCTGGTACTGCCCGGTGGCCTTGGTGTTGCTCTCGTTCGTCCCGCTCGCAGATGCGCTGTTCGGCTACCAGGTGAGCTGGTTCTTCGTCCTGGTGGCTCTCGGAGGGTCCCTCTTCCTGGCCGATCGGCGGTCGGGCTCGTGGCTCAGCCTGTGCGGAGCCGTGGCAGTCGCCGTCATCGGCAGCTACTCCTCCCTGGAGGGGCTGTTCATCTGGGTCGCGGTCCTCGCCCTCCTGCTCCTCCGCCGC
>DAHUZT010000059.1 GCA_027315005.1 Acidimicrobiaceae bacterium | reverse complement strand
GGCCATACCCGAGCACCCACTCGAAATTGTCGAGCAGGCTCCAGTAGAAGTAGCCCCGAACGTCGAGCCCGTCTTCCAGGCATGACCGTACCCCGATCAGGGCCCTGGTCACGTACTCGATGCGCATCCGGTCATCGTCGGTGCCGATGCCGTTCTCGGTGACGTAGACGGGCAGGCCGGTGACATCCGCTGCCCGGCGGATGGTTGCAGCGAGGGCTTCGGGCCAGAATTCGTAGCCCATCTGCGTCGTGGCGATCCCAGGTTCGGCCGGCAGGGCCCCGGCTGGGCCCACCCGCATCCTGGTGTAGGTCTGCACCCCCACGAAGTCATCTCCGCCAGTGGCCTCCAGAAAGACGTCCTCGCTTGGACCGCGGAGCCGTTCCAGCCACTCCTCACCGCCTGGTTGAAGCTGATAGTCGGTCATGGACACGGTCATCCCCACCGGGAAGTCGCCGGGCCCGGACCGGATGGCTTCCGTTGCCTTGCGGTGGGCCGATGCCATGGCAGTGTTCACCGCATTGCGCCTCGCGCGGTCGCGCACCCGAGGTGGGAATATCCCCAGTCGCCATCCCATGGTGGCGACCACGTTGGGCTCGGTCAGGGTGCAGGCGATGCCTACCAGGTCACCGAGGTGGTCGGTGACCCGCTCCGAGAAGCGGGCGAATCGGTCGGGCGCGTGAGGTGCCTCCCACGCCCCCGCGGTGGCCAGCCAACGGGGATGGGTGACGTGGTGGAAGGTGACCACTGGAAGCAAACCGTGCTCGTGGCAGGCGGCGCACATCCGTCGGTAGTGATCCAGCGCCACCTTCGAGAACTCCCCTTCCTCCGGTTCGATGCGGCTCCATTCGAGCGAGAACCGGTAGGCGCGGAGGCCGAGGTCGGCCACGAGCGCCACATCTTGTGGATAGCGGTTGAACGAATCACAGGCATCGCCGCTCACGTCGGCACAGCCCGATGCCGGGTCGTGCTCCATCTGCCACCAGTCGTTGTTGACATTGCCTCCTTCGACCTGGTGGGCGGCGGTGGCCACCCCCCAGAGGAAGCCCTCGGGAAAGTCGATGATGGTCACCCCACAGACCGTAGCGGGACGTCTGGCCCCCTGCCTCCGGTAAGCACGATCCAAGGTGGCCGGTGATGCCTCCGTACCTGGCAGGATTGCACCGTGAGCACCGACCTCGATTTCCTCGTCGACCTTCTCGACCTCGAGTCGATCGAGGTCAACATCTTCCGCGGGGTGAGCCCCAACGAAGACCGCCAGCGGGTCTTCGGCGGTCAAGTGGCCGCCCAGTCCCTCATGGCGGCCGGTCGCACAGTCGAAGAGGGAAGGCCACACTCCCTCCATGCCTATTTCTTGCGCCCGGGGGACCCAGGCGTGCCGATCCTCTACGAGGTCGATCGCATACGCGACGGCCGGTCGTTCACGACCCGGCGGGTCGTGGCCATCCAGCACGGACGGGCCATCTTCCACCTGTCCGCCTCCTTCCACGCCGACGAGGTGGGCCTCAGCCACCAGTTTCCAATGCCTGACGTACCCGAGCCCGAGTCTCTCCCGACCATGGTTGAACGTCTCGCCCCCTACCGGGAACACCTGGGTGACTGGTTCGACCGTCCCCATCCGATCGATCAGCGCCACATCGGAGGGCTGCCATTCGTCCACGGGGGTGGCAAGGAACCGATCCAGCGCCTCTGGATCCGGGCTGAGGGGTCGCTCCCCGACGATCCCCTCCTCCATGCATGCGTCGCCGCCTACGCATCGGACATGTCGCTCTTCGACACCATGCTCGCTCCGCACGACGTGAGCTGGGAGGACCCTGATTTCATGGGCGCAAGCCTCGACCACTGCATGTGGTTCCATCGGCCGTTCCGGGCCGACGAGTGGTTGCTCTACGACATGGACAGTCCGTCGGCCTTCGGGGCACGGGGTCTGGCGCGTGGATTCCTCTTCGCCCGATCGGGTGACCTCGCCGTCTCCCTCGTGCAGGAGGGCCTCATGCGAAAGCGAGCCACAGGACCCGAGTGAACCGGTCGTCCGGGCTCATGCCAGCGAGCAACAGCGCCTGGCATCCCCGGCAGCGCCTCAGCGAGCAGGCATCGGAACGTAGTCCCTGGTGCCCGACCCGATGTAGAGCTGTCGTGGTCGGGCAATCTTCGAGTCCTGATCGAGCATCTCGGTCCAGTGTGCGAGCCAGCCCGACGTCCTGGGGATGGCGAACAGGACAGGGAACATCTCGAGTGGGAATCCCATCGCCTGGTAGATCAGACCGGAATAGAAGTCGACGTTGGGACAGAGCTTGCGGGAGATGAAGTAGTCATCGGCCAGAGCGATCTCTTCGAGCTTGAGAGCGATGTCGAGCAGGGGGTTCTTGCCCGTGACCTCGAACACCTCGTCGGCTGTCCTCTTGATGATCTTGGCCCGCGGATCGTAGCTCTTGTAGACACGGTGGCCGAAGCCTTGGAGCTTTCCCCCCGATCCCTCCTTCACCGACCGGACGAACGGCTCGACATTTTCGATCGAGCCGATTTCTGTCAGCATGCGGATGACCGCCTCGTTCGCCCCACCATGACGGGGGCCGTAGAGGGCGGCGGCGGCGGCGGCGCAGGCGGAATAGGGATCGGCGTGCGATGATCCCACGACCCGCATCGCAGTCGTAGAGCAGTTCTGCTCATGGTCGGCGTGCAGGATGAAGAGGATGTCCAGCGCTCGGGCGAGAGTTGGATCGGCGCCGAAACGCGGCTCGGCGATCTTCCACATCATCGAGAGGAAGTTCGAAGTGAACGGCAAGGAGTTGTCCGGGTAGACGAATGGCATTCCCACACTGAACCGATGTGCGGCTGCCGCCAATGTGGGCATCTTGGCGATCAGCCTGATGATCTGCTTGTTCCGGGACTCGACGTCGAAGATCTGCTTGGCGTCGAGGTAAAAGGTGGACAGTGCGGCCACCGCCGAGACCAGCATCCCCATGGGATGGGCGTCGTAGTGGAACCCTTCAAGGAACCGCTTGCGTACGTTTTCGTGGATGAACGTGTGGAGCGTGATCTCGCGCTCCCAGACCTCGAATTCGGCCACGGTGGGGAGCTCGCCGTTGAGGAGGAGGTACGCCACCTCCAGATAGGTCGATTGCTCTGCGAGCTGCTCGATCGGATAGCCCCGATAGCGGAGGATACCCCTCTCACCGTCCAGGAACGTGATCGAACTCTCGCACGCCGCGGTGGAGACGAACGCAGGATCGTAGAACCACACCCCCGGCAGGAGCTTCGACCACTGGGCTGCGGAGATTCCCCCATTTTCAAAGGGGATCTCGAGGGACTCACCGGTGCGGTTGTCGGTGATCGTGATGCTCTCGGCCACGTGACTCGATACCCTTCTGTCTGTTCTGTCTCTGTGTTCTCTGTCC
>DAHUZT010000057.1 GCA_027315005.1 Acidimicrobiaceae bacterium | reverse complement strand
GTCACCTCGAGCGTCGAGCCGGCCTCGGCGAGGAGGTGCACATCGGGCGACGTCGCGAGAGATCCAGTCCAGCGTGCAACATGGTGGTCAGGCCTCCCTTGGCGATGGGGTTTCCGGTGACAACCGCGCTGTCACCTGGGGAGGTGCCTCTTCGTGCCATTCGAATACAGAAGGCGCACCTCAGCTCGGCGGTCCGAACGGATCGACCCGCCTCACCGGAAATCGCAGTACAGACGCTGTGCGGCGCTGTGCTCGTCGCCGGCAGTCAAGGCTGGAGATCGAGCTGGTCGAGGAAGGTGAGGATGGCCTCGTTGACCAGATCGGGATGGGTGAGATTGGCCGCGTGGGTGCCGCCGGGCACGTCCACCACCCCGGAGCAGCCGATAAGTCCCGCCGCCAGTTTTTCGGCCTTGTCCCGGCCGATCGACACGTCCTCGGTTCCGTGGACGACCAGCGCGGGCACGACGATCTCGGCCAGGCGGTCCGTCAGGTCCTCCCGCTCGAGCAGCGTGTACGCGGGTTGGGCCAACCGCCCAGGTTCGAGGCTTCTCCAGTGAGCGATCCACTTCCGATTGAGCTCGGGCCGTCCGAGGATCAGGGCCGCCGTGGCCTCGGCGATCGCGTCGGAGGGTCCGTTGGCCACCCAGTCGTCCGTCATCCCCCGGTACACGGGAATCACCTCGGGATCCTCCGGTCCGGCCTGCGTGTCGAGAAGGATCAGAGCCGCCACCCGCGTCGGAGCGACGAGTGCCGCACGGAGGGCGCTGAAGCCGCCCTGGGACATACCACCCACGACCGCCCTCTCGATATGGAGATGGTCGAGAAGGGCCAGGCAGTCCGCCGCCAGGTCCCAGTAGGTGAACGGCGATCCGTCGTAGTCCGTCTCGCCGAACCCGCGAGCGTCCCAGGTGATGACCCGGTATCGGCGAGAGAGCGCCTGGACCTGCGGTTCGAACATCGACCGGTTCATCAGGAAACCGTGGCCCAACACGACGGGCAATCCGTCACCGCCCGAATCGTCGTAGGCGATCCGTACTTGGTTGGCTTCGGCGAAGCTCACGATGGTTCCTCCTCGGGGCACTGAGCGATGGCTCCGGCGGGACGTCTGGTATCCACCCGTTGAAGGCGATCGGGATTCCGACCATCCGACGGGATCGGTTCCCCTCTACGGCGACGCCTACTGACGGTAACCCTCAACAGTGTCGGCGGACCGGAGTGACGCCGAATCAGTCGGACGTCCGGCGCTCCTGAGAGCACGACGCTGGCGCAACAGGTCCCACATCTGATCGAGGGACACCTGGATCCGTCCCAGACGCTGCTCCTCCTCGGAGGAGAGCCCGGTACCAACGTGCTGTTCCTCGAGTTGCTTCTCCTCGTCGGCCAGAGTCGTGATGTGGTCGATGATCTGCTGATCGTCCACGGCGTGCTCCCTTCGGGTCCGTCCGAGCCGGCGGCCGGCTGCTTGTGAGCTCCCACCCTAGGCACCGGACATCATCGGTGATGCACGAGCCGCAGAGATGGGCCGATCATGGGTGATGGAGATGGGCTGATCATGGATGATGAGGTCCGATCGTTCCAGAGCGACATCGCCGGACACCCGCTGGACGATCCGGTGGGCATCAGACGCCTGCCCCGATGAGCCCAACCCCGCGCACCAGTGATCACCCAGCCGATCCCCTGACCAGCCGACCGGACCGCTCCCCCGTGTCAGCGTCATGACGTCGAGTGATCACTCCGTTCACCAACGTGGCGAGATAGCCCTCGGCGGGCTGCAGTATGCGGCTCACCCCGGTCGGGAGGTCGTGACGGAGCACAGGCGGCAGCACCCGCAGTCGATCGAAGTCGATGACGTTGAGGTCGGCACGTGCGCCTACCGCGACGCTCCCACGGTCGTCGAAGCCGTAAAGAGCGGCGTTGGCTCCGCTCAACTTGTGGACCAATAACTCGATGGGGAGACGATCACCCCGACGGTCCCTGGCCCAGTGGGTCAGATGGAATGTGGAGGCCGAGCAGTCCGAGATCAGGTTGACGTGTGCACCGGCATCGCCGAGACCGGACACCGTGTTGGGATCGAGGAGCATCTCGCGGCAGACGTCGAGGGTCCCGTTGACGAAGTTCGAGCCGAGCAGGGCGTAGAAGGCGTTCCCCCCGTCGGCCAACAGCAGGTCGTACATGTGCTCGATCGGATCGACACCCGCGGCTTGTGCCCGGGCATACACCGATTCGTCGAGTCTCGGTTCGTAGTTGACCGGGTCGAGGGGGAAGGTAACCGGCAAGGCCGGTCCGAACAACTGGACGACCATCGCAGAGAAGTCGTTGGACTCTGCGGGGACGCTGCTCTCCGCGAGGATCGCCCGGCGCACCTCTGGCCGGCGCATCTCGGCCACCCGTGCATCGAGCGCCAGGCCGGCGATCTTCCGGTAAGTGGGACGTCCCATGAAGAGGTGGTAGGTGTCGAGATTGGTCATGATGGTGACCGACCGCGGGATGATCTGCGGTCGGAGTGCGTGACCCTCCCGGTTCGCCCGGGCGGCGGCGTCCAGGACGATCCTCCAGTGGTCGGGATCTTCGAACAGCTGCGCCACGGTGAAGGTCACCGGTCGCCCGCTCTCTCGGGCAACGGCCTCGAGAAGCGGGATTTCGTCGATCGGTTTGGCCCGCTCGCCGCCAAGGCGTTCGAGCGAGCCGATGGTCCCGGCCACGATGGCTTCGAACACACCGTGACCGGCGGAGCTCATGGCTCCGGCGAAGGCCAGGAGTTCCTCTTCGGGCGCGAACGTACCCGGGACCGGGCGGCCAGACCTGGCCTTGTGTCCGATGGTGCGCGAGGTGGAGAACCCGACTGCCCCGCGGTCCATGGCTTCCTCGACAATGGCCGACATGGCGGTCAGGTCCTCGCCGGTGGCATCCTCGTTGGCCGCCCCACGTTCGCCCATCACGTAGAACCGCACCGGACCGTGGGCCACCTGTGCTGCGATGTCCACCGCGTACCGCCCGCGGTCGAGCACGTCCAGGTACTCGCCGAACGTCTCCCATTCCCCCCAGGGCATGCCGACCGAGAGCGCGCTCCCCGGAATGTCCTCGACACCCTCCATGAGATCGATCAGGACGTCGGAGTCGGCGGGCCGTGCGGGGGCGAACCCGACACCACAGTTGCCCATCACCAGGGTGGTGACCCCGTTGGAGGCCGAAGGTTCAAGCGTGTCGTCCCAGGTGACCTGGCCGTCGTAGTGGGTGTGGACGTCCACCCAGCCCGGCGTCACCAGAGCCCCATCGGCGTCGATCGACTGCCTGGCCGGCCCCGAGATCGACCCGATCTCCTCGATCCGGCCTCCGGCGATGCCTACGTCCGCACCGTACGAACCGGCCCCCGTCCCGTCCACGACGGTCCCACCCTTGATCAGCACATCGAACACGGTTCACTCCTCGCTTTCCGTCCGGTCGCCGAACCCACTCGCCTTGCCTTCGAGGTGGTCCGTCGGCGCACCGAGCTCCACCATGCCACTGGAGACGTCGAAGCGCACACACTGGTCGGTGCGGTGGGTCGTGATCCCGGTCACCAGGTTGGGAAGATGCGCAAAAGGGCTCCGTCCGGACCCGATAGGTTGAGGTCGTGATGGGCAGGTCATCGATCGCACTCGTCCCATGGCACCCAACTCGAGGCAAGGAGCCGGCACCATGAGCACGTTTCCCTACTCGGATCGCTTCCCGGTCCACCGCCGGCTTCCCGAAACCGGCACACCGCGGACAGAGATCCTGTCCGAGCTCGGAGCCATGGCCGCCGAAGAGGACCCGACCTGGGAGTCGGGACGGTGCTCCGGTACGATGTACTGCGGCGACCACGAGCACTACTCGTTCATGAACCAGGCGTTCGGGCTCTTCGCCCATGTGAACATCTTGCAACGGGACATGTGCCCGAGTGCCACCAAATTCGAGGCCGAGGTCATCTCGATGACACTCGATCTGCTGCACGGCGAAGCGGTGACCGACGGGGAGCCGGTCGGCATCGTGGCCACCGGAGGAACGGGCAGTATCTGTCATGCCATGCTCGCCTACCGCGATCATGCCGCCCAACACCGCGGCGTCAGCCGACCGAACGTGATCAAGCCCGAAACGGCCCACCCCGCGTTCGACAAGGCCTGCCATCTCTTCGGAATCGAGCTCCGAGTGGCTCCCGTCGATCCGGTGACGACTCAGGTGGACCTCGAATGGGTCGAACGCAACATCGATGCGGCCACCGTGGCAATCGTGGGGTCGGCGTGCAACTACGGATACGGCACCATCGACCCGATCGAAGCGCTCTCCGAGATGGCGCTCCGTCACGGGGTGGGACTGCACGTCGACAGCTGCCTCGGTGGGTTCATCCTCCCCTTCGGCCAGGAACTCGGCTACGACATCCCGGTCTTCGACTTCCGGCTCGAGGGTGTGACCTCCATTTCCGCCGATACCCACAAGTACGGCTACGCGTTCAAGGGGACCTCGGTGCTCACCTTCCGGGACAAGGCACTCCGAAATGCCCAGTACTTCTTCCTGACCGGTTGGAGCGGTGGCAAGTACTGTTCCCCGGGGATGGAGGGTTCACGCTCGGGGGGGCTGTTGGCTGCCACCTGGGCCTCCATGGTGCAACTCGGGCGGCAGGGATATCGGACCTACGCCGCGGAGATCTTTCGCACCGCCTCCGCCATGCAGGAGGTGGTCCGTGCACATCCCGAACTCCGCATCATCGGCCAGCCGAGCTTCCTGTTCAGCTTCACCTCCGACGTGTTCGACATCTACCACGTGAACGACTTCATGCGTGACCGTGGCTGGCGGTTCAACGGCCAGCAGTACCCCAACGCACTGCACATGGCGGTCACCAGACCCCAGACCCGACCGGGGGTGACCGACGCCTTCTCCACCGATCTGGCCGAGGCCGTGGCCTATGCCAAGGTCCATGCGGACGAGACCCCCCGGTCCGGAGCGATCTACGGCGGCGTGGTGGGAGGCTTGACCGACGAGGCCGATGAGTTCATCAAGCTGGTCATGGCGGACATGATGGACGGCCAGCAGGCGATTCCGGCCGACGCCTGACCGGTCCGGAGTTCACATCTCGACCTATCCGGCATGTCCGGGCCGCGGTTGTGGGTCCCGATCCGGCCACACCCGGTTCCTCAACCGAAGATCGGTGCCCTCCGGGAAAACTCCAACTGCTCAGGGGCCATCGGGCGTCCAAGCAGGTACCCCTGGACCTCGTCACAGCCGATCTGACGTACCGCGTCGAGCTGCGCCTCGGTCTCCGCTCCCTGGCCCACCACCCGAAGGCCGAGACGGCGGGTGAACTCGACCACCGTCGACACCAATGCCGCCACCTGCTCACCCTGGACGAGGTCGGCCACCAGCCTGCGGTCCAGCTTGATCCGGTCGAAGGGCAACCGCTGGAGGAAGACGAGCGACGTCGAACCGGTACCGAAATTGTCGAGCGCCAGGTGCACCCCGAGGGAACGCAACCTGCGCATGACCTCCCGCATGCAACCCGGGTCGCGGGTGATCGCCGACTCCGGCACGTCGAGGGTCAGGCAATCTGCCGCAAGGCCAGACCTGGCCAGGATACGTTCCACGTCGTCGGGAAACGTCCGGTCACCCAGCTGCACCGAGGAGACGTTGACCGTGACGTTCAGCCCGTCTGCGCCGGCGTCGCGCCACGACCGGCACTGGCCGATGGCCGCCTCGAGCACCCATCGCCCGACCGGAATGATCTCGCGGTTCCGCTCCAGCATGGGGATGAACTCATCGGGCAGGACCATGCCCAAGGTCGGGTGCTGCCAGCGGAGGAGGGCCTCGACGCCGACCAGTCCTCCTTCGGTGCTGAACACCGGCTGGTACACGAGGAAGAACTGCCCGCTCTCCTTGGCCCATCGGAGCCCCTCGGAGATCTCGCTGTTCCTGCGGACCTCTTCCCCGATCTGTTCGTTGTAGAGCTCGGAGCGCGCCTGGCCCCGACGCTTGGCCTGGTACATGGCGGCGTCTGCACGGGCCAAGGAGACCTCGGGGGCCACGTCCGGATCCACCGGCGCGATCCCGATGCTGACCGTCGAGAGCAATTGTCGCGAGCCGACGACCACCGGATCCCGCATGGTGTGCTGGATGCGCTTGGCCAGAGACAGTGCAGATGCCACCGGATCTGCCAGGTCGTCGGCCAAGACCACGAATTCGTCACCTCCCAACCTCGAGACGGTGTCGCCGACTCGAACCAGGCTCTGGAGGCGCTCTGCCACGGCCACCAACATGGCATCACCGGCGGAGTGTCCGAACCGGTCGTTGATCGTCTTGAAGTCGTCCAGATCGAGATACAGCAGCATGGCTACGCTGCCTGAGCGACGCCGGGTGCGCGACGCCTGGCGGAGCCGATCGGTGAACAGCACCCGGTTGGGTAGACCGGTGAGCTGATCGTGAAGTGCTCGATGGGCCAAGGTCGCCTGCTCCTCGGCCAAACGGCTTTCGAGCGATCGCCGGGCCCCGTCGAATTTCCGGACCATCCTGATCAGCGCACCGTCACAGCTCGCTCGCACCACACTCACGACCATGGCTTCGAGCTCTTCGGAGGCAGCGAGACGTCTGGCTTCTTCGTGCACCACGGTCATGGTGGTGTCCCGCCACACCAGGTAGGCCTTGGCCACCGAGGCGAGGGAGGCATCCTCCAGCATGGCCTGCTCACCGGCCTGGGCGACGACGGCGAGCTCGTCGTCGGGAGTCGTCCGATCGGTGGACAGCCAGCGACCGATGAACAACGTCCCGAGACGGGCCGTGAGGAACGCCTGGCCACGCAACTCCTCGGCGAACTCGAGGTTGACGTGGCGGCCCACCTCGGTGGATCGCTCCTCGAGCGCCTTGCCCAACGAGATCCGGTCCCGATCGAGATCTGCACGCCCCGGCTCGGACGGGGGGGCGTCGGCGGCCACCAGGTCGTGTCGCGCCGTGACCGGGGCCGACCCTTCCTCCGCAGCTCGCGCCGACCCGGCCTCGGCATCCACGGACGTATCCATCAGGTGGGTCATCGGCACGGAGCGTGGCACACTTGATGACTCACAGTGGTTGGATTCGTCGGGTGGCGGCCATCCGACCGTCGCATCCGCGCCGTGACGACCGGAGTGGGGAGTGGGGAGTACTGGAGCGGGGAGTGGGGACTGGCTGATCACACCGCAGCCGGGCCGGGCCGGGGCGGAGCCGACCAACTCACCGTCTTTGGTACCCAGTGCGATCGAACCGTTCCGCCGATCTCACTGTCCATGGGCCGGTGCACCTGGCCGGGTATCGACAGATGCAGGCGCACCCTTGTCTGATCGGAGCCCCGGTCAGCCACCACGCTGTCTAAGGTGGGCAACGAGGAGCAACCGACACGAAGGGCGTCCGGACCATGAAGGCAGCGGTGTACGAGACGACCGGGGGACCCGAGGTGTTTCGGTATGCGGACGTACCCGATCCGGTAGTACGGCCGACAGAGGTTCTGGTACAGGTCGAAGCGGTGAGCGTCGAGGGCGGCGACACACTGAACCGTCTCGGCGGGGAACTCACCAGCGTTCCTCACATCGTCGGCTACCAGTGTGCCGGCACGGTGGTCGGTGTCGGCGTGCAGGTAGGTGCCTTCGCCGAAGGGGACCGGGTGGTGGCGGTCGGTTCCGACGGTTCGCACGCGGCGCTTCGCTCGGTCGACCAGACGGTGTGCTGGAAGATCCCAGACCAGCTCTCCGTCGAGGAAGCCGCGTGCGTACCGATACCTTTCGGAACGGCGCACGACTGTCTCTTCGAATTCGGCCGGCTTCAACCGGGCGAGACGGTGCTCGTCCACGCGGGCGCGGGAGGGGTGGGCCTGGCCGCCATCCAGTTGGCCGCCGGGTCCAATGCGACAGTGCTGGCCACGGCCTCGAGCGATGATCGCCTCGCGCGCCTCGGAGAATTCGGGCTCGATCATGGAATCGATTACGCGACGACCAATTTCGTCGACGAGGTACGGCGCGTCACCGACGGCAGGGGCGCCGACGTCATCATCGACCCGCTCGGTGGATCCGTCCTCCAGCGGAGCCTTTCATGCCTGGCCTATCGCGGTAGGTGCATCACCTTCGGTGACGCCGCCCGGGAAGCTCCTACGACGAAACTGGACGTCTCGGGCATGCGCGCCGCCAACCAGACACTCGTCGGGTACTTTCTCGGTCCCGAGCTCGTGATCGGAACCCGAGCACGGATGATGATCGCCAGGTTGCTCGACGAGGTCGCGAGCGGCCGGCTTCGGGTGGTCATCGACCGAAGGTATCCGCTGGAGCGGGCCGGTGACGCACACGCCTATGTCGAGAGCAGGAGAGCCTTCGGGCGCGTGCTTCTCATCCCGTGATCGTCTCGGTTCTCTGGCCGACCGCTGGACGAGACCGCAGGGCCAAGTCGGCTGGGTGGCGAGGGGGTCGGCGATCCACTGACGGCCTACACTCGCCTGTGGCCACGCACCTCAGTCAGCGTCGCCACGGGGAAGGTGACTGGAGAGATGACGACATTGCAGACCGAGTTCACCGAACAGGAGCTGCTGGCCAGTCACCCTGTCGAACAGCCACTGATGGTCGGCGACGTCCGTTGCCACGGTGGATTCGACGCCGACGGCGTCTACCGATCACCTCGGACCAGGTATCGGTGGCCCGCGATCCAAGCCTGGGAAACCCAGCGCCGTCAGCAGTTCGCCACTTCCATCCTGGAGGTTCCCCTCGACACCTGGCCCGAGCGCTTCCCCAATGTCGAACAGGCCAAGCTCTTGATCCGGTGCGGGGCACCCGAGCCGATCATCGCCACCCTCACCCGGATCGGAACGCTCGAGGGTTTCGGCGGCATGCTACGGCATCTGCCCATACCGGACTTCGGTCGCTGCTTCTCCGAGGAGATCGACGGTACGGCGATCGCCCACATCGGGCGAGGCCTGATCGAAGCACACGCACGGGATGAGGCCGGCTTCGAAGACGAAGCCGGCCACGATGGCATGTGGTACGCGGCCCGTGATCTCGCCTTCGAGGATCCGGCCATCGACGATCGGACCGATCGCGATCGACTGCTCCGTAGGTTGGGAGTGATCCAGGGAGCCGACGACTCTTCGGCACGCGGAGGAGCTCGGGCGTCCTCAGACAGGTTCCTGCCCTTCGATATCGACCCGACCCTCGAAGCGCTGGCCACCCGGATGATCGGACTGCTGTTCATCGAGATCTCCGCCTTTCACAGCTTCAGGTGGGCCGAGGCCGTGCTCGCCGATTCCACGCTGGTGGCCGGCGAGGGTGAAGCGGCCCGGATCGTCTCGTATATCCGGAACGACGAAGCTCCGCACGTGGCATGGCTCCAAACGGCACTGACAGAGATGCGCGATCGGACCTGGGTGGGAGGACGATGCACGTATCCGGGCAGCGAGATGATCGGTCGATTGTGGGAGAGGGCGCTGGTCAACTCCGTGATCTTGCGGCGTCAGGACGACTTGGACCTCGCCCTGGCCGAGATCGAGCAGTCACTTGCCGGACGGCCCGATGCGGACGACATCCTCGAAGAGCTGCTGGCGCTCGGTTCGGTAACCCGGGGAGCCGATGGCCGGCTACACGACCCGACCGCCACCCGGCCGCCGCCATGACAACGGCATTTCGCCCGATCGTGACCGGTCCACTATTGGCGCTCCGAACGGGGGGCACCGACCCGAAACCCATGGGAGAACGATGAGGCGATGAAATTCGGCATCTTCTACGAGCACCAGCTCCCGCGGCCGTGGACGGAACACAGCGAGCAACAGCTGATTTCCGATGCCCTCGACCAGATCGAATTGGCCGATCGGCTCGGTATCCAGTACCTCTGGGAGGTCGAACACCACTTTCTGGAGGAGTACTCCCACTCGAGTGCCCCTGAGGTGTTCCTGGCCGCAGCCAGCCAGCGCACCAGCAACATCCGGATCGGACACGGCATCGTGCAGACCGCACCCGGTTACAACCATCCGGCAAGGACGGCGGAGCGGATCGCCATGCTCGACCTCGTCTCGCACGGCCGGGTGGAGTTCGGCTCCGGCGAGTCGTCCTCGGAGTCCGAGCTCGGCGGGTTCGGTGTCGACCGAGCAACCAAGCGCGAGGCCTGGCTCGAGGGGCTCGAGGTCGCCATCAGGTGTATGACCGAGACGCCGTTCGGTGGGTTCGAGGGTCGCTTCGTCTCCATGCCACCTCGCAACGTCGTGCCCAAGCCGGTTCAGAAACCACATCCACCGCTCTGGGTGGCCTGTAGCCGCCGGGACACGATCCTCCTCGCCGCCGA
>DAHUZT010000055.1 GCA_027315005.1 Acidimicrobiaceae bacterium | reverse complement strand
CGGCGCTCATCACCCCGGCGACCGCCGGTAGTGTCCTCATACGGTGACCGCCCGGCGCCGTCGTACGGCCGGATCGCCCATCGCAGGAGCTCCGGCGGGCTTCTCCAGGTAGAGCACCAGGCTCTTGCCCACCAGCGGGTTGAGCGCACGGTCGGCCAGACGGGTGACGGCCGGAGCCTTCTCGATGTCCCACACCAGCAGCCGGTGATAGGCAGCCACGGCCCGGTGGCGGTCGTTGGCCGGTCCCACCAGGCAGCGCAGCCACCAGTAGGGGGCGTGCAGCCCGTGGGCGTGATGGCTCCCGAAGGGGACCATGCCTGCTCCGACCAGCCGGTCGAGGAGCTGGCCCCGCCGGTAGATGCGGACGTGTCCCCCGGGCACGTTGTGGTACTCGTCGGACAGGGACCAGTTGACCAGCTCGGGACCGCAACGGGGCACGGTGACCCCCATCGTCCCCCCGGGCCGGAGCACCCGGGCCAGCTCGGCCATGGCCCGCTCGTCGTCGGGGATGTGCTCGAGAACCTCGGAGGCGATCACCCGGTCGAAGCGTCCGTCTGGGAACGGAAGGGCGAGGGCGTCGCCCTGGACCGCGGCCACCCGCACCGTTTCGAGGTCGAGCTCGCCGGCCACGACCATCGCGGCGAACGTGTCCCGCACCGAGGTGACCTCGCCGGCGCTGGCGTCGACGGCCACCACCGAGGCGCCGAGGCGGGCCGCCTGGTAGGAGTGACGCCCGAACCCGCATCCGAGATCGAGCAGTCGGTCGCCGGGGCGGACACCGAGGCGGCCGTAGTCGACGGTCAGCACGGCGCCGTCGTCAGCGCGCCACGCCCGATACCGACCCGGTCACCGCTCCCCTGTTCGGCGAGCAGGGCCCGGTACTCGGCCGCCGTCCCCGCCGCGGTGACCGGCCAGGTGAAGCGTCCGAGGGCCCGCTGGCGACCCGCCCGTCCGAGCCGGCCCCGGAGCTCGGGGTCGTCGAGTAGGCAGCCGATGGCCGCGGCCAGCGCTTCCGGGTCGTCCGGCTCGACCAGCAGACCGGTCTCCCCATCGGCGCCCACCACCTCGGGCAACGCACCGCCGGTGGTGGCGACCAGGGCCACCCCGCAGGCCATGGCTTCGATGGCCGGCAGCGAGAAGCCCTCGTACAGTGACGGCACCACCGCCACCTCGGAGCGGGCGTAGTGGGCGGCCAGCTCGTCGTCGCTGATCCCGCTCGCGCAGGAGACCACCGAGGAAAGCCCGAGCCGGTCGATCGCCCGGGCCACCCTGCCGTCGGGACGGGGTTTGCCGATGACCACCAACTCGACCTGGCGCTCGGTGCGGAGCTTGGCCACCGCTTCCAACAGGGGGACCAGCCCCTTCATCGGCACATCCGAGGACGAGGTGACCATGATCCGGCCCGGCACCGGGCAGAGGTCGTCCCTGGGCCGGAACACGGTGTGGTCGACTCCGACCGGCACGACCGTCATCCGTCCGGACTCGACGTGCATCTGCGCGGCGATGTCGGTCTTCGACGACTCGGACACCGTGACCACCCGAGGGAGGGCGCGTGCCACCTTGACCTGCATGCGCAGGAACCCGAACCACCGGCGTTGGGTGAACTGCTGCCACGGGTTGGTGGCGTGACTGAGCGCCAGGTTCCGATCAACGGTGATCGGGTGGTGCAGGGTGGTGAGCAACGGCCAACCGTCCCCCAACATCCCGAGGATGCCGTTGCCCAGACACTGGTTGTCGTGGACCAGGTCGAAGTCGCCGCGCCGGGCTGCGAGCAGGCGCCGGGCGCGCAGGGAGAAGGTCCAGGGCTCGGGGAACCCGGCCGTGCACATCACCCCGAACTCGAGTGCGGCGATCGCCGTCGGGGGCAGGTCACGGAACTCGCGCCACCGGGGGACCCGGAACGGGTCAGGGTCACGGTAGAGATCGAGCCCCGGCACCGGGGTGAACCCCACCCCTTCGTCGACCTCGGGCCAGGGTTGGCCGGCGAAGACCTCGACCGAGTGGCCGAGTCCCACCAGCTCGCGGGTGAGGTGGCGGGTGTAGACGCCCTGTCCACCGCATCGGGGATTGCCCCGGTAGACGAGGAAGGCGACTCGGAGGCCGTCTCTGCCCGGGGGTCTCGGTGCGATCCGTTCGGGTACCGCCACCGGGGCGGACGAGACCTCGCTCCGATGGAACCCGAGCCCGAACCTAGCCATGAACGACCGTCGGTACCGGGCACATAGGCCCAGATACTCTCCCGACCAGGCAGGGGGGCGCAAACCGGCCGGGGCGACGCCGAACGGCGAGAGCGGAGCGCCCTTGTGCTCGTGCGCCCCCCGCTACTTGTGCAGACCCAGCTCGATGGCCTTGACCAGTAGCAACAGCACGGCCACCACCAGATAGCCGCGCAGCAGGTACATCCCCACCAGACGTCCGCGCGACCACTTCGGCCGGGCCAGCAGGTTGAGCGCCGGCATCCTCCAGGTGGCCCGGTTGTCCATCGGGACCATCTCGGTCGGAGGACGCCGCCCGCGCTGGACCCACAGGACGGCCCCTGCGGCGGCATAGCCGGCCACCAACACCCCGGCCAATGCCACGGCCAGCACGTTGACGTCGATCTGGCTGAAGAGGGTGGTCGCCATCAAGACAAGGGACATCAGCAAGAGGATCGACACGATGATGCTGGCGACGATGTTCAGCCAGAGCCGGTTGACCCACGGACCGAGCACCTCCCTGTCGTTGCAGAGCAGGAGGAGGAAGACGGTGGCGCTCGGGAGGAGCACCCCGGCCAGCGCCTGCACTCCGGTGGTGATCAGACCGAGCGGTGCACCGGGGATCAGCACGATGCCGGCGGCCAGCACCACCATGCCGGTGAAGGCCCCGTAGAAGAACTTGGCCTCCCGCCAGCTCCGGTGGAGCGAGTGGTGCGCCCCGAAGGCGTCCCCGAAGGCATACGAGGTGGCCAGGGTGACCGATGCCGCCCCGATGATCGACGCGTTGAGCAGCACGACGGCGAAGATCGCACCGGTGCCGTGCCCCACGTAGTGGTTCAGTCCCCGGGCCACCCCGCCGGCATTGATGAAGTTTCCGGCCAGGGCGGTACCGGTGAAGGCGGCGGCCACCACCGCGATGATCAGGGCGGCGGCGAACACGGTGACCAGTGATCCGAGGACGGTGTCGGCCCGCTCGTAGTTGATCCAGCGCGGGGTGATCCGCTTGTCGACGATGTTCGACTGCTGGAAGAAGAGCTGCCAGGGAGCGACCGTGGTCCCCACGATGGCGATGACCAGGAGGACCGACGTGGAGGTGAAGCCGCCCTTCACGCCGGGGACGGTGAGCCCCCGCAGGAAGGGTCCGGCCGCCGGATGGCTGAAGACGGCGAGGGGGATGACCAGGAAGTTGACCGCGATGAAGACGAACATGAACCGCTCCCACCGGCGGAAGCTCCCGGTGGCCGTCATCACCACCAAGGCGGCGGCCGCGATCGGCACCGAGACGTACTCGCTCACCCCGAAGTAGTTGAGGGACAGGCTGACCCCGATGAACTCGGTGGCGATGGTCAGGAAATTCAGGATGAACAGGTCTCCCACCGAGAAGGCCCCCCAGAACCGGCCGAACCGTTCGTTGATCAGGCGGGCGTGACCGACCCCGGTGACCGCCCCGAGCCGCACCACCATCTCCTGGTTGACCACCAGCACCGGAATGAGCAGTGGCAGCGTCCAGAGCAGGGTCAGGCCGAAATTCTGACCGGCCTGTGCATAGGTGGCGACCCCACCGGCGTCGTTGTCCCCCACCATGACGATCAGCCCGGGCCCGACGATGGCGAGCAAGGTGAGGAGGCGGGCCTTCCACGTGCGCCTGGCGTCGAGGTCGTGCTGGCGGATCGTCCCGAATGCCCCCTCGATGTCACCGCGGTGGGCGTCGTCGAGGATGGCGGTCGGCACCTCGGGCGTCCCCTCGTCCTCGTCCATCTCTCACCTCCCCGGTTCCTCTTCGACTCCCTCCGTCCCACGGCCTGTGGGCGGGATGGGAGTGCGCGGTCGCATCTGGCCGGTCGCCTGCACGGTCGCCCGGTCGGTCGCCTGGACGACCGCCGGACCGGGTGCCCGGGCGCGGGAGACCGGTCCTCTCGATCTGTCAGCACTCAGCGGGCGCCCGGTCGGATCGCCCGTCCACACCGATGAACCTTCCCTGGTCCGCCCGGACCCAGGTCAGCGATCGGCGGCGGGGGGGGGATCTGGCGGCTCGGATCGCCTTCGGGCGCCGATGTGACGGTGACACCGGACACGGCGGAACGTCGTTCGCCGCCTTGCGGTCATTCCTCCACCGCCGTCGTACCGAAGTCGCGCCGCCACCCGGTCGGGAGCAGGAGCTCCAGGACGTCGTCGACGGTGACCACCCCGAGGATCCCGCCGTGCTCGGAGTCCATCACCGGCACCACGGTCAGGTTGAAGTCGGACATCGTGCGCACCGTCGCACCGAGGTCCCAGTCCGGATGGACGTGGGTCGGGCTGGCCTCGATCACCGAGCCGAGCCGGTCGCCGGGGCCCGCCTTGATCAGGCGCACCGCCGAGACCGACCCGATCACCCCTTGCTCACCGTCGGCGGCGAACACCACGTTCAGAGCCTCGGGCGGTGCGGTGCTCACCCGGATCGCCTCGAGCACCCCCGACACGGGCAGCTCGGCCGGTACGCACAGGAAATCCGGGCTCATCAGTCCACCGGCCGTCTCCGGGTTGTAGCTGAGCAGCGAGCGCACCTTGTGCTGCTGGGGCTCGGGGAGTAGGGCCAGGATGGGCAGGCGCCGGTCCTGATCGACCTCGGTGATCAGATCGGCCGCGTCGTCGGGGGCCATCGACGACAGCAAGCGGGCCGCTTCGGTATCGGAGCGGCTGCGGACGAACTCCACCTGGTGCTCGGTGTCCAACTCCTCGAACACGTCGGCCTCGAGCTCGCTGTCGGCGCCGACCGCCTCGATGATCTCCTCCCCCTCCTCGTGGGAGGCCGCCTCGACCAGGTCGGCGATCTGGGCGGGATGGAGCCTGGCCAACTTGCGATAGGGGATGCGCAGCTTCGAGGTGGGGACGTGGGCCACGAACGGCTCGATGCTGGCCCAGTCGACCATGGGACCGGGCTGGGTCTGCCAGCCCAGCCGTCCGGGGAGCAGGCGCCGGAGGACCGGGCGGCTGGACGGGTCGACGGCCACCACCTCCCAGGTCCCGTTGACGTTGGCCAGCTCGATGTCGTTGGCCCGGATCAGCCGGCCGCCCACCAGGTTGATCAGGTGGTGGGCCAGTAGGTCGCGGGCGAGCAGGAGCTCCCCGGGACGCCGCTCGAAGCGCCGCAGGTCGACCCGGCTCCCCTCGAATCGGACCCGTCCGGGTTCGAAGGCGGCCACCTTGCGGATGGGGACGAAGAGGTCACGTCCGCCGATGTCCACGACCAGCCCGACCACCGGCGGATGGGCCGCCTCACCGAGGCGGACGATCAGGTCCCGTACCCGGCCGAGCCGGTCACCGGCGGCATCGACCAGCGGTCGCCTGACGACCTGGGAGAGATGGAGGATCTCCAACTGTGGGTTGCCCGTCGTGGCCGGCGCGTCCATGGCGCGCCAAATAGTAGACGCCCGATGCTCCTCTCGTACCAGGGATGTTCTCACCGCCGGATCCGCGGAGCGAGAGTGCTCACCTGTCGAGACGGGCGGTAGTGTCCAGCCATGGACCTCACCTACCCGGACGAGACCGAGCCCCTCCGTCTTGAGGTCCGCCAGTGGCTGGTCGACAACCTGCCCCAGGGGTGGGGGACCGACGGCTTCGCGCTCTCCAAGGAGGAGAAGCGGGAGTTCAACCGGCAGTGGACGAGGAAGCTGTTCGAGGGTGGATGGATCTGCGCCTCGTGGCCCACCGAGTACGGCGGCAAGGGACTCAGCCTCATGGAGTCGGTCGTGCTCAACGAGGAGTTCGCCCGGGTCGAGGCACCGCTCCGGGCCGACTTCTTCGGTGACACCCTGGTGGGACCCACCATCCTCCGGTGGGGCACCGAGGAACAGAAGCGGCAGTTCATCCCGAGAATCCTGAACGGCACCATCTCGTGGTGCCAGGGATTCTCCGAACCCGATGCCGGCAGTGATCTCGCCTCCCTGAAGACCCAGGCCCGGCTCGACGGCGACGAGTGGGTGATCAACGGGCAGAAGGTGTGGACGACCCAGGCACAGTTCGCCGACTACATCTTCCTGCTGGCCCGCACCGACCCCGATGCTCCGAAGCATGCCGGCATCTCCTACCTGCTCGTGCCCATGAAGCAACAGGGCATCGACGTGCGACCCATCGCCCAGATCGACGGGAGCGCCGACTTCAACGAGATCTTCATCACCGACGCCCGCTGCCCCGGAGAGAACGTCGTCGGGGGCGCGAACAACGGATGGAAGGTGGCCATGACCACGCTGGGCTTCGAGCGTGGTGTCTCGGCCACCACCGGCTACCGGCGTTTCTCCCGCGAGCTCGACTCGGTCATCGACGCGGCACGCAAGAACGGCCGGGCATCGGATCCGCTCGTCCGCCAGGAGCTCGCCCGTGCCTGGTCCGAAGTGAAGATCATGCAGATCAACGGCTACCGGTCCCTGACCGATTCGCTGAACGGTACCGACCACGCCGGTGCACTCGGGTCCTGCAACAAGATGTTCTGGTCCGAGCACCACCAGCGCATCATGGACCTGGCCATCGACATCCTCGGCATGGATGGGCAGATCCTCTCCGGCGACCCCACCGACATCGTCGACGTCCGGGTGAAGCGCGGACGGGACGACTACCCGGTCAGCGACCTCCAGGCGTCGTTCTTCTTCTCCCGGTCGGAGACCATCTGGGGCGGGACCGCCGAGATCCAGCGCAACATCGTCGGCGAACGGGTCCTCGGGCTGCCCAAGGAACCCAAGCCCAAGGACCGATGAGCCCGATGAGGCGCACCCGATGAGGCGCGGGCACGAGCGGCCATCGATGGCGCCCAGACGCGATCTGACCCTGCTCGCCGTGCCCGGCTACTTCGCGGCCATCGCGCTCGAGCACGCGCTGCTCCGGCGCCGGGCCAGGCGCCACCATCCGACGACGGGTGACTACGAGGGGAAGGACACGATCGCCAGCCTCGCCATGGGCACCGCCAGCGTGGTCGTCCCCCTGGTCATGAACCCACTGCTGCGCCAGGTCACCCCGGGTCGGGGTCGTTACGGCAAGGCCCTCGTCACCGCCGCTATCGGAGCTGCAGCCGTCACCACGGTGGCCGACGCCATGGTGGGTCGCCTCGCCGTTCCGCCGAGCACGACTCCGCCGCGTAGCACCGAGGGCGGTGCTGGCTCCCTCCGCACCGACGGTGCTGGCAAGTCCGTGGCCCGGCGGTTCGCCTCGGTCGGCGGGGTGGTCAGCGTGACCACCGGCGGACTGTGCGTGTCCGCGCTGCTGAGATCGGCCCTCAGCCCCGAGAACCTGTGGCGGCGGCGCCTCCGCCCCCAGATCGTGAACGGTCCACTGGCCGCCGCTCTGGCGATTCTCGGCTGGGATTTCGTCTACTACTGGAACCACCGGTTCATGCACGAGAGCCGCTTCATGTGGGCGGCCCACGTCGTGCACCACTCGAGCGAGCGCTACAACCTGTCGACCGCCCTCCGTCAACCGGTGGCCGAGGCGGCGACCGTCCCGTTCCCCTATGGGGCCCTCTGCCTGTTCGGAATCTCCCCAGCGCTGGTGGAGATGGCCCGAGGCGTCAACCTGCTCTACCAGTTCTGGATCCACACCGAGACCATCGGGCGTCTCGGTCCCCCAGAGGCCGTGCTCAACACGCCGTCCCACCATCGGGCCCACCACGGTTCCAATCCCCAGTACCTCGACCGGAACCACGGGAGCATCCTCATCGTGTGGGACCGCCTGTTCGGCACCTTCGAACCCGAGGGGGAACCGGTGGTCTACGGGTTGACCAAGGACATCAAGACCTTCAACCCGCTGCGCATCGCAACCCACGAGCACGCCCGCATGCTGGCCGACGTGGCCGGAGCCGAAGGCTGGAGCGAGCGGCTCTCCTACCTGCTGCGCGGGCCCGGGTGGATTCCGGCGCGCCTCGACGCGACCTCAGCGCCCGCTGCCTGAACGACTTGCCATCTGGCTGCGTGCCTCGAGCCCGAGCCGAGCCACGGTCGGCAGCACCTTCGGCTGGAGCCACTCCCCACCGGCCTTCGAGATGTGGATGCCGTCAGCCCAACGGACGGTGACCCCGTCGACCACCTGTTGGTAGACGCCGTGCGGACCGAGCAGCTTGTTCAGGTTGACGATGGTCACCGTGCGGGGGTTCGCGGCGGCCACCTGATCGACGAGCGCGTTCCAGGCGTTGGTGCGCGACGGAAGGTTTTCGGGGAAGGGTGAGCCGTTCGGCTGCTCGTCGGAGGGATCGGAGTAGGGCAAGGTGAACAGCACGACCTTGGCGCCGCGGGAGGTGAAGATGGAGACCGCCTGGTCGAGCTCGGCGACGAGGTGGGTGTCCCAGGGCTTCTCCCCGACGTGCATCCACTGCCCGCGGTAGTAGTGGTCGCTCACCTCCCACCTGCCGAGCAACAGGCCGACCACGTCCGGCCGGATCCGGGCGACTCCGCTCCTCCACTGGGAGCGCCAGTGGGCGCACTCGGACGTGGGCGGTCCGATCACCCCTGCCACGATGGTGTCGACCTGGTCGAGGTCACATCCGATGACCGCCCCGTCGTAGAGCCTGACCCCGTAGTGGGTGGCCGACTGGACCTCCAGGCCGATCCCGAGAGTGAGCCCGACCGAGTCCCCGAGGAGGAGGAACCGGATGGGGTGGGACCCGAAGGCACCGGTTGCCTGGAGGGCGGCGTGCTCGGCGGCCGGCGTGCCGGCGGCCGAGAGATCGACCGCGCCGGCAACAGGCGGGACGATGGTGGAGCCCACGACCGCGGCCACGGCCACCGCGGCCGCGACCAGCACGGTCAGCGACCCCCGAAGGCCCCGGAACCAGGTGCCGGTGCGGATGGGTTCCTCCACGAACCGGAAGGAGAGAACGGCCACCGCGAAGGTCGCGGCCAGGCGCACGCCGAGCAGCCGGATCCCCGACAGGCCGGTGTGGGCGTGATCGATGGCCAGAAAGAGCGGCCAGTGGTACAGGTAGAGCCCGTAGGAGATCCGACCGATGAAGACGAGCGGGGCGAGCGACAGAAACCGGGCCAGTGATGAGCGCGGCACGGTGACGCAGGTCAGGATGACCGCCCCGGCAGCCAGTGCCACCAGGAGGAACCCACCCTCGTAGAGGAACGGGTCCTGGCCGCCGACGGCGTGCCAGGCCCAGCCGAGCCCGACCGCGCCGACGAGGCCGGGGATCGTCCACACGAGGCGCGAACGCGCCGTGCTCACCCACCGGGCGGGGACGATGGAGAAGCGATCGGTGGCATGAGCGCCCACTGCACCGAGGAAGGAGCCGACCAGCAGGGCCTGGGCCCGGGTGTCGGTGCCGTAGTAGATGCGGTTGATCGAGAACCCGGCGGCGTAGAGGGACACCGACAGCACCGCCGAGGCCAGGGCCCCGGCGGCGGCCGTCCGCGCCAGTCCCCGGGTGCTCCACCGGCGCACGACGAACAGGGCAACGAGAGGCCAGATCAGGTAGTACTGCTCCTCGACGGCGAGCGACCAGGTGTGCAACAGGGGCGACGGTGCGGCGCTCAGCGTGAAGTATCCCTGGTCGGAGACGATGAAGTGCCAGTTGGCCACGTACAGCAGGGTGGCGATGGCGTCACCCCGAATCGAGGTCAGGTCGAGCGAGTGACGGAAGACGTAGCAGTAGCCGGCCACGCCGAGGACCGTGATGAACAGCGCCGGGAGCAACCGCCGGGCCCTCTGGGCCCAGAACCGCCCGAGGCGCAGCGTCCCCGACCGGGTGAGCTCCCTGCAGAGCAGCGAGGTGATGAAGAAGCCGGAGAGGACGAAGAAGACGTCCACCCCGAGCAGACCGCCACCGGTCCAGGGGACCCCTGCGTGGTAGGCGATGACCGCGAGCACCGCGAAGGCCCGGATCCCGTCGAGTGCGGAGAATCGCTCGAAGCGGCCCGATCGTGGGTCGGACAGGACGGGCTCGGCGCCGGGGTGGCTGCCACGCTCGATGGGCCGAGAGGTGGTGGTCACGGCACCACGGTCAACCGGTGCCGGCGGGGCCGACGGCCGCCCGGGTGGCGGCACCGAGCACGCAGTCGGGGATCCGGAGGGGTGGACCGGAAGGGAAGTTGGCACCCCCGACGCACGAGCGAAGGGCGCCTGGGGCGACAAGGAGGGGTCCGGCTGGGCGCCGGCCGACGGAGAAGACCCAGGCGGATGCCTCGAAGCGAGGTGCCTCGCCCAGAGCGGCGGTGGTCATCGCGAGGGCGTAACCGGTCTGGTCACCCTGGTCGTAGGCGGGCAGTCCGGGTTGATCGGGGATGACCACGAGTGTGGTTCCCCATCCGGTGATGGCCTGGCGGACCGACGACACCGTGGACGGAAGATACCCCGTCACCGGATCGACCGACACCGTGGCGTCCGACAGCACGGTGAACCCCGGACGCTCCCGGCCCGCGCGTTGGGGAACGCTCCCCGGCCCTCCGCCGCCCACCAGGGAGAAGGACATCCGGTCCTCGGCCTGCCAGGCCATCGGCGCCTGGATGCCGCCGAACGCGGCCGGGTAGGTGAGGACCACCTGGCCCGGGGGCAGGTGGGGCGCCACCGCGGCGAACCACTCGGGTACGACCACCGGCACCATGGTGAGGGGGAGGTTGCCGGCGTAGGAGGCGGCGATGGGACCCAGCGCCACGACGGCCACCGAGGCCGCGACCAGATCGGCCGCCAGCTCGCGCAGGCGCCGCTCGGCATGCTGTCTGCGGGCATGGGCACCGTGACGGGCATGGGGACCGGCCCGACGACCGCCAGCCCGAAGGCCGGCTCTGGCGTGGTCGACGATCACGGCAAGCATGACCGCCGCCCCCAGAAAGACCATCGCGGCAAACCGGAGCGGAAGGATGTTCTGCACGATGGGGACGTAGGCGAGCGACCGCCACGGGACCCAGAGATGGCCACCGCCGGCCACCGAGCTCAGGCACAGCGCCATAGACGACACGGTGACCCAGGCGAACAGCCACAGGCGCCGGTCACGCCGCCAGGCGACCAACCCGACCACGAGCACGACCGGCAGGACGTAGCCCAAGTAGACGCCCTGGTGGAGGGCGACCCCCTGGTAGCCGCCGAAGCGGCGTTGGGCCAGGGTCGACGCGGTGGTCGACGAGAGGCGAAAGAACGCGGAGAGGTCGGTGCCGTAGGCGCCGGGGGCCAACGACGGCCACACCAGTCCGCTGAAGTGGGCTGGACCGGCCAACGCGAACCAGACCGGATAGGCGAGCAGTGCCCCGGCCACCACCGCCCCTGCCGCCAGCCCGGTGAGCGCTCCCCGCATCCGCGCCATCAAGGCGTCTCGATCGAAGAGGGCCGAGTGGAGGACCAGAGCGACCAGGCCGAGCACGGCCACCAGACCGGTGACGACCAACAGCTCGGAGCTCACCAGGAACTGCAGGGCACAGAGGAGCCCGAGGGCGATGCCGGTCGGGACCGGGCGATGGCGCTGGCGGACGCAGAGCTCGTCGAGGCAGGCCACCATGAGCGGTGGGATGGGCAGGAACATGGTGAGCCACCCGGCGACCAGCCCGTTCAGGATGAACGGCGAGAACCCGTACAGCAGGCCTCCGACGAACGCGGCCGGTGCCCAGCCCACCCACCGTCGCAGGAGCCAGAACATGGCGAGCGCCGACAGGCAGGGGGCCAGGGTCGAGGCGACGTTGAGGGAGGCCACCGGCCCGAACGCCCAGGTGACCGGCGCCAGCGCCACCCCGAGGGCGACCACTCCGGTGTTGGCGACCAGGTTGAAGCCGACCGGGTGGAAGGCGAAGGTCGAGTAGAAGAGGCTTCCCCCGTCGAGGATCGCATGGGCCGGCCACTCGAGGAACCAGAAGTAGAGGGAGGCGTCCCCGCATGCACAGGTGGTGGTCGCCGTCGGGTGATGGGCCCAGGCGCCCCAGAAGAAGGCGACGGCGAGACCGAGGTAGCAGACGAAGGCGGTTGCCAGCGGGACGACGAAGCGGAGCCCCCGGGCCGATCCTCGGCCGGGACCCATGCCACGACCCGAACCGACGGTTTCGGGCGGAGAGCAGGCGGAGGAGATGCCACCGGGTCCTGCCGGTAGGACCTCCGGAGTGGGCAGCTGTGTCGTGCTCATGGTTGTGTCGTGCTCATCGGGAGGTCGACGCGGCGTGGAGGACGCACCGGGCGACACCGGCCGTCGCCGAGGTCGAGATGGTGTCCGGTGGAGCGCTCAGCGGGCTGCCGACGGGGGGGGTGGCCGCCGCCACACAGGCCTCGAAGGCGGCGGGCGCCGGTAGCGCGGCCGCACCGGCATGCTGGACGTCGTTCCAGACCCAGGCGCCCTCCTGACGCACGGGCGGACGGCCGATGGCAGCGGTCATCAGGCCCACCGCGAAGGGAGACGAGGACACCTCGTCGTAGAGGGGCAGCCCGTGCTGGTCCGGGATCACGACCATGGTCACCCCCCAGCCGTCGAGCGCGGCGCGGGCCGCCCCCACGGCTCCGGGTTCCAGCCGTTGGGGTGCGAAGGTGAACGACGAGGCACCGATCACCGCGAGGCCGGGCCGCTCCTTCCCCGCCCGCTGCGGCACACCGCCCGGCCCACCGCCCCCGACCATCGTGAAGGACATCTGGTCGACCGCCTGCCAGGCCATGGCGCTCTCGATGGCCTGGTTCGGGACCGGGTACACCAAGAGGACCTGGTGACCCGAGAGGTGGGGGGCGACCGACCGGAACCACGAAGGAAGCACGACGGGCTGGGTGGTGTTGGGAGTGCTCGCCGCCAGGTAGGCGGCCACCGGGACGATGGCGACGGCCGTCACCCCTGCTGCGACGGCAGCGGCCAGCCACCGGCGGGCCGGCGGCGGGCCTGTCGGAGGACCGGCGGTCCGGTAGTGGCGCCCACTGCGAACTGCCCGCCGGGCATGATCGGCGACCAGCCCGATCATGACGGCGAGGGCCAGGGTGGTGATGATGAGGAAGCGGGTCGGGATGATGTTCTGGAGCTCGGGCAACCCTGCCGCCACTGACCACGGCAGCCAGACGTGGGGACGGGCGCCGAGCGCGAGCACGCCCGAGCCGAGGGCGACGCCGCCGAACAACCACAACCGCAGGTCGCGCCGCCAGACGGCCAGGCCGGCGATGGCCACGGCGAGGACGCCGAACCCGAGGTACTCGCCCGAAAGGGTCGGCCCCTGATACCCACCGATCCGCGCCGTGAAGTGCTGGAAGTTGGTGGACACCGGCTGGGGAAGGAGCACCTGGTGAAGCTGGGCGCCCTCGTAGCCCAGGTACAGGATGGGCCACACCGGGCCCGAGGTGTGGGCCGGTCCGGCCAGGGTGAACCAGACCGGGTAGGCCAAGAGCACGACGGTGGTGGTGGCTCCGACCCCGAGCCCGACCAGCGCGTGGTGGGCCTTGGCGGCGATCACTCCGGGACGCCGGGCCGCTCCGGCCACGAGCAGGACCACCCCGAGAGCCGCGCCGATGAGGGTGAGGACGAGCAGCTCGGTGCCGAGGAAGAACTGGAGGACGAGCAGCGACCCGAGAAGGACGCCGGTGGCGACGGCCCTCCACCGCTGCCGGACGAGCAGCTCGTCGAGGCAGAAGGCGACGAGGGGGGGGACCGGGGCCATCCCCACCATCAGGTGGGCATCGGTGAGGCTGACCAGGATCAGGGGGGAGAACCCGTAGAACAGCCCGCCGAAGAAGGCAGCCGGGACCCAGTCGACGTAGCGGCGGATCAGGGCGTAGGCAGCCAGGGCCGACAGTGCCGGGGCCAGCGTGACGGCCACGTTCAAGGTGGCGACCGGGCCGTAGACCCAGGTGATCGGAGCGAGCACGACGCCGATGGCCAGCTCGCTCGTGTTGGCGAGCAGGTTGACCCCACCCGGATAGGACATGGCCTTCGAGTAGAGGAGGCTGTGCCCGTGGGCCAGGGCGTAGGCCGGCCATTCGAGGAACCACAAGAAGAGGGAGCTGTCCCCGCACGCGCAGGTAGTGGTGGTACGTGGGTCACCGGTCCAGACGTGCCACCAGATCACGACCGCGAGGGCAAGGTAGGCGCAACCGGCGAGGACGAGGTCCCTGCGGCCGCGCCTCGAAGCGGTCCGGCCCGATCGTCCGGTGGGCTCCGTTCCGACCTCGGTGGACGGGGCGTCGTGCGGGCCGCGCCGTGTTGCCGGGCGTTCGGTCACCGCCATCGCATGGTCGACCGCCATCGCTTGGTCGACCGCCATCGCTTGTCGCAGCATGATCCTCCGGGGACGACGGTTCCTCGTGGAAGTCGGACCCGGCTCGGCTCTCCGGTTCCGAGCCGGTTCAACTGGCGGCCAGGACACAGCGCGGGATGCCCGCCAGCCCCAGGCCGGTGGCCATGGTACCGACGGTGCAGGCGGCAAAGGCGCCATGGGAGAGCGGGACGGCCCGAGCGGGACGGCCCACCGAGGTCCACACGAATGCGGAGTGACTGACCAGAGGAGCCCTGCCGACCACAGCCGTGAACAGACCCACGGCGTAGGCGGCCGATCGGCCCTGCTGGTAACGGGGCAGTTCGGGCTCGTCGGGCACCACGATGGTGGTGACCCGCCACAAAGCGAGCGCCCGCCGGACCGCGGCCAGGTTGGCCGGAGTGGGATCGGGTGGCGCGCCGAGTGGGAGCGACGCGCCGAAGAGCACCTCGAAGCCTCGTCGTGCGTCACCGGCCCGGGAAGGCCGTCCTTCCGGGCCGCCCCCGCCGGCCTGCGCCCAGCGCATCTCGTTGACCGCCTGCCAGGCCTGTGACGACTGCAGTCCGGAGAACGGAGCCGGGTACGCCAACAGGACCTGGCCGGCAGGCAGGGTGGCACCGACGGCCGAGTACCAGCGGGGCAGCACCACGCTCCGGGTGGTCAACGGGAGATTGGGCCAGAGCGCGACCAGACTGGGCACCACCGCCACGGCGACCAGCATCCACGGCACGAGCCGCACCGCGCGGTGCCTCTGGGGCCAGGGGGCCCACCTGCGACCGAGTGCCTCCTTCGACCGGTCCAGCACCAGGGAGAAGAGCACCGAGTCGCACAACGTCACCACCAACGAGAAGCGGACCTCCACGATGTCGCCCACCCAGGGGAGCCGGGAGAGCGCGTCCCAGGGCACCCACACCCCGTGACCCGGTCCGAGGGAGAGGAGTGCCGAGACGATCCCCACGCCGCCGAACAGCCACAGCCGGCGGTCGCGGTGGAAGGCGATCATCCCGACCACCACCACCGCCACCATTCCCGCCCCCAGATAGCCGAGCCCGACCAGCGGCGGACCCTGGTAGCCCCCGAGGGCCAGCATCTCTGGACGGAGCTGGGCGAGCCCGCCGGTGGTGACGAAGGAAGCCAGGGTGTTGCCGTAGCGGTCGATGGCGCCGACCGACCAGATCGGACCGGTCAGACGGGCCGGGCCGTCGAGCAGAAACCAGAGCGGGTAGGCGAGCAGCAGTGCCGTCGCCCCTGCCGCCACGACGAGTCCGGACAGGGCGTGGTGCAGGCGCACGGAGAGATCGGCCGGGGGCCGGATGGCCGCGCTCACCCCGAGCAGCGCCATGCCGGCGGCGGCCGCCAAGAGGGCGATCAGAAAGACCTCGGTGCTCACGAAGAACTGGACGGCACCAATGAGGGCCAGCGCGAGCCCTATCCGGCGCGGTGAGCGTCTCTGCACGACGATCAACTCGTCCAGGCAGATCACGACCAGCGGCAGCATGCCGATCATGGCGATGTTGAGCTGGTTGAGGGCCAGCTCACTCACGACGAACGGAGAGAAGCCGTAGGCCAGGCCGCCGAGGAAGGCCGCAGGTGTCCAGGCGGTCCAGCGACGTAGCAGCGCGAACATGGTCAGTGCCGAGATCGCGGGGGCGAGGGTGAGGCCCAGGTTCATCGATGCCACCGGGCCGAAGACCCAGGTGATCGGAACGAGAGGAACGCCGAAGGCCAGCACGCTCGTGTCGTCGAGCAGGTTGATGCCGCCGGGATGGAAGAGGGCGGTCGAGTAGAAGAGGCTCCGCCCGTGGGCGATGGCGTAAGCCGGCCACTCGAAGAACCAGAGGAACCGGGCGGCGTCACCGCAACCGCAGGTGGTCACCGACGTCGGATCGGACGTCCAGACGCCCCACCAGAGCCCGAAGGCGAGGGCGAGGTACACCGAGATCACTGCCGTCCATCGGATCCAGCTGAGCGGCATCGTGCAGGTCGGGTCCCGTGCCGGCCCGGAGCCGACCGAGTCCCCGAGCCGTTCGGCGGTGCGGGTGGTCATGGTGGCCGGTGGGCGGTTGGCTCGCGCCCGGCACACAGCTCGGCGGCTGCCTTTGCGGGGTCGGCGCTGAAGCGCATGGTGGTGTACCCGAACGAGTCGCCGATGTTCGCGAGGAACCCACCGACGGTGAGCGGTTCGGTGATCGCCCGGAGATAGCCACGGAGCGGTTCGCACCCGAGTGCCCGGCGGGCGGCTGCCACCTGGGCGACCGACGACGCTCCGTTCCGCACCCGGCCGGCGATGCCGAATCGTGCCAGCATCCAGGCGGGCCCGATCTCCTTCTCGTGCCCGGGTCGGGCGTGGCGCACGATCACCGTATGGCTACCGATCGGGTTGGCCAGCGAAAAGGTGTCGAACACGTAGACGTGGGGACCGGCGAGGTACCCGATGACACCGATGGCCGGCAGATCGACGGCGAGGCGGAAGGGGAGCGGGGAGCGGGCCGCAAGCACCGGGTTCGAGCCGATTGGCCGGAACGGACTGGTCACCACCAGCATCTCCTGGCGGCGGGGGGGGATCCGGTCGGCCATCCGATGCAGCACCTCGCCGGCCTTTCCGGACAGCGCCCGGCTGTAGTCGGCGGCGGTGATCGGGTGGGGATCTCCTGTGGCGCTGATCCAGCTGTTCCGCTCGTTCGAGATGAACACCGTCTGCGGGTTGAGACCGTGCTCGGTGGGCGGCACGAACCGCAACCAACCGGCGCACACCACCGCCCAGACGGCGATGGCGGCAACCGGCACCACCATGAGCGTCCGCAGCTGGCGCAGCGATGCGTACACCGGCAGGCAGAGGGCGAAGAAGCCGGGGAGGAGGAGGCGGGCGTGCATGTAATCGCCCCCGATGTAGACCACGTAGATCACGTCGACCACCCCGGCCACGATCGGCGCCGACAGCACGACCACCCCGATTCGGTCTCCACGGTGCCACCAGGACGCGACCCGTCCGCATACGAGGGGCGCGGCCAGCACGAAGGGGAGCCACAGGGTGGAGGGCGCGACGAAGTTCCACAGGTAGGTGAAGCCCTGCGACCACCAGGAGGCGATCCCGGCCTTGGCCAGCCCGGTGTTCGGCTCGGCGAGTGCGTAGTAGCCCATCCGGAAGATCTGGTACGCCACGGGCAGCGTGGCGGCCGCGGCCAGGGGGGTGGCCACGCTCCGGAGCCGGTCGCGCACGGTCCGTTCCGGAGCGGCCACTACGACCACCATCGCCACCAGCAACACCGCCGAGGCGAGGGTGAGCTCGGGGCGGATCAGGGGACCGAGGCCGATGACGAATGCAGCGAGCACCGCCCGAGACCGACGTCGCTCCAGCCGCACCAACAACAGGAACGAGAGCCCGAGCCAGAGGAACACCATCGACATCTCGAGGCCGGAGGTGGCGAACTCCCATACGCCGGCCACCACCGAGACCAGGAGGAGGCCGAGCGGTAGGACGGTCCCCTCGTTCCGGGACGCAGCCAGGCACCCGACCGCTCGGCCACCAGCGAGGAATCCGGCACCGGTGCAGATGAGCCCGACCACCACCGACAACCACTCGATGTCGATGAAGGGGAGGATCACGTGCAGCCCGGCCAGGGTGAAGAGCCACAGCGGATCCGAGTCGACCTCGACCCGCTCTCCCACGTTGAAGACCGGGCCGTACCCGGCGAGCAGATTGTGGATGATCCGGAAATTGATGAAGGCGTCCTCGTCCACCCACCGATAGAGCCAGGCTCCGACCAGCACCACCACAAGAGGGACCACCACCGGCCACCACCGCACCCTGCTCGACCGGGTCCAGGGTCCGGGCGCCACCGTCGGATCCCCGGGCGTCGGATCCCCGGGCGTCGACTCGCCGACCGTCGACTCGCCGACCATCGGCCCATTGTGTCCCATGTGCGTGCCCGCACAAGGACCGCGTGTCCCCATCGGCCCGGGGAGCGTGCGGTACCATCGCCGCAATGCACCTGCCGGACCGGCCCGGCCAGGCCGAGGGGTCGCTCGCAGGGTCCGCTCCGGCGCTCGAGCAGGTCGCTCCGTCGACCACCGGGGCACAGCATGCGGATGGCCGACCTCCCCGGGACGAGACGGTGGTCCCCGCCCGGAAGGAGCGTCCTCCCTTCCGACTCGGCAACCGGCCCCCGCTCACCGGTATCCGAGCCCTAGCGCTCTTCACCGTGCTCACCTACCACTCGAATTTCCACACCCTTCCGGGAGCGTGGGCCTCCATCCAGGTGTTCTTCGTACTCTCCGGTTTCCTCATCACCGCCATGCTGTCGATGGAGGCGAAGCGGCACGAGCGGATCAGCCTGAAGCAGTTCTACGCCCGCCGGGCGGCACGGCTGCTGCCACCGCTGGTGTTGACCGTGGCGCTGCTCGGCATCTACGCCGCCTTCGTGCACGTTGCCGACGCCTCCCAGCGGGTGTGGGGGGACAGCCTTGCCACGCTCTTCTACTACGCAGACTACCGGCAGGCCTTCCTCCACGCGCCGTTCTTCGGGTACCTGGCCCAGTCCTGGACGCTCTCCATCGAGGAGCAGTTCTACGTCCTCTGGTCGATCCTCATGGTGGTGGCGGTGGCAGTCGGGCGGCGCCGGCTCGCCTACCTGTTCGCCATCGGTGGCGCCCTCCTCAGCGTGGGCGACCGGCTGTACCAGGTCTATGGAGTGGCCCACTTCCACACCCCGGACAACGCCGCCTTCGTCCGGATCTACTACGCCTTCGACACCCGGGCCGACGGCCTGTTCATCGGATGCCTGCTCGGCCTGCTGGCCGCCGACGGCTACTTCGAACGTTGGCGGCCATGGGCGGTCAGGCTCCTCACCGCGGCGGCTGCCGCCTCGGCCGCGTTCATGGTGTGGATCTATCTCTATGCCCCACTGTTCACCGAGAACCTGGCCGTCTGGTGGCTGCCGCTCACCACGGTGGCATCAGCCACCATCATCGTGTTCTTCGTCATCAGACCCGATGCCATCGGGTCGCGCCTCGTCGGTATCGGCGTCTTCGTCTTCATCGGCGACCTGTCCTACACCGTCTACCTGGTCCACTTCCCCGTCTACCTGGCCATCGGACCGGCGGGCACCGGCTGGGGCTACTGGCCCACCCAGGTGGTGCGGCTCGCGGTCATCTTCGCCATCGCGATCGCTAGCTGGTTCCTCATCGAGAAGCCCCTGATGGCCTGGCGGCGGAGGTCGGCGGCGCGTGCCATCGGACCCACCACCGCCGAGCCCTGAGCGGCCCGGGCGCGCGCCCGGTTGCTCGGCCACCGGACGGTACACTCGCCAGGTGGGAGCTCAGGGGGACATGGGCACCGCAGGACGGACGGTACACGGGCAGGTCGGACCGCTCTCGGACGCCTCACCGGGTCGCATCCCCGCGCTCGACGGGGTCCGCGCCGTCGGCATCGGGCTGGTGCTCCTCTTCCACGGGGGATTCAGCTGGGCCGGTGGCGGTTTCTTCGGAGTGGACGTGTTCTTCGTCCTGTCCGGGTTCCTCATCACCGGGCTCCTCCTGTCCGAGTTCCGGCGGCGGTCGCACATCGGGCTCCTCCGGTTCTGGGGGCACCGGGTCCGGCGGCTGGTGCCCGCCCTTCTGGTCATGCTGGTCGGGGTGGCCCTGTACGGGATCTTCCTCGCCCCCCCCGACACCCTCGATCAGCTCCGGAGCGACGCCCTCGCCACCTGGTTCTACGGCAACAACTGGCAC
>DAHUZT010000053.1 GCA_027315005.1 Acidimicrobiaceae bacterium | reverse complement strand
CAATTCGATTCAAGAGGCGATCAATGGTACGCAAGGAGGTGTCACGATCGTCATAGATCCAGGCCAATATGTAGAGCAATTGCGCGTTGGGAGGCCGGTCACGCTTGTGGCGGAGAATGGCCGAGTGTCGGTTGAAACGCGTGTCGGATGCGCCGCCATCATCTCGTCGCGCGATGTTCTTATTGAAGGGCTCGACTTTCGATCCTGGGACTCTACAGGGGCTGCGATCTTTTGTTCGGATGCCGGCATGGCGTTTCGCAACTGTACCAGTTGGTCAGCACACGGTTCTGCGATTGAGGCGACAAACTCGATCCTGTCCATCGAAAACTCGACACTGTCCGCGGATCAAGGGCTCGGCATCGGAGTCTCAGGTACCACGCTGGCTCTGCGCGGTGGAAGCATAAATCGGTGCGGGCAGAGTGGCCTGAAAGCGGCGGACGGAAATGTCGACGTATCGGGTACGGAGATCTCCAATTGCGGAGGAAATGCTGTTTATCTGTTTCAGTCTGTCACTGCCCAGCTGTCATCACTAAACCTCAGCAAATGTGATCTACCACTTCTCTGGGCCGGATCGGGCGTCTCGGCGAGGCTCACCAATTGCGCCCTGCGAGACTCGGAGCAAATCGCGGTTCATGCGGAGGGCAAGGCCACTGTCGCAATGGTGGACTGCGAAGTGTCCAACATCCGGGGCCAGATGCCTGCGGTATTGGCTGACAAAGGGTCCGCAATCAACATTGAAGGAGGATCGATTCGTCAAATTGGGATTGCTCTGATTGCGTCACAGAGGTCCCGCATCGACGCGGCCCGCGTAACGATGGCCAATTGCCGTGCCGCTGTGGCCGTCCACGGCGGGCACCTTGAACTGAACGGATGCTCGATCGTCGATCCAGAGAACGTTGGGATCAACTGCATCGAGGGCACGTGCATTGCGGAGTCGGTCGACATCCATGCACGGGAATGTAGCGGCGCGGTGGTCAATGTTCCTTCTGCTGGAGAGTTCCGAGGCACAGCCATAGTCATTGACGGCGGACTGGACGCCGGGTTCCTGGTTAGCGGCAAAGCGGACCTGACGGATTGTCACATCGCGGGATCAGGAAAGGCGGCCCTGGCGACAGAATCGGGCGGAACCCTGACGGCAACGGATCTTGAGATCGATTCGCCGCAGACGGGGGCGGTAATCGGCAAACAGTCGACGGCGCGCCTGAGAAAGGTCCGAATTGCAAGCACGAGGGCGGACGGCATTCGGGTAACAGGGGTCGGGTCCAAACTCGTTGCCGATGGAGTTGTCATTGAGCAAGCGACGCAGAATGGGGTCGTATTCGAGGGCGGAGCATCGGGCGACGTCGTCGAGCTTCTCGTGAACGGCTGTGGAGGCGACGGCGTCCAGATCAGCGAGGGCTGTGACCCGACCCTTGGGAACGTCGTGGTCAAGGGTCAACAAGGATTGGCAGTACGAGCGCCTGAACGAGCCACGGCTGGACCCGCACCCTCTTACAAGAGGAGACTCACGCCCGAGGGGTCCGTTGAGGGCGATGCACCCCAGGGACAAGGCATGGAGGAGTTGCTTCTCGAACTCGACCGTCTCGTCGGGTTGGCGGCTGTCAAAAGAGACGTTCGGGACATGATCAGCTACCTGGAGCTCGAACAGCGTCAGCGGTCGGTGGGCGTGAGCGCCGAGCCTATTGGTCGCCATCTTGTCTTCGCCGGACCACCTGGCACTGGCAAGACGACGGTGGCTCGGCTCTACGGCCGGCTCCTCGCAGCCATGGGAGCCCTTGACCGGGGTGATGTCCACGAGGTTAGCCGCGGAGACCTGGTAGCGGAGCACGTGGGCGGGACGGCCAAGCTCACCACCGATCACTTCATGCAGGCCACGGGCGGCGTTCTGTTCATCGACGAGGCCTATTCTCTGCTTCAGACCACGGGTGGGACTGGTCCGGACTTCGGCGCCGAGGCAATAAATACGCTGGTCAAGTTGATGGAAGACCACCGCTCCGAAGTTGTCGTGATAGCGGCGGGCTATACCGCAAACATGGAGCATTTCCTGAGTTCCAACCCCGGACTGCACTCCCGCTTCGCCAACACGATTCACTTCGATTCCTACACGGTGGACGAGTTGGTCGAGATATTTCGGAGGCGCGTGAAGGAGTTGGGACTTCGCTGCGGCGACGAGACAGTCGACGCTGTGCGTAAGGAGATGGTGCAGCTCGATCGGGGCCCTACTTTTGGCAATGCCCGTGAGATCCGCGACCTTGTTGACAAGGCTCGTGTCGCGATGGCTAGGCGTCTCGCTGGCCGAACAGACCTCGAACCGGACGAGCTCGTGACGATTACGGCACCGGATATCGGTGAAACCGAGGAGCTGGCCGTGTCGGAAACGGGGGGAGCAGCCGTCCAGCAGCTGCTTTCCGAACTCGACTCAATGGTCGGAATCCAGTCCATCAAACAAAACGTCGCAGACATTGTCGATGTACTGAATCTCCAACGGAAGCAGCGCGAGGCTGGGGTCCAAACACGACGGATCAGCCCCCACCTCGTATTCGCCGGGTCCCCGGGAACCGGCAAGACCACCGTTGCAAGACTGTATGGGCGGATCCTCGCTGCACTTGGGATGCTGCGAGATGGTCACGTTGTTGAGACGGGCCGCGCTGACCTCGTCGCGGGGTTCATCGGCCAGACGGCAACGAAGACGACCCAGAAGTTCGACGAGGCTCGCGGTGGCGTCCTCTTCATCGATGAAGCCTATTCCCTAACTCGCTCTGGTTCCGGCGGACAGGACTTTGGCATAGAAGCAGTAGACACTCTTGTGAAGCTCATGGAGGATCATCGGTCCGAGGTGGTTGTCATCGCGGCCGGCTACACGGAGCAGATGCACGAGTTCTTGGAAGCGAATCCAGGATTCGAATCACGGTTCGGTCAGACTCTCGTATTCGAGGATTACTCGCCCGAGGAGCTGTTGGCCATCTTTAAGGTTTTGGCCGAGTCGGACGGACTGGCGGTAGCTCCAGACGCCGAACGGGAGTTGACGACTCGATTCGATGAAGCGCGACGGAACCCGAACTTCGGGAACGGGCGGTACGCAAGAAAGGTACTTGACGAATCCACAAAATCGATGGCTCGCCGGCTCAGGGGTTCGGATGTTTCGCCGAGCCGCGACGAATTGTCAACCGTCACTCTCAAGGACGTTCAATGCACATGATGGCGGATACCAATGCCTTCTCGACGTCGTCACCATCTGATCACCCAGCATCCCATCGCCCAGCCGTCCCAACTCTGGGCGCCTCGATCGCGCCCCGGTGACCATCGGCCAACCGCCCGGTCCGATCCGTCACTCCGGTCGAGCGGATCTCCAGTCAGTAGGAACAGGGGCACCTGCATCGACCACCCGCATCAGACTAATCACCGCGGGCCATCCGGCGTCACCCGTCAAAGCGGAGGCCACCAGCTCGCCCGCAGTGATCCGGGGGTCGACCCCGGGGCAGTGGCGGCGGATGATCTCGGCCGCTTCATGCTGGAGCTGCGCACTGACGCCGATCCCGACGGCGGGCTTCTCGTCCCGCACGAGCTCCGCTGCACCGGGAAGCTCCTCTACCACTTCGCGCAGGCGCCGGAGGATCCCGAGCAGCAACGCCGGACCGGTCGCCTGTTCCTGGCCTTCGGATCCCCCCGGCAAGGGGGCGAATGGAGTGCGGACGAGGGTTCCCCCTCCGAGGACCAGGTTCCAGATGACCCCGTCGGCGAGGTCGGCATCCGTAGGGAAGAGCAAGGCCGCGCGGTGGGGCTCGACCGAACAGTCGAGTGCGGTGGAGCCGACCGTGCGACCCGGACTCCGCTCCCAAGCCGTGGCGGCCTCCTGGAGCAGTGCGTCGTACTCCGTCTCCGCATCCGGGTCGGTCGGCCGTCGGGGATCGTCCAGAGCGCCTTCCTCGGTGAAAGCGATGGCCAGTGCGTACGTCGCCTCGCCGATGAGCGTGCTGTCGAAAGTGTCGGGGTCGATGTACCAACGCAACACCGCCCCGTCGATCATGGCGTGGATGAGGGCGATCAGGCGGCGCGGATCCATCCCCGGACGCGGACGGCGATTGATCAGCGACATGGCAGCAGCGAGCAGCGGAGACAGGTCGTCGGTCATCGTCCGGTAGAAGTCGGCTCGGACGGCGAGCAGCTCCTCGCCGAGCCGCCGGTCCTCGGCCGACAGATGGCGTTCACCCCGCCATGCCGGGCTGGCGGTGATGGCAGCGGCGTGGAGCAGCCATCCGGTCGGTCCTCCGGGAGAACGGAACTGGGACTCGACGTTGGCCGCCATGATGTCGATCAACAGATCGGTGAACGGGACCTCCTGGCGGAGGGCATCCTGGAAGGCGGTGGCCATGGCCTTCGAGCTCTCGGCGAATCCTGCCCAGGCGGGTCGGGAGGCAGCGGCGGCCACTTCCCGGATGATGGCGTCGTTGGAGTGCCCGTCGTTATCCTTGAACAGCCGGTAGGTAGTGTCCTTCGAGAGCCCGGCCTCGGCGCTCAACGACGAGGCGTTGACCACTGAGCGAAGTGCCCCGATCGGTCCGGAGAGGAGTCGGGCCAGCCCGGCGTCGATCACCGCTTGGCGCTTCAGTTGACGATTGGTGTCTCGCTGGTTCACCGCAGCGCCTCGCCCCTTCGCCCCGTTCAGCGGCCGGTGGTCTGCTTCGTCCACCATCCGTCCGAAAAACCTTACTACGAGTCGCAAATCGTGCCGAAGTTGCTCCTTTGAGTCGACGTCCGGATTGCCTATTGTGGAACGATGGGAACCGGATCGTCTCTCGAGCGTCGGTGGCGGCTCCGATGCTCCGTCCCGTATGGTCCCGAGGATCGGCTTCGCCGATCAGGATAGCGAGCCACGCAGTTCCGTCCCTACCGATGGCCGAGTGCGGTCCACCGTCGAGTCTGTCGGCGGTCGCGGATCATCCGGGGAGGTCGATCTCTTCGATGAGCTCCGGGTCGTCGTTGCGGACGTTACCGATCCTCCGGCTCACCGGATGCCGGATCAACGTCCCGGGTGCGGTCGGCCCGAGCATCGATTGGAGTTCGTCACGATCGGTCACGGCGGGATCGAGCCACCGGTCCCACGACCCGGACTCAAGCACCACCGGCTGACGGTCATGGATCGGCATGTCCGGTCCAGCGGCGCAGGTGACCACGGTGGCTGTCCGCAGCTCGGTACCGTCCTCGCCTCGCCACCCCTCCCGCAGACCGGCGAGGACGACCAGATCGCCATCGGCGCGAGTGAAGGCAAAGGGTTGCTTCGGGGCCCCGGCCCTCCACTCGTAGAAGGCATCGACCGGCACCAGTACGCGCCGGCGGCTGAAGGCGGTACGGAACATGGGCTTGGTGGCCACCGTCTCGGCCCGCGCGTTGAAGGTCGAGGTGATCGCCGAGGGGTCCTTGGCCCAGGACGGGACCAGGCCCCAACGGTAGTGGTCCAACACACGCCCACGATCGTCTTCGCCGACGGCGAGGACGCGGCCGGTCGGCCCGACGTTCCACGAGGGACGCCACTCGTCGAACGCGCCTTCCGCCAGCCCGGCGTCGAAGATTCGGGCGATCCGTTCAGGTTCGGTGAACAGCGCTATCCGACCGCACATCGACGCATCCTACGGTGGCCCGAGCACCGGTCCTGCCGGGTTCAGGTGGGTCGGAGCTCGATCAGCTGCCGAACGTTGTCGTTGAGGATCAGCCGCCGGTCTTCCTCGCTGAAGGCCTTCAGCTCAGCCAGGTAGTCGAGCGGTTCGGGAAGGGCCTCGATGTGTGGCCAGTCCGAACCGAAGATCACCCGCTCCGGTCCCATGCACCCAGCCACCTCCTCCACGTCGTCCTCCCAGAACGGGTTGATCCAGACGTGCCGCCGGAAGGTCTCGACCGGGTCCTCCTTCCAGTGTCCCGGCATCTTGTCGGCAGTGGATCGAAGCTTCCGGATCAGATCGGGAAGGTAGCCGGCACCGTTCTCCACCGAGGCGATCCGCAGGTTGGGGAAGCGGGAGAAGTGGTCGTCGAAGACGATGGTGAGGAGGTAGTCACGGATGGCCTGCTCGATGGCGAAGGACTTGATGGTCGGCTTCCACCCACCCGCGAAGGTGGCGGCGAACCCGTCGGGGGCGTACCCGTGGGAGCAGACGCCGCTGTCGGCGGCGTGGACGACGATCGTGATGCCCGCGTCGTTGGCCGTCTGCCAGAAGGGATCGAACATCGGGTCGAACGGGTCGCGCCGTCCGACGCACGTTGTGGGTGCGGCCGGCCGCATGACGACGACACGGGCGCCGCGATCGAGCGCCCAGGCCAGTTCCTCCGCAGCCCACAGGGGATCGGCCAAGGTGAGGTAGGGCGCGGCGTAGATGCGGTCCTCCACGTTGAATGTCCAGTCCTCCACCAGCCACCGGTTGAACGCCCCGAACAGCTGGCAGATCGCTTCGGGGTCGTGGCTGAGCGGCTGTTCGTAGATCATGCCGAGCGTCGGGAACAGCAGGCAGGCGTCCAGACCCTGCTGGTCGAGCGCCGCCAGGCGGGCTGACGGCTCACGGTAGGCGGGCCGGATGGGTTCCCTGCTGGAGAGGAACTCGAGCGGTCCGCGATGCTCGGGGTTCCCCCGGAAGTAATCGTGCAACGCACCGGGAGGCGCCACCGGGTCGAAGGTCGGGTTGGTGACCGCCCGGCTCACCCGTCCTCCGAGGACGTGGTAACGACGACCATCGATCTCGCACCACTGGGCAACACGGGGCCCGAGGGCCGGGGCGAGATGGCGAGTGAAGGCGTCGAGTGCCTCGTAGTAGTGGTTGTCGCCGTCGAAGACCGGGTGATCAGGACGCTCTCCGTCGAACATGTGGTCTCCTCGTTGCGCGGTCCCGGTCATGCTAGCGACGATGGAGCGCCCGGCCCGGAGCGGCCTCCGACCGGTCGGACCCTTTGCCGCCCGAGGCCTGCCGGCACCGACACTCAGCCCACCGGCCCATACCGCCAGGTCTGGGAGGCGGAGGTGCTGACGGCGTCCGGTGAGGGGGTGAAGGCCTGGACGACCCAGCGCGCACCGTGGGCGGGCGACCCCGTCCGGGTGGGCGGATACAGTGTCACCGTCACTGAGGCGTGTGGACCGACCGCCAACTGACGGTCTCCGGCAGTGTTCCAGAACCCGGACGGATGGCTCCCCCCCAGGTCCACCATGAAGTGGGGGCGGACCGTGCGACCGGTCGTGTTCTCCACGGACACCGTCACCGAGTCGAAGGCGGTCTCCGCGTTGGACACCCGGACCGAGCGCACGTCGACCTGAAGCGGCGGGGTGAGGAAGGCCACCACGCAGAGAGCGGCGGCGGCCACCGCGGCGGCCAACGCGCTCGTTCCGTATGGCCGGCGCAGGCGACCGGTTCCGATCGCCGGCCGTGGCTTGCGAGCGGGTGCCACGGTCAGCACCGCCACGATGGCCGCTGGCACCAGGTCGAGGAAGTAGGTCGAGAGGCTGCGCGGCGCGACGAAGAAGGCCAGAGGCAACGCCAACATCCAGATGCGCTTCATCGACGGGTACCAGACGACCAACGCGATCAAGAGACCGACGACGACCAGTCCGCCCGCCAGCGACAGCAGCGGGAGCCAGACCCCCCGGGTGAGACCATGGAGCGCCAGAGTGACCAGACCCTGTCCGTCGGCCACCAGGGGCTGGACGATCGGCAGCAGCACCCCCCGCAACCAGCTGGCCGGCTGCCAGATGACAAAGGGGGCGTTGACCGCGCCGAACACCGCCAACACGGTGACCAGGTAGCTCCCCGAGATGCGGAAGGGACGGAGACCCGAGGCACGGGCTTCGAGGAACACCCCGACGACGAGGAACGGGACGCAGAACCACGGAGTCTGTTTGACGGAGCAGGCCAGACCGAGGGCCACCGGTCCTGACCATCTGAGCAGTGCGGAGCGCCGGCGGTCGGCGAACCGGTCCCACTGCCAAACGGCCACCACCAGGAAAGGGAGGTAGGCCGCGTCCGTGCCGCCGGAGGAGAAGATGTTGGCGAACGTCGGTACGGCCAACAGGAGCGGACCGACCCACCGGCACGAGCGGGGCAGGAGGACGAACAGGAGCACGCCGGTCAACAGCCAGGCCCCCAGGTCCAACCAGTCGACGATCTCGTGACGGAATCCGAGCAGCAAGGCCGGCATCTGCAGGAGGAACGAACCGGCCGGGTACGACACGTGGCTGACGTACCCACCGTCCACCAGGTAGGTCCAGAAGTTCGACGGCACTTGAAGCAGATGGGCTGCCGGAGCCATCGAGGCGGCGTAAGGATCGGCTCCCCGACGTAGCACGCCGGCCGCCACCTGGTCGAAGGCGGCCGAGTCCGTCGTGTAGAAGCGCCGGACGTGGATCGCCACCCCCTGGAGGGCCAGGTTCGATCCCACGATCGAGCCCACGGTGGCGAGGCAGTAGGGGAGCGACCGTGGCGAGGCGACCGTCCAGGTCAGCACTGTCCCAGACAGCGCCACGATGACCAGCAACGGCGCGAGGACGCTGACCGGGTCCCACGACGTCCACTCACCCCAGAGGTCGAGCCCGCCGATCAGCACCCCGATCCAGACGAACGTCCAGGCTGCCCGTTCGATCGGCACGGTGTCCCCAGTGATTCGGCCCGTCGGTTCGTCCAGGGTCACCATCGCCTCAGGGGAAGACCTGGTACGAGGCGAGCTCGAAGGCGGTCAGCGCAACAAGCGACAGGGCGGAGGCCAACAGCACCGGCGCGTACCGCCACCTCCGCAACGCCAGACCGACCCCGATCACGAGCGGGAACGCATCGAAAAGGAAGCGAGGTCGAAGGCCGACCGGGCTGGACACGAATGCGAGCACAGCAACGCCCAGTCCGTAGAGCAGCACCGGCATGGGCATCCGCCGTCGAATGGCGAAGACGGCTCCCACCACGGCGATGACGATGCCGGCGAACAGGAGGTCCTCGGTCTTCGTGCCGGACATCGGGTGACGGGTCAGAGTGAGGACACTCTGCAGACCGAAGGCGGGTGAGATCGTGCTCCGCCAGCCGTATCGCTCGGTCAGACGCCATGCCCAGAGGTCACCGGTGTGCACCCACAGCCAGGCCTGGAACGCGACGAACCCGAGCGGCGCGAGCACCGGCGCCGCAATCGATCGCCAGTCCCGCCCGTCGGCGAGGGCCCGGTATGCGCACCACAGGCAGCTGAGCTCGAAGGCCAGTGCCACCGGCGACGTGGCCGAGGCCAGAGCTCCCAGCAGACCGGCCAGGACCCATCGCCGTGCGAGGAGAGCCCAGAGACCGAAGGCGACCAAGGTCACCATCATGCCCTCGGCATAGACCATGTTGAGAACGAACGACCCTGGGAAGAAGGCCAAGAGGAGGACGCCCCGGTCGGTCGCCGCTCGATCGGCGAAGCTGCGTACCAGGTACCACACACCGACCATGGCGGTGAGACCGCTGAGCGATGCGACCGCGATGCCCGACGCCAGATAGCTGAGCCCGGTCAGCGTGCTCGTCCACCGGATCACCAGAGGGAACAAGGGGAAGAAGGCGATCGTGCTGGCGGCGACGTGGCCGTGCTCTGTGGGCAGGCTGGAGGGCCAGCCCTGGGCAGCGGCTCGCAGGAACCACCGGCTGTCCCAACGGTCGATCTCCTCGGCCACCGAGAGGTTGGTGAACGAGGCGGTCACCAGCACCGCCGCCCAGAACAGCGCGCGGGAGATCAGATAGATGGCGGCAGGACGCAGGACCCACCGGTACCGTTTGTCGAACCCCGGCGGCAGCGTGCCCGATGTCGTCACCGACGGAGACATCGACGGGTTCTCAGCCGTCATCGCCCGAGATCCAATTTCGCCAGGACCCCGCCCGAATGGACCAGGCGAACCCGATCACCACGGCGAGCGAGACCAGCAGGTAGGCGGGACCGACCAGCCGGGGAGTGCCGCTCGGTCCGACCAGCAGCATGGCCAGCCCCGCTACCGCTCCGAGCAGCCTCGAGCGCTGCGCCGTCGTGGCGGCCAGGAGGACGAGGCCCCACAAGAGATACCACGGCCACACCGTCGGGCTGGCCAGGACCACCACCAGCAGCGCCAGTCCGAGGGAGGCCACGACCTCGTGTCTGCGGACGGTGACGAGCAACCACACGACCGCCGAAGCGCCGAGTGCGGCCACGACGTCCTGGGTGACGGTGACCACCGTCGAGCGGGCGAACCTGAGACCCACCAGGTGGGCGGCGTGGAACACGAGCACCCCGAGGGAGACCGACGGCGTGGTGAGGACGCGCAGCTCGGTCGGAACGTGCAGGGCGGTCGGGCTCAACCACGTCCAGCCGTACCCCGCCGCAAGCGTGACCACGGCCAGGGTGCCGGCGGTGAGGGCCGAAGCTTCCACGACGGTGCCAAGGCGGCCGACGCCGGTCCTTCGCGACAGGCGGTCGGCGGCCAGGAAGACGATGGCGGCGGCGGCCGGGAGCTTGATGGTGGCTGCCAGGGCGCAAACCAGCACGGCCCAGGCGAATCGGCCGTCCACAGCCAGGGACACCCCAGCCACCAGCCCACCCAGCATCAGGGCGTCGTTGTGTCCGGAGGCCACCATCCCGATCAGGGACAGCGGGCTGAGGACCCCGAGCCACAAGGCCAGGCCCGGGTCAGCTCCGAGCTGCCTGGCCAGGCGAGGCAGGAACACGACGATCAGGACCACACCGGCTACCTCGAGTGCCCGGAGGGCCAAGACCTCGGCCACGAGCGAGGTGCCGACCACCGATGCCACCCCCCGGGTGACGAGGACGAACAGCGGTCCGTACGGCGAGGTCGTGTGGCGCCACACGCTGGCGATCGACGAGAGCAGCGGGCCGTGCCCGAGTAGGGCCGGGGCCACGGTGTAGGGGTTGAGGCCCCGGTGGGCGACGAGTCCCTGGCCGACGTAGCTGTAGAGGTCGCGGCTGAACAGCGGGGGACCGAGCAGCAGGGGCAGCGCCCACAAGGCGAGAAGCGCCACCGCCTGCCTCGTCGAGAGGCTCGACCGACGCACCTGTGACCCGACCCCCATCCAGCCGGCGACGAGCAGCGCGAAACCGAGGTCGAAGGCCACCTCCCAACCTGGTGACCGGCCACCGGGCAGCCAGAACCACCAGTGCACGGAGACCGGTTCGGGGATGGAACCGACCCGGGTGCCGAACAGGGCCATGGCGAGGGAACCGCAGAACCCGACCACCGCCCAGGGGGCCAGGGCACGCCCACGAGCCGGCTCCGCCCGCAGCGGCGTGGCGCTGTGAGGGGCTCCGTGCGAAACGGTGGGCGCGGCCACGACTCTCCTCCCAGTGGACCCGCCGGACGGAGGGCGTCGACGGACGGCGTCGGTTTCCGAGAACGTTAGCCGCCGGAGCCGGCTCTACCATGGCCTACAGTCAGACGATGGCCATCTTCCGGCTGGGCGAACACGAGCCAACCATCTCCGCGGACGCCTACGTCCATCCGCAGGCCACCGTCATCGGGGACGTGACCCTCGGCCCGGATGCCTCGGTGTGGCCCGGCGCGGTCCTTCGGGGGGACTACGGGACGATCACCATCGGCGCGCGCACCTCGGTCCAGGACGGTACCGTGATCCATGCAGGACCGGGGTTCCCCACCACGGTCGGGTCCGGGTGCGTCATCGGTCACCTGGCCCACCTGGAAGGGTGCACGCTCGAGGACGACTGCCTGGTCGGGTCGGGTTCCATCGTCCTCCATCACGCCGTGGTCCGGACCGGTGCGACCGTGGGGGCCAATGCGCTCGTGCCCAACCGTATGGAGGTGCCCCCAGGTGATCTCGCAGTCGGGGTGCCAGCGGCGATCAGACCGGGTCGCTCGAGCATCGACCTCATCCGGGTCTCCGCCTCCGAGTACGTGGCCAACGCCCGGCGCTATCGAACCGGGTTGGTCCAAATCGCCTGATCTGCGACCGTTCGCCCACCGATCACGCAGCGAGGATCGGGTCGCCGGCGACGGTGAGGACGTACCAGCGGCCTCCCGCATTGGCGATCCCCTGACCGGTGGCCATGCCCGGTGCGCGATCGAGAGGCCATCGGTAGAGCGGCCAACCGTGGTAGGTCAGCTGGATCGAGCCATCGCTACGGGGAACCGTTCCGAGCAACGACGACCGGATGCCCGGCCCGGCGACCGGTGCGGTCACTCCCGGCGGCAACAGTACGGGTGGCCATTGGACGGCGCAGATGGCGTAGCAGCGTGACGGGAGGCCCCGTTGGTCGTTGGCGAACAAGTAGAGGGTGAGTCCCTGCCCATCGACCAGCACGGTGCCGAGGCCACTGACCGCGCCTGCTTTCACCTCGTAGGTCGGCCCGGCTTCGAGCTGTGTCCTGGTGGTGACATAGGGGGTGGAGATCGCCGTTCCCGACGCCGTGCACCCGGACGACACCACGACAAGGGCGACGACGCCAGCCGTGCACCCGGCCGCCCGGAGCCACGATCGCGCGGACCGACCCAGCCGTTGCTTCAACTGCCGGACTCCTCCACGACGTCGGCCACCAGTGGCGCAGGGTAGGGGCCGACGCCCGGCCGCCACCCTGCGGCGAGCTTCTGCTCGGCCGGCCCGCCCTCGGCCCAGACGTGGCAGGAACCCCGGGCCCAGGGCCGGTCTGCCGGGTCAACCAGTTCGATCGGTTCACCGCCGGTCCGGGTGCGGGCCCGGTACGAAGTCGTGGCCTGGACGACCACCGGTCCGAGCGAACGCACCAGATGTTCGAGGTGGGTACAACCACGGGTGCCACCGAAGCGTTCCTGGACCTGTCGGGTGTAACCACGCCCCACCCGGAGGCCGGTCAGGTTCGCGAATGCGGCCACGACGGCTGGACACTCACGGTGGGGGAAGGCGTTCATCTGCGCCACTGCTCGGGTGATCGTCAGATCGTCGCGCCGCACGGTGACCGACAGCTCCATGTCGTGGAGGACGTTCACCTCCGAAGTGCCTTCTGCCCAGGGTCGCTCGTCCCGGAGGCGACCGACGATGCGAAGCTCGTCGCCCGCGTCGAATGCCTCGTAGTCGAGCGAGCGTCGATGCAGGGGGAGCGGATCCATGGGGGTGCGTTCCGAATCCACCACCCGATCATGGCCCGGTCCGCCCCCCGGGCCAAATCAGCAACCGCCCGGGACCCTCGGCGGCGACGGTGGGACGGGCGGTGGCGTTGGCACCTCACAGGTACGTAGTTACGCAGGTGTGGTACCCTGAGCTGCAGGTTGAGCGTGAAGGTGAAGTCGACGATCAACCTCACCGAACGATCAACCTGTCATCGAGGTGGAGGAGCCGAAGTGGGCGACCAGACGGTTCGACCGAGCAGTGGTGACCGGCTCTCGGAGCCGCCGGAGACGGCTTCCCTGCGACAGGGCGAACATCCCCATCGTGGGTTCCGGGGACCCGTCGTCTGCGAACTGGTCGGGATCACCTACCGCCAGCTCGACTACTGGGCGAGGACCGGGCTCATGCGTCCTTCCATCACCGACGCCCAGGGGAGCGGCACCCAGCGCCGGTACTCCTACGGCGACGTCCTCGAGCTCAAGGTCATCAAGCGGCTCCTCGACTCCGGCCTGAAGCTTCGCCAGGCGCGTCAGGCCGTCGAGTGCCTGCGCGGAGACCTCGGTGGCGATCTGGCCAGTGCGCAACTGGTTCTGGCCGGAAGCAGGTCCGTCCTCGCCCACTCCGACGGCGAGGTAGTCGACCTCCTGGCCGGGGGACAGGGGGTCTTCAACATCCTGCCCCTGGCCGGCGTGGTTTCCGAGCTCGAGGCGGCGGTGATCGAGATCGGCAACCGGTCCGGCATCGAAGCCGGGAGTCCGACGGTTCCTGGTAGGGCCGCCGAGGCCGGCGGCCGTTGATCGGCATTTCCAAGGGCCCGGACGGGGACGACCGGCAGCTGCGGCGCTTCGCCCATGAGACGGAGGAGCGGTTCGCGCGCATCCTCGATTTCTACGACGTCCCCTGGGAGTACGAGCCGGTCGAGTTCGCTCTCGAATGGGACGAGCGAGGGCGGCGGACTGCAGGGTTCCGACCCGACTTCTGGCTCCCGGATCCCGGGCTCTTCGTCGAGGTAACCGCACTCGACCAGCGTCTCGTGGCCAAGAAGCGGCGGAAGGTGCGCCGCGCGGCCGCGCTATACCCCGATGTGCGTGTCACCCTGCTCTACCAGCGTGACACGCTGGCCCTCCTGTCCACGTATGGATTGGCCGGAGTGGATCCCGGAAGGCTGGCCGTATCCCGGACCGCATGAGACGGCAGCTAACCTTGCGCGGTGAGCGACACGGTGGGAGACACGGTGACGACGAGCCTCAGGCACTCGTCCCTCATCGACGTGCACCGTCACTTGGGGGCAAAGCTGGTGGAGTTCGGGGGCTGGGAGATGCCGCTCGCCTACCCGAGGGGGACCATCGCCGAACACCGGGCCTGTCGAAGCGATGCAGTCGCCTTCGACGTCAGTCACCTCGGAACGGTCCGGCTCGACGGCACGGCAGCATTCGGTCGGCTCCAGACGGTGCTCAGCAACGACCTCGGTAGGATCGGTCCTGGTCGGGCGCAGTACACCCATCTGCTCGACGAGCATGACGGATCGGTGGTGGACGACCTCATCGTCTGGTGGCGCCCCGACGGGGTCTTCGACGTCATGCCCACCGCTTCGACCACCGAGCGCGTGCTCGAGGCCGTCGGAGGTGTGGACGTCACCGACACCCGGTGCGTGATCGCCGTACAGGGCCCGGCGGCCCGAACCCGTCTGGCCCGGGTGATTCCCGGGGCGGAGGCCATAGGACGCTTCGACGTGGCCCAGCTGAGCTGGCGCGGCGTGCCTTGCCAGGTCGCCGGCACGGGTTACACCGGCGAGGAAGGGATGGAGTGCGCCATTCCGGCCGGGGACGCCGGCGCACTCTGGCAGGCCCTGTCCGAGGTCGGGGTGGTACCGGCCGGGCTCGGCGCCCGGGACACACTGCGTCTCGAGGCCGCACTGCCGCTCCACGGCCACGAGCTGGGGCCGGGTATCACGCCGCTCCAGGCTGGACTGGCCTGGGTGGTGGGCTGGGACAAGCCGACCTTCCGGGGTCGTCGGGCCCTCCTCGCCGAGCGGGGAGCGGTCGGCCGGCACCTGATCGGGCTCACCACCGAGGGTAGGCAGCCCCCACGGCAGGGTGCCGAGGTGTCGTCGGGCGGTCGATCCCTCGGCGTGGTGACGAGCGGCAACTTTTCGCCGATGCTCGGGCGCGGTATCGCCCTCGCCCTCGTGACCACCGCGGTCGAACTTCCGCCGTCGGCACCGGTGACGCTCGAACAGCGTGGCCGGTCGTTGACGGGAACCGTGGTGAACAGGCCCTTCGTCCGCCCCGGCCAGTGGGCGAGCGACCACCCCTCCGACGGTTCGGTGGACTGAGTCGGTCCATGGGCACCTACCTGCCGCACACCGAGGAGGACGTGGCTTCCATGCTGTCCTTCCTCGGCCTCCCTTCGACCGAGGCGCTCTTCAGCGCCGTGCCCGAATCGCTCCGGCTCCAACACGGGCTCGAGCTGGATGATGGCGTCACCGAGCCGGACGTCCTCGCCCACTTCGAGGATCTGGCCGCTGCCAACCGGGCCCGAAGCGACCAAATGATCTGTTTCGCCGGTGGGGGCGTCTACGACCACGAGGTCCCTCCGGTGACCCGGGCGCTGGCCGGTCGATCCGAATTCGTGACCTCCTACACGCCCTATCAGCCCGAGGTGGCCCAGGGAGTGCTCCAGGCCCTCTTCGAATACCAGACCCTCATCGCCCGACTGTCCGGGCTCCCGGTGGCCAACGCCTCGCTGTACGACGGGGGATCGGCCACCGTCGAGGCGGTGAATCTCGGCGTGGGGGCGTCGGGTCGCTCACTGGTCTGGGTGTCCCAGGGGGTCCATCCGAACTGGCGGTCCATGCTCGCCACCTACGGACACGGCACCGGCCACCAGATCCGCACCGTGCCGCTCACCGATGGGGTGACCCGCTGGCCCGACGTCGACGGTGACGGCCCACCGGGGGTGGTGGTCCTGGCCTACCCCAACTATCTCGGCTGCATCGACGATGTCGCTGCCGCCCGGCGTCTGTGTGACGAAACCGGTGCGACGTTGGTGGTCGCGGCCGATCCGGTGGCGGCCGGTCTGATGCGACCGGCCGGATCATGGGGAGCCGACGTGGTGGTGGGCGAGGGTCAGGTGTTCGGCATGCCGCTCGCCTTCGGCGGACCGGCTCTCGGTCTGTTCACATGCACCGAGGAGCACCTCCGGAGGCTCCCAGGCCGGCTGGTGGGGGAGACGGTCGATGTCGATGGAAAGCGGGCCTACGTGACGACACTGCGGGCCCGGGAGCAGGACATCCGGCGAGAGAAGGCCACGTCCAACGTGTGCACCAATCAGACGCTGATGGCTGTTACTGCTGCGGTGCAGCTCGCTTGGCTGGGCACGCAGGGACTGGCCGAGATGGGCCACCGGTGCGCCAGCGCCACCCACTATGCCCGCGCCGCTCTCTTCTCGGATGGGCGCCTCGAGCCGTTCGTCTCGGCCCCCGTTCTCAGGGAGTTCGCCGTGCGGCTGCCGGTGCCCAGCGACGTGGTGGTGGAACGGATGGCGAACGAAGGGTTCCTCGCCGGGATCCCACTCGGCGGTGACTTCGAGGGCGGTGAGCGTGGGCTGCTGGTGGCCGTCACCGAACGGCGGACCCGGGACGAGATCGACGCCTTCGTGGCTGCACTGACCAAGGCCGCCAGGTGAGCGCCACCTCCAGCGGTGGCGGCCGCGGGGCGCCCGGCGGCAGGGCGTCCAGCGCCCCCCTGCTCGGCCGGGACAGCGAACCAACACTGTTCGAGCTCTCCCATCCGGGAAGGTCGGCGTACTCCTTCCGGACGACGGGTGTCCCCCCTGTCCCGCTCGACGAGCTGGTACCCGAGACCCATCGCAGGAGTGAGGCGGTCCGGATCCCCGAGCTGTCCGAACGGGATCTGACCGGCCACTTCACCCGGTTGTCCCACCGGCAGTTCTCGGTCGACCTCGGGGCCTACCCGCTGGGTTCGTGCACCATGAAGTACAACCCCAAGGTGTGCGACGCGATCGCCGCGCTGCCCGGGTTGGCGGGAGCCCATCCGGCAGCCCCGGCCTCGCTCGTCCAGGGCTGGCTCGCACTGTTGATCCAGCTCGAAGAGGCACTCTGCATCATCACCGGGATGGCGGGCGCGACCCTGCAGCCGGCTGCGGGAGCGGCTGGGGAGCTGACCGGGCTCCTGCTCATGCGTGCGTGGCACGAGTCGCGGGGACAGACTCGTGGAACGGTGATCATCCCCGACTCGGCACACGGCACCAACCCGGCCTCGGTGACCCTCGGCGGCTACCGGGTGGTGACCGTGCCCAGCGACGAACGGGGCTGTGTGGACCTGGCTGCCCTGCGAGCCGTACTCGACGAGGACGTCGCCGGCATCATGCTGACCAACCCCAACACCCTCGGCCTCTTCGAGGAGGACATCGAGGCCATCGCCGGTGCCGTCCACGAGGTCGGAGGCCTGCTCTACTACGACGGCGCCAATCTGAACGCGATCCTCGGGGTGGTGCGGCCAGGGGATATGGGGTTCGACATCGTCCACATGAACCTCCACAAGACCTTCGCCACGCCTCACGGCGGCGGAGGGCCCGGTGCCGGCCCGGTCGCGGTGGCCGAGCACCTGGTGCCCTTCCTGCCCGGCCCCCGAGCGACCAGGTCACGAACAGACACTGACGGGCCCGACCTGGTCTGGCAGACGCCGGAACGGTCGATCGGACGGGTGCACTCCTGGCACGGCAACGCCCTCGTACTGGCCAGGGCACTGGGCTACATCCTCGTCAACGGGGGAGACGGTCTCCACCGGGTGGCCGAGACGGCCGTCCTCAACGCCAACTGGCTCCGGCACCGGCTCCGGGAGCACTACGAGGTGCCCTTCGATCGACCCTGCATGCACGAGGTCGTCGTGTCGGCACGCCGCCTGAGACAAGAGCACGGCGTGCGGGCGCTCGACGTGGCCAAACGCCTCCTCGAGGAGGGATTCCATGCTCCGACGGTCTACTTCCCGCTGATCGTGGACGAGGCCCTCATGATCGAGCCGACCGAGACCGAGAGCCCCGAGACGCTCGAAGCGCTGGCCGACGCGCTCAATCGCATAGCCGAGGAGGCCGCCTCTGCCACCTCCGAGCCGCTCGGCCACTACCCCCTGTCCACACCGGTTCGGAGGGTCGACGAGGCACGGGCCGCCCGAACCCTCATCCCGACCGCCGACGCCAGACGTTGACCAGGCGGGCTCGGGACCGACTTATTCCAACAGGTCGGGCTGTTCCCGGACGATCCGATCGAACAACGGTTGAAAGCTGAACCAGCCCGCGGCGTGCGAGCCGACCTGGCCTGCGGTCAGTCGTGCCATCCCGGCATCGATCAGCACCGGATCGCCGGCGGCGGAGGCCAGGAGCTGTGCCTGGCACGAACGCTCCATGGTGATGAACCACCACACCGCCTCGTCGACCGAATGACCCACAGTCAGCAGACCGTGATTGCGGAGTATGGCCGCCTTGTTCCCTCCGAGGGCGTGTGCGATACGCTTCCCCTCCTCGAGATCGAGAACCACGCCGGTGTAGTCATCGAACACGGCGTGGTCCTCGTAGAACGCACACACGTCCTGGGTGATCGGATCGAGCTCCCTACCGAGAGACGAGAAGGACTTGCCGTAGACCGAGTGGGCATGGGCGGCGGCGATCACGTCGGGGCGAGCGGCGTGGAGCTGAGAGTGGATCACGAATGCGGCGGTGTTGACCGGCCGGTCCCCCTCGACGACCACCCCCTCGTGGTTCACCAGCAACAGGTCTGACACCCCGATGTGACCGAAATGCATCCCGAACGGGTTCACCCAGAGATGGTCCGGTCGCTCCGGATCCCGCGCCGTGATGTGGCCGGCCACACCCTCGTCGAAACCGAAGCGGGAGAACAGGCGGAACGCCGCTGCCAACCGCTGCTTCCGGTACAGCCGTTCCAACCCGGGGGAGGCGAGCTCCTGCCCCAGTTGCCTCTGCACGATCTCCGGCACGGCATCCTCCTCAACTGGTCCGCTTCCCATCGGACGGACTCGGCGGTCCCGGGCCCCGCGGTCCCGATCCCATCATGCCCCAGGGCCAACGCCCATGCACGCGACTCCGGAGCGCCGACTCGGACCGGCTCACCTGCCGAGACCCTCCACCCCTACAGATCCTAGACTTTACATAATATACATTATCGGCGGTTTTGCCGGATGCCGAACCCGGTGGCGTGGTCTCCGGTCCGGTTCGCCACGCGCACCTCCGCTGCGCCACCGTCGCTCGATTTCGGCTGGTCCGGCGCTACCCCCGGATCGGCTCGACGACCATTCCCGCCAGATCCAACACGGCCCGATACAGGTGGTCGAAGGCCCTGCGATACCTGTCGGGGTCGTCGGTCTCCACCAGGTCGCCCTCCACGTCCTCGAGCGCGGCCTCGAGCTGGTACAACCGATCGTGGACCCGCCGCAGCTCGGTCTCGGACACCACCACCTGGCCGGCCGGTATGGCGAGGGCGTCGGATCGACGACGGGCCTCGTAGGCCCGTTGGCGGTGCGACGGCCGGCAGTATCGGCGAGGACGTCCGGGACCCGGCCGCTGGGCCACCGGGCGGTGGCACCAGCCGCACCGAATGGGTCCGGGAGTTTTCAACACGGTGATGATACTCGTTCCACGCGGTCTCCGGGGCGACGAAGCCATCGGTACACTCGGATCGGGAGCGACCGATATGCACGACCATGCTGACCAGTTCGAGATGGGCGACTTCGACGGGGACGCACCGGACACCGATCACCGTTCGGCGCCATGGGCCGATCCCCGGGACAACCACGCTGCGGGATGGCCGGACGAGTGCGCTGACGAAGGGGGCCACTTCCGGATCTGTGGTCGATGCGGAGCCCGGACCACTCCCCGCCGGTCCGAATCATCGTGTCTGGAAGAGGCTCGACGCTATGGCTGGCGCCGGGTGGCCGCCACCGATCGTCCCGGGGCCCGCCGAATCGACCTGTGCGGTCTCTGTGCTGCAGAGGCCGGATACGGACCGCCCCTCGCCCAGTGGGGATAGGTGGGAGCGCAGTCAGAGTGCGCGCCGCTGTCAGTCGATGCTCACCTGTTTCGGAGCCAGCGTCCGAAACGGTTCAGTCCGCGCTCCGAGGACGGTGACCAAACCGGCCAGATCGGGCTGCTTCGCTTGGTTCCGGCTGCGAGCCAGCGGCTCCTTCGGCGTCCCCACGTTCACCCAGCCGAGGAGCCGTTCGTGCTCCTTCAATTCGAACAGACTTCGCACCGGTGGCGTGTCGAGGACCGCGGCGCTCTTCCAGACGGCGCCGTATCCGAGAGCGGCGGCGGCCAGTAGCACCGCGTAGCCCGTGCAGGCCGCCGAGGCCACCTGCTCCCACTCCGGGACGTTGGAAGTGACCTCGGGTGAGGCGATGAGCACGATTGCGCACGGCGCGGCGCTGGCTTTCGATCGCATCTTGATGCGGGCGGCTTCGGGCGGGTCCCCACCACTGATCAGACCCGACACCAGGGCATCGCCGAACCGCTCCTGGCCGTCGCGGGTGACCACCGCGAACCGCCACGGGTGCAGGCCACCGTGGTCCGGCACCGTCGTCGCCGCTCTCAAGATGGCGGTCAGGGCTTTCGCGTCTGGAGGCGCGCCTTCGGCATCCGGTTCCGATCGGCGCCCCTCGAAGAGGGCAGACGGACCCGGACGTTCTCCTTCAGGCGCGGCCTTCCTCGACCGGGGTGGATCCCCGGCGGCAGCGGACCGCTCGAATGGACGACGACTCGGATCGCGCACGATGCCACCAGCCTAGGGACCGATTGGTTCCGGCTGCCTCCCGGTCCCGATCTCCCCGTTGAGCCAGGCCCCGCTCCCGGGGCACCGGACCGGTCAGGCGCTCGACGGTTTGGCGGTCACCGGGGCGAGCCCCGCCTGCTGGGCCATGATTGCCGCCTCGACCACCTGCAGGTCGGACGGGTCGATGGCCAGCGGCCCTCCGGCCACCGGAACCTGCCACACGTGGGTCATGTACGGTGTCGGCCCCAGGTGAACGGAACCAGCGGGGCATGGCAGGAACCCGTCGATCTGATGGGTGGTCGTGGACGTGCACAGATTGGTGTGGGCGTGCCACTGGACGAGGCAGCCGTATGGCATTGGCCCTTGGCCCTTGCCCGGCATCAGGTACATGGCGGCCACCAGGACGGGGCCCTGCGGCGTGAAGGCGTACACCAGGGAATCGACATGAGTCGGATCGAGGATGTCGGCGCGGTTCATGTACCGGTAGTTGACGTAGTGGACGACGGGATAGGCCGTGCTGGTGACCGGGACGTAACCGGCCGCGAGGGCGGTACTCAACAGTTTGTACTTGGCGACGGCGGCGGAGGTGGCCTGCACGTACTGGACCGCTCCGAGCACCTGGGTTGCGGTCGGGGCCGTTGAGCAGTCCGGGGTCTGCATGGCATGCCCCTTGTCGGTGATGCTGGTGACCGCGGTGAGCAAGGACACTTCCGCAGCCGGTAGCGGAGAGCCGGTGAATCTCCAGTTGGGATCCGTCACCCCCAATCCCGCCATTCCCGACATGTTCATCGACTTGGCGATGACACCTCCACGTGCCTCCGTCCTCGTCGTCAGGCTCCCCGATGCCCCGGTACCGGATGAACCGGCCATGACCATGGCCCCGGACGAAGAACCGTTGGTGCTGTTCGAGGCGGGTGTTGCGACAGCTGCAGCGGCACCCGGGATGGTCGCCACCGCGGCCGGCAGCACGGCCAGCATCACCATTCCCGCAGTGACCCAAGTCCGGTGGTGTTCCAAGGCCGTCGCGATGGGGACCGGCTCCCTCTCCGGTGAGAGGACCGTCGGCATACAGGTCGCGCCGAGCAGCACGAGCAGAAGACCGGCATTGGGATCCGTCCCCATGCCGGTCATGATGCCCCCCAATCCCTGGCCGGTGAGCCAGAAGACGACACCCATCACCATTCCGGCGACGATGAAGACGTCGGAGCGGCGCGACACGAACGGTCCGATCCCGATGACCAGAAACCCGGCACCCGCCAGAACCGCGATCGGCGTACCGGCACCGGTGAACGCATGACCGAGCGAGTCGAGCACGTGCGCGTACCAATAGGGTTGTCCGGCCGCCGCCCCGTCGAACATTCGCTGGAACCACGAAGCAGTGCGGTTCTGTGGGAGGAACTGGAGGACGGCAAAGAACACCCACACCGCAGACCAGATCGCCATCCCACCCAACCCCCCGAGAGGTCCGCGCCCTGCGGCGGATGAGGCCATCCCGGCGGTCGGATGCTCAGGTCCGGTCGGGGTCGCCTGGAGACCGCCGGCAACCGGTCCGGCAGCGTTCACCGGCTTCCGGGGCCAGACCAGCAACCCGATGACCGCGTAGAGGACAACCGCCCCCGGCGCTCCGGTGAACGGGGTGGCGTGCCCGGTCAGGATGCCTCCGAAGCCCTCACCGAACCACCAGACACCGAAGGCCCACGCGAACGAGACGGCCAGAGCCCGCCGCACGGTCCGTCGGAACATGAGTCCGAACCCGATCGCGAGCTGGGTCAGCCCGAACACGGTGTTCCACAGTGCGACGTCGCGCGAGAGAAAGTTCGACATGTGGGTGATCGAGGAACCGATGGCCGCCGGCTGACCGGCTGCATTCGGGGCGATGATCATCGAGACGAAATCGGTCCCGAACATCTTCGGTTGGAACTGGAGGATGGCGTCGAGGATCCAGAGCACCCCGAGGACGATCTGTACGGCACGGGCCGACACCCCGAGCCGCCCGGCGACGGTCCGCTCCCCCAGTCGGGAATCATTCCGAGCGTTCCCGGTGCTGTCCCTCCCGGTGCTGTCCTGGGTGAAGGTCATGTCCCCCTGCTCTCCGTGACGAGCACTGTCACTGTGGTCATCGTCGTGACGGAACGGCCCACCGTGCCACTCGGTCCCCCATCACGTTGGTCGCCAGACCCTACCCCCGAACATTCGGTTGGGCTCGCAAGGCCCCACTTCGGCGATCGACCCGTCCGGACGGCCGACCGGTATCTCCCTGGTGGACGTGATGTTCGATCTCGGAGCGGGGACCTCTCCACGACTGCTCCGAGCAGACCGAAGCGCGTTTTCACGCGCGGGCCGAACCCGGAACTAGCCTGTCGGCCGGTATGAGCCACCGGATCGAGATCGAACTCACCAGCAGGACCGAGGATGGGTCATGGACCTGGCGGGCCGCCGGAGCCAGGCAACCCAGGGGCACTGTGTCCGCTGCGCTCGTTCCCGAGGGGACGTTGGTGGGTGCAGTGCTTCGGGCCGAGGTCGACATCTCGCTCGACGGCACCACGGTGACCGGTTTGGTCCCAGCCAGAACGAAGGCCGACCAGCGGTCCGCCGACCGGATCGAAGTGGTCGGGACCCCGCATCGAGGGTCCGACGTGAACGTGCGCCTCGCACCAGGGAAGAAGCCCCGCCGGGAGGACCGGGGTGGCCGGGGTGGTAGGGGCCGCCCGGCAGGACCCGGCGACGGCGACCGGGCCGGGAGTCCCCGCGACGCCCGGCTCTCTCGGGAAGCACGGCGCCCGGACTCCTCTGGGGCATCCGATCGGCAACGCCGGCCGGCATCCCGGCCGGCCCGAGAACGTGATCGCCAGCGCAGGCCCGGGACTTCGACCGCCTACCGGAACGAGGCGTTGGCCGGCCTCAGGCCCGAGGAGCTGCCGGTGGCCGAGCAACTGCTCCGCGGGGGCATCCCGGCCGTTCGCCAGGCCATCGACGAACAGAACGCACGGGCTCGAGCAGACCATCGCCCAGAGGTGACGCCGGCTCCGCTTCTGTCGATGGCCGAGCGCTTGCTCCCGATCGTCAACCTGGCGGCCTGGAAGGACCGTGCGGTGGCCGCCCGCAATGCCGGTAAGGAGGTGCCCCTCCGGGAGGTTCGCTCGATCGTGGCGGCGGCCTCGACCGTGTCGCTCGACAAAGAGGCGACCGAGCTGACCGCCGCCCTGCGAACTTCGCTGGACGAGCGGGTGACCGCCCTGCGCGAGCGGTGGGTGTCCCGGATCAGCTCGGCGCTGGACGAGGGACGGGTGTCCGAGGCGCTTCGAACCTCCCTCAAACCCCCCGAGCCGGCAGCGCGCCTCTCGGCCGAGCTGGCCCTCGAGCTCTCGGTCGCCGCTGGCCGTGCCATGACGGCCGAGACCCCGCCCGAAGAGTGGCTCGCTCTCCTCGAGCTCGTCGTCGAATCCCCCGTACGTCGGACGGTCAAGCCTCTGGGCCTCCCGTCCACGCCTGACGAGGCGTTGTTGACGGCTGCCCGCCGGGCATCCGGATCGGTTCCCGAACTGGCCCGGCTGCTCGGCATACCTGTTCCCCCTCCGCCTCGACCGCGCCGGGCCGTCACGGCCCGCTCACCAGCAGGCCGACGTGTCCGGTGAGAGCCGGAGATGACCGAACGAGTCGGACCCTCACTCGAACGAGTCGGACCCTCGCTCGAACGAGTCGGACCCTCACTCGAACGAGCGGTGCATGGTGAGGAGACGGGCCTTGAAACCCGAGCCTTCATAGAAGTTCTTGGCCACCCGATCCCCCGGTAGGGCCAACCCGTCCACCGCGCCACATCCCATCTCGGCGCACCACGCCAATCCGGCCTCCATGAGAAGACGACCCAGGCCCACACCCCGTGCCCCGGGGTCCACGTAGCACGCATCGAGGAAGCCACGACGGCCTGCATCGGCGGTCGTCCGGTGCCAGAGGCCCATCCCCAGGATGACCCGATCGATGGAACCCACCAGCACCAACCTCCCCTCGTCGAGGATCATCGATGCGAGGTCGTCCTGCTGGCCGAGGGACCGATCCGAGGTACCCATCCGGTCCCCGATCAGCTCCGCACCACCACGTGCGCCGAGCAGCGACACCACCAGCTCGGAGATCATCTCGGCCAGTCGACCGGTATCCGAGAGGGTTGCGGTCCTCACCGTCTCCACGGCCGCTCCCCTCGGATCGGAATGCCCCGGGTCGGATCAGGACCGCTCGTCGAAGAGCTGGTCCACCCGATTGAGAATCGTTCGCCGGCCGCGGTTGGAGGCCTCGTAGGCACGGACCGCGACCAGCTCTGAACGGCTCAGGCCGTCGAGACGCTGCACGACCTGCGAGGCGGAAAGGGTGTCGAAGCCGGGAATCGACAAGCTCGCCACCGCGGGTACGTGCCCATTCGGAGAGGCGGTCGACCCTCGATCTCGTCCGGTCGGCTCCGTGTTCGAGCTCCCGCCACCGGGCACAGACTCCAGGTCCCCGACCGCTGCACGTCGAACAGGCGGGCTGTCGGCGCCTTCGGTCCCACTCCCCCGACGGAACACCCCGGTCCGCCTCTTCACCTGCTCGTGGCCGGCTCTGACCGCGAACTGTCCGACCGCTCGCGCTGAGGAGACCTGGACGCCGATGCGCTCGCGCCCGCGCGCGGCCAGCTCCGGCAGGTCGTCGGCCACCGAAGCGACGATACCCACCGGCACGAAGACGAGCAGATCCCAGAGTCGCTCGTTGAACCTACTGCGCTGGTCTCCAGGACTGTCCTGGTCTCGGACCTCCCGATCGGGCATCCTCGGCTCCTTGTCGCCAGGGGGATCATCGGCTCCTTGTCGCCACGAGGCGGACCGGCTCCGGCCACCGGCGCCATCGGCGGCTCAGACGCAGTCGCGGCAGAGCATCCTCTTTTTGTTGGCCAACTGGTTCGGATGTTTGACGAGGAAGCAAGAACGGCAGACGAACTCGCCGGGTTGTTTGGGGAGCACTCGTTCGACCCCGTCGGCTGAGCGCTCCTCGGGCTCCACCGCCTCCTCGTCGTCCTCGACTTCTTCGACGACCAGGCGCTCCTTCAGGATCGTGTCGAGACTGGCCTCGACATCCTCGTCATCCGGTTCCTCCTCCTCGTCGTCGTCGGACTCCTCACCCACCACCGCTTTCGCCGGACCCTTGGCCGGCACAGCCGGAACCTCGACCTCGGATTCGACATCGACCTCGACGACGTCGGCATCGCCATCCTCTTCCGCATCGACGTCGGGTATCCCGAGCTCGTCTTCGGCGATGAGGTCATCGACTTCCTCGAGCTCCTCGAGCTCTCCCTCGATGAGCTCGTCCGGTCCGTCGACCTCGTCCAGTTCTTGTGGCATCTGCGTCTTTCGTGGTGAGTTTGGCCGGATCCTAGACGTTCCGGCGTCGGGTCTGAGCAGGCGATTGGAGATGGCGTGCTCGCCGTCCCTCTCGTAGAGCACCACGGTCGATGGACGGGGCGTTCCGATGGAGGCGAACAGGGGATCAGCGACCGTTATTCCCTGTACCGATTCCCTCTGTGTGTTCCGGACACCCTTTCCGGGTACCCGGCCGGCTTCGGCATTCTGCAAGCCGTCGACCGGTCGCGGCCCAGGCGGGTGGACCCAGGGGCTCTTTGGCGCCACCTCCCCGAGACACCCGGTCCACGCCATCGGTCCCACGAAGATGTTTTCTACTCGATCCCCTGGGTCTCCCTCCGCCTCTCACAGCATCCCTCCCTCGAGCCGCACCGCCGAGCGGAGCGCGCCACAGGGCGACTGGGACTGGCCGAACGATAGGCCACGACCACCGGATCCCGTCAAGCGTTCGATACCCCCTCCGACAAGGATGTCCGCGCGTCGTACCTGGTCAGGTGCTTGATGGAATTCTTGTGACGGAGTGGGAATCCCGCCGTTGCTCGGCGGTGCGTTCGGCGTCGAGCCGCTCGAGCTCGGTGTCGCCGTAGTCGACGTGGACCATCGACCCTGCCAACAGATGGTGCCCTGCTTGCTCGGCGATGAGCCGGTGCATCTCCTGGGCGATCCATCGGTAGGACGGATGGCCCTGGGCTCCCGAACGGAGCTCGAGCACGTGCATCGCTTCGCGGGCGTTCATCTGCATCGTGTAGCGGAGGTGGTAGGCAAGGGCGATGGCGTAGGCGGACTCGACCGGGAAAGTCGGTGCCAACGTCGTGGCCAGTTCGGCTGACCGCTCGAGCGAGGCCACGAATCGCCCGTCCATGCCGGCCTCATCCACGACGCCGGGCACCTGGTAGCCGAGCTCGGTCCCGAGTGTCTGCCAGTCGACGGTGAGCATCCGGTGACGTTGTAGATCGCGAAAGGCCCCGTAGTCGGACACGACTTCGAAACGGTACGAGGTGCGCTCGAAGGCTCGCCCCGGGCGATGCCGCCGGTTGGTCCGATCCCCGACATACGCCCGGAGCAGTGACTGCTTCTCCTCGGTCCCCATCCGACCCACCGCCTGGAGGACCTCCGATTCGCTTCGATTGGTGTTCGGGCCGACGATGGAGGCGATGACCTTCTCCTCTCCTCGGGGATCCCAGTCGAGCAGTACGACCGACGGCCTCCCGGATGGTCCACCGACCGCTCCCCCGGAGGGGGAGACCAGGTCGCAGAAGAGCTCGTCGACCAGCTCGGCGGTGGCTTGTCGGGTCCGGGACAGATAGCTCGACCAGGCCCCGCCCCGTTCGGGTCGATCGATCCGCTGCAGGAACGACGGGATCACCTTGCGCAGCTCTTCGAGGACGAGTTCGGCATAGGCGCGGGTCTCGGGCAACGGGTGCGACCGCATCCGCAAGAGCAGGAGTTCGTAGGACTGACCGGTTCCGTAGATCCCCACGTTCGAGAGCGACCCGGCGGGCAGGAGCCCGCGGAGGGAATCGAGCGCCTTGGCCTTGATCGCCTGGCGGTGCACGAAATCCGAATCCCCCGGCTGGCGGGGATGCCGACGGGCCAGCCAGGCCACCAGCTCTCCGAGGAGCTCGCCGTAGGTGTCGAACATCCGGTCCATCTCACCGACGTAGCGGGCTCCGAGCGGGGAGTCGAGCACCCCCGGGTCGCGGTAGTAGCGGTAGTGGCCGGTGGAGAGACGGCTGTCGAAGGCGATGTAGCGGGTCGACTGCTCGAGGTAGGCCATCAGCCTCCCCCACTCGAGCACCTTGGTGAGCACGTTGGACGCCTGCTCGCATGCCAGATGGACCCCTCCGAGCTGGGCCACCGAGTCGTCGCCGTACTCGAGGAACACCCGCTCGTAGAGCTCCTCGGCCCGCTCGATGCCGACGGTGGCGTCAACGGTCACGTCCCCACTGATGTCGAGCTCTCCGACGAATTCGTCGAGAAACAGCCGCCGGAGGCTCTTCGGCGAACGGGAGTAGCGGGCGAACAGCGCCCCTTTGACCACTTCAGGGAGGTTGACCAGGGCGAACACCGGCCGATCGAGGTTGGTTACGTACCGGCGAAGGATGTCTTCCTCCTCGGCGGTGAACGACTCGACGGCGTAGGGGAACATGCCCGGATCACACTAGGACGGGGCCACCTGGTCAGGCGCGGACCCTCACGACGTGGGATCGTCCGTCGCCACCACGCCCCGCCGGATCAGGGCGACAGCGCGACGGGCCGAGCGGCGGGTCGAGAGATCGCCGGCCACCTCGGACACCTGGGAGGTGAGATCCAACAGCTGTCGCATGGCACGCACGAAGTCCCCCGGAGCGATTTCCGTCTCCACCAACACCTGCTCGAGCGTGGCCCCCCGGACCCAGGTGCCGACCGCGGCGACCAGCCCGCCGTCCGGCCTGCGGGTGCACCGGAGTCCGAACCGCTCCTCGGCACGGCGCAGATCGGTAGCCAGGACTTCCAACCTCGCGAGGCGCTCGAGGATCGCGCCGTCGAGCCGCCGCGCAGCCGTCTCCTTCGGTCGGCGGTCCTCGAAGGTGAACGCGGAGAGCACCCCCCCGAGCGACGCCGGGTCGAGTCCGTCGAGGATTCCGGAGCCGAGCGCCTCGGCCACCAGGAGGTCGGACTCGTGGTAGATGGAGGCGAGCACCGCTCCGGACGCTGTCAGCCGCCAGCCGTCGACGAATCCGCGGGATTCCAAGATGGCCAGCCGCCGGTCGAGCTGTTCGGACAGCGAACGGGAGTGGTCACGCGCCTGCCATTGCCCGTAGGAGGAGGCGACAAGGGCATGGGCGTGCTCTCTCGACCACCGGCGGACCAGGTTCACGGCAAGGTTGTAGGTGGGATGGAACGAGGAGACCAGGGCCGGGGGTGGCGAGAGCGCCGTAGTCGCCACGTCTTCGAACCTGGTCGTCGGCGACCACAGGGTGAGCGCGTGCCCGACCGTGTCGATACCCCTGCGGCCGGCCCGGCCGGTCAGCTGCTGGTACTCCCCGGCAGTGAGAGCGGACGAGACAGCTCCTCGGTGCTTCGTGAACCGTTCCATCACCACCGTGCGGGCGGGCATGTTGATTCCGAGCGCCAACGTCTCGGTGGCGAAGACCACTTTCAAGAGACCTGCCGAGAAGCATCGTTCGGCCGCCTGGCGATAGGCGGGGACGAGACCGGCATGGTGTGGGGCGATTCCGGATTCGAGCGCATCCGACCATTCCCCGTATCGGAGTGTCCGGAGGTCATCGTCGTCGGGACGTTCGACCGCGGCCTCGACGATGCCCCGGATCCGGTGGCGCTCGTCCGGCGTGGTCAGTCGGATCCCGTCCTCGAGGCACTGCCGGGTTGCCGCGTCACATGCCGCCCGCGAGAAGATGAAGGTGATCGCGGGCAGCAGCCCGTGGGACCGCAGGTACTCGACGACCTCGCCGCGCCGCGGGGTCCGATGGCGCCGGTGACGGTGCCGGTGTCGACGCTCGTCGAGGACCCTTCCGAGCGGATTGGGACCGTCTTCGTCGAACAGAGGGAAGGCGTGCACGCCGTCGACCCCTTTCTCGGAGACGGCGTAGTGATGGTGAAGCGTCACCGGACGATTGCGTTCGACCACGACCCGGGTCGGACCGCATACCGATGTCAGCCACATTCCGAAGTCCTCGGCATTGCTCACCGTGGCCGACAAGCTCACGAAGCGCACCTCCGGGGGGGTGAGCACCAAGATCTCCTCCCAGACCGAACCCCGGTAAGGGTCTTGCAGATAGTGCACTTCGTCGAGCACCACCACGGCCAGGCCGTCCAGTGCCGGCGATCGGGTGAACAACATGTTTCGGAGCACTTCGGTGGTCATGACCACGATGGGGGCATCTCCCTGATGGGAGACGTCGCCGGTGAGCAGTCCGATCCGACCCGCTCCGTGGCGGGCACAGAGCTCTACGAACTTCTGGTTGGAGAGTGCCTTGATCGGCGTGGTGTAGAAGGACTTCGACCCCGCCTCCAGAGCCAGTTGGAGCGCATACTCCGCGACCAGGGTCTTCCCCGATCCGGTGGGCGCCGAGACGAGGACGGAGGCGCCGTCGTCGAGAGCGTCGAAGGCCTCCGACTGGAAGGAGTCGAGGGCAAAGGGCATGGATTGCTCGAAGCGGCGTCTCAGGTCCCCGACGGCTCCGAGCGGTCGCGCTCCCCTGCCGGCCCGTGCGGCTCCGCCGGAGGCGGATCGGTTCACGCCCCCCGCCGGCCAGGGGCGCTACGCCGGAAGATCCGGCCGATGACGATCGACAGCTCGTAGAAGACGTAGAGCGGTATGGCCATGGCCAGCATGGAGAACGGGTCAGAACTCGGTGTGACCACACCGGCCACCACCACGATGAGCACGATGGCCCATCGGCGCCAGGACGAAAGCTGCTTGGGGGTCAACACGCCGGCCATTTCGAGGGATACCAGTAGCACCGGGAACTCGAACGTGATCCCGAAGATGGTCATGAGCAGGACGATGAGGCCGAGATAGTTGGTTGGATCGTAGATCTGGTGGAGGCTCGGGCCACCGATCGAGCCGAGCCACTGCAGAGCGTGCGGAAAGATCAGATAGGCGACCACCGCGCCGAGCGCGAACAGGGAGATTGAGGCCACGATGAACGGGACGGCGTACTTCTTCTCGTTGCGCTTGAGCCCGGGGGTGATGAACCGCCAGAGCTCCCACAACAAGACGGGAGAAGCGATGAACAGTCCCCCGTAGGCGGCGATCTTGACCCGCAGGGAGAGACCATCGAGGGGGCTCGTGACGTAGAAGAGGCACCGGTGGGGTGGAGCCACCTGGCAGTACGGATGCTTGAGGAACGACAGGATCACCGGATAGATGACGAAGGCGACGGTTCCGGCCACGAGAAAGGCGACGACGCAGACCACCACCCGGGTCCGGAGCTCGGCCAGATGCTCGGAGAGGGTCATCGCGTCCGGATGCGGCTTGGGACCGCTCTTCCGTTTCAGGGATATCGCCATGGTGGTGGTCGCCTCGTACCGGCCGGATGCCGTTCGTGATCTCGGCGGGTCAGTTCAGGCCTGGGGAGTCCGGAACGGTCCAGCCGTCCGATCGGACGCGGTGGGCCGCCCCCGACGATCGCCCCTCCGTCTCGGTCGCAGCCGAAGACTCCCCGTGCGCCTGGACGACCCCGGCCGGCCGGTTGGAGCTGACCGGTGGCAGCACCCCCTCGCCGTGGGCGTCCGGTGGGGACGCGCCGTTCGTGCCGACGACGGCGCCGTTCTCGCCGGAATGTGCCTCGGCCAGCGAATCGAGGAACGAGATCGGCGAGCGGACCGCATCGGTGATCGTCTTGGTCGAGGGTAGGTCGGGGAAGGAGCCCCTCACGTCGGTCTCGAGCCGTTCGCGGAACTTGCGGAAGTCCCCCCAGAGACCACCCACCTGCCGTGCCAACTTCGGCAGCTTGTCCGGACCGAGCACCACGATGGCCACGACGAGTATGACCAGCAGCTTCGCCGGGCTGAGAACGTCCACCCGGTCGATTGTACCGGGGCAGGAGCCGCCGATCCCCTCGGGCGACGCCTTGGGAGCGGCCACGGCCCGTCAGGTGGCTCGGCTCACCTCCGCTGGGTATCGGTCCGACCGCCCCGGGGAGTCACGGCGAAGCGGGCGGGTGGCCGTGACCGCGATGGCGACCAACAGGATCACCGCGGCGATGGACAGCACGACCAGCCAGCCGGAGTAGTCGAGCGGCCAGACCACGAGTACCACCTTGCCCACGATGAGACGGCCGGGAATCGGCCCGAAGTAGCGGCTGTCCTCCGAGTCCGTCCGATTGTCTCCCATGACGTAGTACTCCCCGGCCGGCACCCGGAACGGGTGGTCGAGGCTGAAGGGGGCCCGGAGGTTGCCCGGGAGCGTCTGGGGTGGCGGGTCGGGCAGCCAGGGCTCGGCAAGCGGTCTCCCGTCGATCTCGACCCTCCCGTCGACCAGTGAGATGACGTCCCCGGGCATGCCGATCACTCGCTTGACCAGATCGGCGTCGTTGGCCCGGAGCAAGGGGGGGTGGGAGAAGACCACGACGTCACCCCGGTGGATCGCGTGCAGACGGGAGCTGAGCCGGTCGACCAGGATCCGATCCCCGATGGCGAGAGTCGGGAGCATCGATCCCGACGGGACATAGAAGAGCTCAGCCACGAAGGCACGCGTACCGAGTGCCACGAGGACGGCAGCCACTACGATGCTCGTCCAGACCGCAAACTGTCGACGGGACCGGGCCGGTGCCTCCGGTGGGAGCACGGGCAGCTCGGGCACCGTACGGGGCAGAGAGAGGCTCGGTACCTCGAGCGGAAGGCTCGGCACCGGCAGGGGTGCCGCCCCTCCCGGCCCGGCCGTCGCGTCCCGCAGCTCGAAGGTCAACGGGGAACCATCTCGGGCCACACGCGGGCAACGCTACCGGTGCCGAGTGCAGGCGGAGGGACCCTCAGAGACCCTTGAACTGGCTGAGCGGCCAGACGACCGCCACCGCCTTGCCGACGATCAGCGATTTCGGAATGGGTCCGAAGAACCTGCTGTCCTGGGAGTTCGTCCGGTTGTCGCCCATGACGTAGTACTCGCCGGGCGGGATCTTCACCGGGCCCGGGAGATCGAACTGGGGATGGGGATCGTTCTCCTGAAGAGCGCCCGTGTAGTCCTGGGGGCCCGGGGGCAGCCAGGGCTCCTTCAGGAGCTTGCCGTCGATGTAGAGCTGACCGCCCTGGGACGAGATCGTCTCGCCGGGAAGACCGACGATCCGCTTGACCAGGTCGGGGTAGTTCTGGTTCTCGAGCGGTGGGCGCGCGAACACCACGATGTCGCCCCTCTGGGGATTACCGAACTTGTAGGCCAGCTTGTTCACGATGATCCGGTCGCCGATCTGGAGAGTGGGCAACATCGAACCCGAGGGAATGTAGAAGGACTGCACGACGTAGGTCCGGAGCAGGACCGTGCCGAGCAGCACGACGAGCAGGATCACGCCCCAGTCGATGAGCCTGCGACTCCTGGATCGATGCCGGTGCACCGAGAGCGCCCTTCCGCTCTGGCTCGATCCGCTCCCGGCGTCTCCGGCCCGATCGGGGGTCAGGGCCGTCACCTGGGCTGGGTCGAGTGGCTGTTGCTCCGTCACAATCAGGGGACGCTACTGCACTGGCACGAGCGCTTCGGGTCAACTTCGGCTGTGGACGTCCTGGTGGTCCCCGCTGCTACAAGCCGGCGATGAGCTTCTCCACCCGATCGTCTCGTGACTTGAATGGGTCCTTCAGCAGAACGGTCCGTTGAGCCTGGTCGTTCAGCTTGAGGTGCACCCAGTCGACGGTGAAGTCGCGACGGCGCTCCTTGGCCCGCTTCACGAATTCGCCGCGCAGCTTGGCCCTGGTGGTCTGAGGCGGGTTGGAAATGGCCGCGGCGATCTCACCGTCGTCGCAGATCCGATCGAGCTGGTCGTGGCGTTGGAGACGGTAGTAGAGACCCCGTTGTCGATCGACGTCGTGGTACTGCAGATCGAGCAGCGATACCACTGGGTTCTGCAGCGACATCGAGTGACGGTGGCGGTAGCGGTCGATCAGACGGTACTTCGCCACCCAGTCGCACTCTCGGTGCAGTGACAGCGGATCGGATTCCAGGCCCTTGAGGCAGTGCTCCCACATGTCGAGAGCGAGATCTTCCTTGGGCGACAGACCCTGGCGGTCCCGGAAGCGGACCGCGCGCTGCAGATACTCCTCCTGGATGGCCAGCGCGCTCATTTCGCGGCCGTTGGCCAGGCGGACCGGACGGCGGCAGGTGATGTCGTGGCTGATCTCGCGGATGGCTCGGATCGGATTCTCCAGCGTGAGGTCACGTAAGACGGTGGAGGGGTCCTCCAGCATGCGCAGCACGATGCTGGTGGCACCGACCTTGAGAAAGGTGGCGTACTCGCTCATGTTGGAATCACCGACGATGACATGGAGCCGCCGGTACTTCTCGGCGTCCGCGTGCGGCTCGTCCCGGGTGTTGATGATGGGCCGGCTTCTCGTGGTCGCGGAGGAAACGCCCTCCCAGATGTGCTCGGCCCGTTGGCTGAGGCAGAAGACAGCACCTCTGGCCGTCTGGAGGATCTTGCCGGCACCGGAGTAGATCTGACGGCTCACGAGGAACGGGATCAGCACTTCGGTGTAGTGGCCGAAGTCGTCGCGGCGGCTGGTCAGATAATTCTCGTGACAGCCATAGGAGTTCCCTGCCGAGTCGGTGTTGTTCTTGAACAGGTACACGTCGCCCCGAATGCCCTCGTCGCGCAGCCGGGCCTCCGCTCCTTCCACCAACGAGGCGAGGATCCACTCACCGGCCTTGTCGTGCGTAACCAGTTCGCCGATGTCATCGCACTCCGGCGTGGCATATTCGGGGTGGCTTCCGACATCAAGGTAGAGGCGGGCACCGTTCTCCAGGAACACGTTCGACGAGCGTCCCCAGCTGACCACCCTCCGGAAGAGGTACCGGGCCACCTCGTCCGGGCTGAGCCGGCGCTGTCCGCGCAGAGTACAGGTCACCCCGTACTCGTTCTCCAGCCCGAAGATGCGTTTGTCCATCGTCCTCACGGTATCGTGACCCACCGGCGGCGCAGCGGACGGCCGGCGCGTGCCCTGGCCGCTGCGCTCCCCGTCCTCCTCCTCGTCGACAGGCCGTCAGCCCAGGAGATCACCCAGCTCTCGGCCGTCCACCCGTCGAAAGGCCCTGCGGCCGTTGCCGCGGGCCAGGATCGCGACCTCCAGATCATCGGGACCGAGGGTCCGTTCCGGGCCCGCCAGCGCACCCACCGCGGCTCGGAGCGCCGCATCGAGCTCGAGCTCTTCGGCCCAGCGCTCGTTCAGTCGTTCGGCGATCACTTCTGCCTCACCCCCGAGGACGGCGAAGCGGTCCTTGTCGCTGATCGTGCCTTCGTAAGCGACGTGATAGAGCTGGTTCGGCCGGGTCCCGCTCCCGAGCTCGGCCACCAGGATCTCGACTTCGAGCGGCTTCATCTCGTGGGTGAAGACCTGGCCCAGATACTGCGCGTAGAGATTGGCCAGCGAGCGGGCATCCACGTCCTCGCGGCTGTAGGCGTACCCCTTGGTGTCGGCGTGCCGGATGCCCGACACCCGCAGCTGGTCGTACTCGTTGTACTTCCCCACTCCGGCAAACGCGATCCGATCGTAGATCTCGCTGATCTTGTGGAGCGATCGCGAAGGGTTCTCGGCCACCATTGCGATCCCGTCCTCGTAGGTGGTGGCGACCAGCGATCGTCCCCGGGCGATCCCCTTCTGGGCATACTCGGCCCGGTCCTTCATCACCTGCTCGGGCGCCACGTAGTAGGGCATCGTCATGGTTGGCGACCCTCCGCTCGTCGGCGCTCGACCAGGGCGGAGAAGCGCTCAGCCACCTCCTCTTCGGCGACCGCCCCGTATCCCTCCTCGGTGACGGTGGCCACCAGCGGATAGATGCCGCGGATCAGGTCGGGGCCGCCGGTGGCCGAATCCTCGTCGGCTGCCTCGTAGAGGGCTTCGATGGCCAGCTCGACCGCTTCATCCCTCGCCATGCCGGTGCGGTACCCGAGCTTGACGGTGGTCCGGGCGTCGCGTCCGCCGGACCCGGTGGCGTTGTGCTCGGTCTCCTCGTAGTGCCCGCCGGTCACGTCGTAGGTGAAGATCCGTCCCGTCTGTCGGGCGAGGTCGTAGCCGGCGAACAGCGGCACCACGGCCAGACCTTGCATGGCCATCGGAAGATGTTCGCGCACCATCTGGCTGAGCTGGTTGGCCTTTCCCTCCAGACTGAGGACGACTCCTTCCACCTTCTCGTAGTGCTCCAGCTGGGTCTGGAAGAGCCGGACCATCTCGACAGCGGGACCGGCTGCGCCGGCGATGGCCACGGCCGAGTACCGGTCCGCCGGAAACACCTTCTCCATGGCTCGATGGGCGATGGTGTGGCCCTCGGTCGCACGCCGGTCGCCGGCCATGACGATGCCCTCGGCGAAGCGAAGGGCCACCACCGTCGTCCCGTGTCGCGCCTCACCATACCCCTGGGTGCCGGTCGGGCTCAGGTGGACGGGACCCGATCGTTCAAGATGCGCCAACCGCCGGACCAGCCCGGCGAAGTCGGGGCCGGGGTCCTCGGTGGGAGGGAACAGGGGAAGGGCCACCTCGCCTACTCCCCACCCTTCTGCACGTAGTTCCTCACGAACTCCTCGGCGTTGTCCTCGAGCACCTCGTCGATCTCATCGAGGAGGTCGTCGAGCTCGGCCTTCAGCTTCTCCCCGTTGGGTGAGGTCGCCGGAACGTCTTCCACCGCCTCGTCCGTCCGTTCGGGATTCGCCTTCCTCTTCTGTTCGCGTTCAGCCATACCCTGCTCTCCTAGCTGCTCAGCCGGTCCAAGAGCTCGGACGGACTCGAGCACGTCTCCAGTAGCTCTTCGACATGGTTGGCCGTGCCCTTCAGGGGGTCCATCATAGGGACGCGCCGAAGGGGATCGGCACCGAGGTCGAACACCAAGGAGTCCCAGTTCGCTGTGACGACGTGTGCAGGCCATTTGCGGAGGCACTGACCCCGGAACCAGGCTCTGGTCCCCACCGGTGGATCGGTCACCGCCGACTTCACCGACCGCTCGTCGATCAACCGCTCCATGCCCAACCGAGCGAAGAGGGAACGGGACGGACGGAGGTCGTGGTACTGGAGATCGAGCGCGGCAAGGCGGTGGTCGTCCCAATCACACCGGTGCCGGTCGCGAAAGGCTTCGATGAGCTGAAGCTTCGCCACCCAGTCGAGTTGACGGGCCAACGACATCGGATCCGTCTCCAAGCCGTGGAGCACGTCCTCCCAGCGGTCGAGCACAGCCGATCCGATCGACGGGCTTCCCAGGCATTCGAGACCGCGGTCCTCTGCGTACTTGCGGGCCAGACCGTGGAGCTCCCACTGGATGTCGAGCGCGGTCGCCGTCGAACCGTCCTCCATGAGCACCGGTCGGCTGAGCTCCCGATCGCGGGCGACCGCATGCATGGCCCCGACCGGATCGGCTATCGCCAGCTCGCGAGAGCAGCGAACGTCGTCCTCGATCATGGCCAGGACGATGCTCGTGGTCCCGACCTTGAGGAACGTCGCCACCTCGGAGAGGTTGGCGTCGCCCACGATGACGTGCAGCCTCCGATAGCGGTGCGGGTCGGCGTGCGGCTCGTCCCGGGTGTTCACGATGGGCCTTTTCAGGGTGGTTTCGAGACCGACCTGCTCCTCGAAGAACTCGGCGCGCTGGGACAGCTGGAAGTCGGGACGGTCCGACTGGTGGCCCGATGTCTCGGTACCGATCTTGCCGGCTCCGGCGAAGATCTGCCTGGTCACGAAGTGGGGGGTGACGCCGGTGACCACCCGGCTGAATGGTGCCATCCGGTCCATCAGGTAGTTCTCGTGACAGCCGTACGAATTCCCCTTGCCGTCCGAGTTGTTCTTGTAGACGACCAGCTGCGATCCGTCCCTGGCGATCCGGTCCGCCGCCTCCATCGAACGGATGAGGATGATCTCGCCGGCGCGGTCGTAGCGGACGCATTCGAGAGCGTCGGAGCACTCGGGTGTGGACAGCTCGGGATGGGCATGGTCCACGTAGTACCTGGCACCGTTGGTGAGCACGGTGTTGACCAGATGGGTCTCCACCTGGGGAGGCATTGACCCCTCGCGGGCGAACCCGCGGGCATCGTTCCCCGGTGCCTCGTCCTCGAAGTCCCAGCCGGTCTGCTGGCGTGCGACCTCCTGAGCGTAGGCGTTGATCAACAGTGAAGACGCCGCGATCGGATTCGGATCCCCGTTCACCACCTGGATGCCGTATTCGGTCTCGATGCCGCAGACCTTCGGGATGGCCATGCAGGCGACCCTATCCCGGCGCTCCCCCGGAAGTACCGCCCCCGGGGCCACGACGACCCGTCTCTCTCGTCCTCAGAGGTACTGTCCGGTCCCCACCCGCTCGATGGACCTTCCACCGGTCGTCTCGTCATGGTCACTGATCAGGGTGCGGATGTACACGATCCGCTCCCCCTTCTTGCCGGAGATCTTCGCCCAGTCGTCGGGATTCGTGGTGTTCGGGAGGTCCTCGTTCTCCTTGTACTCCTGGCGGATCGACTCGATCAGGTCGGACGAACGGATGCCCCGGGCTCCTTCGGCGATGGCCCGCTTGATCGCAAGCTTCTTCGCTCGCCGGACGATGTTCTCGATCATCGCCCCCGAGGCGAAGTCCCGGTAGTAGAGCGTCTCCTTGTCGCCGTGTTGGTAGGTGACCTCGAGGAACCGGTTCTCGTCGTCGTTGCGGTACATCTCGGTCACCGTGTCCTCGATCATGGCCTGGGCTGCTTTGGCCGGGTCTCCCCCGCCGAGCCGGCCGACCTCGTCCGGGTCGAGGGGAAGATCGGCTGTGAGGTAGCGGGAGAAGATCTGGGTGGCGGCGGCCTCGTTCGGCCGTTCGATGCGGATCTTCACATCCAGGCGGCCCGGCCGCAGGATGGCCGGATCGATCAGGTCCTCGCGATTGGACGCTCCGATGACGATGACGTCCTTCAGGGTCTCCACCCCGTCGATCTCGGCGAGGAGCTGCGGCACGATCGTCGACTCCATGTCCGAGCTGATCCCGGTGCCCCGGGTACGGAACAGGGAGTCCATCTCGTCGAAGAAGACGATCACCGGAACGCCCTCTTCGGACTTCTCCCGGGCCCGCTGGAAGACGAGGCGGATCTGCCGCTCCGTCTCCCCCACGTACTTGTTGAGGAGTTCCGGCCCTTTGATGTTGAGGAAGTAGCTTCTGGCGTTGGTGTTCCCGGTGACCTCGGCCACCTTCTTGGCCAGCGAGTTGGCCACTGCCTTGGCGATGAGGGTCTTCCCGCAACCCGGAGGGCCATAGAGCAGGATGCCCTTCGGAGCGGGCAGCCGGTGCTCGGCGTAGAGGTCGCGGTAGAGGTAGGGAAGCTCCACGGCGTCGGTGATGGCCTCGATCTGATCATCCAGTCCTCCGACGTCCTCATAGGTCACGTCCGGGACCTCCTCCAGGACGAGCTCTTCGACCTCGGGACGGGCCAGCTTCTCGATCAGCAGCCCGGTACGCGCCTCCATGAGCACCGAATCGCCGGCGCGGAGCCGGACCCCGAGCAGATCGTCGGACAGCTCGGCCACCCGCTCCTCGTCGGCCCGGCCGAACACCACGGCCCGACGGCCGTCGTCCATGACCTCCTTCAGGACTACCACCTCGCCCGCGCCGTCCCCCTGGCGAGCCAGGATGACGTTGAGGGACTCGTTGAGCACGACCTCGTTCCCGCGCCGCAGCTCGGAGCTCTCGATGTCCGGGTGGAGCGATACCCGCATCTTGCGGCCACCGGAGAAGACGTCGACGGTGCCGTCGTCGTTGGAGCCGAGGAACGTCCCGTAGGCGGAGGGAGGCTGGGTGAGCTTCTCCACCTCATCCCTCAGGTTGGCAACGTGCTCCTTGGCCGTCTGCAGGGTGAAGGTGAGCTTCTCGTTCTGCGACACGGCCTGGGCCAGTTGCCCCTTCGCTTCGAGCAGCTTCTCCTCCAGGGTCTGCACCCGCCGCGGGCTGTCCTGCAGCCGACGCCGCAGGGCGTTGACCTCCTCCTCGGCTTCGAGGGCTCGCAGGCGCCAGCTCTCCAGATCGCCCGTGCCGGTGGTTGCATCCCATCGTCGATCGTCGTTCGAATCAGCCGTGGAACTCACCTCCTTTGGAACGATGCCTGCCCGAGCGACCCTACACCGGCGCCCGGCACGAACGACGCGACCGGGCGGCGATCGGTCGACGCGGATAGAAGCAGCGCACCGAACATGATCTCCGGTGGTAGTTTCGACCGATCAGACACAGGGCCATGACCACCGCGTGCCGGAGGCGACCGCCCCTCGTCGTGCTGCTCGTCGCCCTGGTGGCCCTGGTCCTGACCGGGTGCGGAGCCGAAGCTTCCTCCGCCTCGTCGGTGGGTGCCCTCTCCCCTCCGCTCACCCATGCCGCTCTTGTCGCAGGGGCTGGCCGCTCCTGTGTCGTGCCCGGTTCGGGAGCGCCCACGGTCGCCTGGTCGAAGCTCAAGAACCCGATCCTCTCCTCCCCGATCGCCGGAGTGAAAGACGAGGCCATCCTCTGGGCGGGGGGCCAGTGGCACATGCTGTTCGGCTACGTCACCAACGATCCCTCGTCACCCGGAGGAGTACGTTGGCAGGTCGGAACCGCGGTGAGCCCCAACCTCGTCCACTGGAGCAAGCCGACCTTCTGGCCGGCCCAGCCCGGTCTGAACGGAGCTGGTGGCCCGGACGTCGCTCGAACCCCGAACGGCACGTTCGTCGTCGCGTTCGGCTCGGCGGGCGGGACCGACGGAGCGGCGAGCAAGTCCTTCTACCGGACGTCCACCAATCTCGAGACCTGGTCCGCTCCACACCCGCTGGCACCGAACATGGCACCGAACCCCCACGATCCCATGATCGATCCCGTCGTTGCCTTCACCGGGCACGGAGCGCTCCTCGGCTTCAAGGTCGGCTCCAGCCAATTTCCGGTGGCGACCAACGTGAGCGGGCAAGCCTTCGAGATCGCGTGGTCGCCGAGTGGCTCGTTGCACGGTCCCTGGATCTCGGTCGGGCGGCCCAACATCGCCATCTATGGCGACACCGTCGAGGACACCGAGCTCTTCACGGTGGGGGGCAGATGGCAACTGCTGGCCATGTCCAACACCCTCGACCAACCGTGGCTGTTCACCCTTTCGGGGAATCCGTCGGTCCCCTCCGGTTGGCTCTCGTGGTCCGACGGACGCCAGCTGCAGGTCCCGGGTCAATCGTGGAACAGCGGTCCTGGACTGTCCAGCATCGGGTTCCAGCACGCCAACTCGGCGTTCCTCTGCAACGCCAGAGCATCTGACGGTTATTACTACCTCTTCTATTCGGGTAGCAAGGAACTCACCCAATTCGATGGGGTGGGTCACGCGAAGATCGGAGTCGCCCGTAGCACCGATCTGGTCCACTGGCAGGTCCCACCCACGGGGGCCGGAGAGAATCGGAAGAGCTGAGTTCGAGCGTCTCTCCCGTTCAGCTGCGGGCTCATGGGCAGGTTGCGACCGAGGCGACCATGGAGCGGCATCCCTGACCGCGGGCGGTAGCATGGTTGAGGAGCGGGGTCCGATGGGCCCGCCGAGGACACCAGATCGCGCCGTCGCTACAGAGGAGAGACACAAGCTCATGAAGGTCTGGATCGACCAGGATCTCTGTACGGGAGACGGCCTCTGCGAGGAGATCGCGCCCGCAGTGTTCACCTTGCTCGACGACGGTCTGGCCTATGTGAAGGAGGACTCCGAGGTGAAGAACGAGCCAGGGGGCTCCGGAGGTATGGCCGCGGTACCCGAGGACCTGGAGGACTCGGTGGTCGAGGCGTCCGAAGAGTGTCCAGGGGAGTGCATCTTCATCGAGCAGGGTTGACCCGGCCGACCGGGGTGCGTGCCGAAGGACTCCGCGCTCCGCTGATCGCCATTCGGGACGATCAGCGGACGAGTAGCCGGGCGGTGGTGATGAAGCCGGTGTGGCCCACCATGCGATGGTCGGGACGCACCGAACGAGCCTCGATGTGCCAGGTCCGCTGCAGCACCTCGAAGGTGGATGCCATACCGAACTGGCTGTCCTCCAAGGCCCCCCGCAACTCGGTGGTCTGGTTGATCGACGGCAGGTAGGCACAGAGGATGCCACCGGGACGCATGGCCCGCTCGGCGTGAGGCAGGGCCCTCCACGGCTCGGGCAGATCGAGGAGCACCCGGTCGAGCCCGGTTTCGTCGATCCCCTGGTAGACATCACGCTGCTCGATGCGGTAGGACACGTCCTCCCCCATCGACGCCCCGACGTTCGATCTGGCCCGCTCCGCGAAGTCCTCCCGGACCTCGTAACCGACCACGCGCGCTCCCGCCCGGAGGAGGGCCATCGACAACGCGCCCGACCCGACGCCGGCTTCGAGCACCCGCGAGCCCGGGGCGATGTCGGCGGCGACCAGGATCGCCCCCAGATCCTTGGGGTAGATGACCTGGGCACCGCGGGGCATCTTGAGCACGATGTCGGAGAGTGTGGGACGGACCACCACGAACCGGCGTCCGGTGCTCCCGAGCACGGTCGCCCCTTCGCGGGCCCCGATCAGCACGTCATGGCTCACGATCCCCATGTGGGTGTGGAACGAGGACCCGACCCTGAGCGAGATGAGGTAGTGCCGTTCCTTGCCGTCGATCAGCAGCACCCGCTCCCCGGCCCGGATGAGGCTCCGATCCGCTGCGGGCCCCACCCGCTCAGCGACCGCGTCGCGGACCACGTTTGCCTGGCGGAGACGCTGCGACGACGAGGGTCTCGCCCGGCTTCAGCTCGGTGCGGTAGACCACGTCGTCGCGCCGCCGGGCCCGTGCGATCATCCAGGCGGCGGTACCGACGACGAACCAGGCCGAGCTACCGGTACGTCCACGGCGGAACCCCTGGACCCGGATGAAGCGGAGCAGGGCGTCCACAGGCTCAGATCCGGCGGACTTCGACGACGGCGGACCTCCGGCGACCACTCCGGCGACCGACCAGGAAGGCTGTGGCGATCACAGCGACTCCGATGCCCAATCCCACGGTCAGTGCCTGGGAGCGGGTCGCCTCGACCTCCTCGGCCACCCCCCCGGTCAACTCGCGGAACTTGGCCTCGATCTGGTCACGGGTGATCCGATCGGGGTCGGTGCTCATCGGTCCTCCTTCGACTGGCGGGACGTCGTTCGCTTCTGACCGCGGCCGATAGCCAGGGCAGCCATGACGGCGACCGCCACAACGGCCGCCAGGGTGAGCAGGTAGGGCGCCCACGACCAATTGCCGTGGAACGTGGAGCCAGTCTCGCCCTGGAGCAGCCGGAGCAGCGCCACGGCGAGGACGACCAGGCCGACCGCAAGCGCGACCGAGCCGACGATCCCGAAGACCATGTAGCGGCCCAGTCCCTTGAGCGGCTCGAGCGTCTCTTGCTTGACGTAGTCGATGACCAGCTCGAGCGCTTCAGTGCCCGACTCCCTCAGACCGCCGGCCGACGGCTTTCTGCTGCGAATGCGGTGGTGGGCCACGGTCCTCCTCGGACACCCTCGGGCCATCGGGGAGACTACGGCGCCATTCCCCGAACACCCGCCCAGCGGTCTGCTTGACCAGAACTAGTAGTTGACCAGAACTATAGGGGGTCGATGGCGGCAGGTCCTCGGACCCACCACCGGACCACCCGCTTGCCCAGTCAGCTCCTCCCCTCGCCGGAGGCCCTCACTCCCGGGAGGTGAACAGGTAGGTCGAGCTGGCCCTGACCACGATCCTTCCCGAATCCTTTCCCGGCTCGTCGATGATCTCCGCCTCGCAGAAGCAGACACGCTCACCACCGGAGATCACCCGAGCCGTGCACTGGAGGAGCGAGCCGACCCGCACCGGGGCCAGGAAGCTGGTCTTCATCTCCATGTTGGACGAGACGACCGATCGCGATCGTGCCCGGGCGAAGGTGATGGTCGCCGATCCCATCGCCGAATCGGCCATCGCACCGAGGAAGCCGCCCTGGACGATGCCGGCCGGATTGGCGAACCGTTCGTCGGCCCGCATCCGCCAGACCACCCGCCCCGGCTCGGACTTGTCGACACAGGTCATGCCGAGGGTGAGTTCGCAGTTGGCGGGCACCTGGATCCGGGTGGTGGCCATCGCCGGACGCTATCGCGACCCCCGAGCCCGAGCCCGACCAACCGTCGGGCGCGATACTGGGTGGATGAGCGCCACCAACGGGACGAGTCCCTCCACGCCGCTTCTGATCGGCCGGGCCGACGAGGACTGGACCGGGGACGCCGTCTTCGCCGAGTACTCGGAGGCCGCCGACCCGATCGGCACCGGTGCCATCGCGCCGGTGCCGATCCGTACCTTCCCGGCCGCACTCCACCACGGTGGCGGTACCCGCCTGGTACCACTCGACCTCTCGGCCGACCTCGGTGTGCCGGGACCGGCCACCAGCCCCGGCCTGCTGGCCGCCTTCTGCGTGCTCGAGCCCGGAGAGGCCATCATCACCGAACCCGAGGCCACCAGCGAGCTCTACTACTGCCTCGAAGGCGATGGGGCCACCTGGCTGTCCATCCCCTCTCCGGACGGTCGCACGACGATGTCGTGGACGACCGGCGACTTCTTCGTCCTGCCCGCCGGGTGTCCAAACCGGCACGTCGGCGGGCAGCGCCGCGCCGTGCTCTACCGGGTGACGGACGCGCCGTTGCTCGGCTACCTCGGCGTCACGGCCACCAGCCCCCGTTTCGCTCCCACCCGCTACGACGGGGACCGGGCCCTCGCCCGTCTGGCCGAGATCGAGTCCGAGCCGGCATCCGCCGACCGCAACCGCATCAGCGTGTTGCTCGGGAACGTGGCCACACCAAAGACCCTGACCGCGACCCACACCCTGTGGGCC
>DAHUZT010000046.1 GCA_027315005.1 Acidimicrobiaceae bacterium | reverse complement strand
TGTCAACGGCCAGTTTGATGTCCCCGTTCTTGGCCAAGTAGAAGTCCCCACCCCTCGCACTGCGATCAGGACTTTTGCGGGCCTCCCTTCTGCTTCGCTTCGCGCATGCGGAACGACTCGCCGTTGGTCAGGACGACGACGCTGTGGTGAAGCAGTCGGTCGAGCAGGCTGACCGCCGTGGTCGGCTCGGGCAAGAAGCGCCCCCACTGGTCAAACGGCCAGTGGCTCGCCACCCCGAGGGAGACCCGTTCATAGGCCGCGGCGACGAAGCGGAAGAGCAACTGGGTGCCGGCGTCATCGAGGGGAGCGAAGCCAAGCTCGTCGACGATGACGAAGTCGGCCCGAAGCGTTTGGTCGATCACCTTGCCGACGGTGTTGTCGGCCAGTCCTCGATAGAGCGTCTCGACCAGCTCGGCGGCCGAGAAGTAGCGCACCCGGTGCCCGGCCTCGACGGCCGCGTGCCCGAGCGCGACCAACAGATGCGACTTGTCGGTGCCGGCCGGGCCGAGCAGGCACGGATTCTCCTTGGCCCGGATCCATTCGAGCGAGGCCAGGTAGTCGAAGGTCGACCTCGGCACCGAGGATGAGGCGAGGTCGAACTCCTCGAGGGACTTTTGGACCGGGAAGCCGGCCGCCCGAAGGCGGTTGCGAGTGTTCGACGCGTCACGGGCCGCGATCTCGGCCTCGACCAACGTGCGCAAGAACTCCTCGGGCTTCCAACGCTGGGTTTTGGCCACCACCAGCAACTCGGGGGCCAAGGAGCGCATCGTGGCGAGCTTCAGGCGTTTGAGCCCGGTGACCAGATCGGCCGGCAAGGGAGGGGCAACGGTGCTCATCCGAGCTCTTCGGGGGCATAGGCCGACAGAGAGCGGACGGCCACCATCGGCAACGCGACGATGAGCGCATCTCCCCGAACGGCCGGGGTGGGGACGCCCGAGCCTGCTTGGAGGATGGAGCGGACGTCGGCCACCCGGAAGCGCCCGAAGGCAACCGCTCGCTCCAGGGCCGAGATGACCCCAGGTCGCCCGAACGCGGCCTCCAAACGGAGCAGCTCGGGCAGCTCGGCGCCCAACGTCGACGCCCCGGCAGCGGCCGCCGCGATGATGAACGCCTCGGCGGCCGGTCCGATCTCGAGCACGGCGCGCTCGGTGGCCGATCGTGGCCGGGGCGCTCGGTGGGGACGGGGTCTCGGACCGCCGTAGTGGTCGTCGCAGATCGACGTCTCACCCGGCGCCACCAGGGTGTGCTCGGCCATGGTGGTCCCGAGGTGGATCGCCCGGATCCGCCCCTCGGCCACCTCGACCTCGACGCTCCGACCGACCAGGGTGATCGGCACCGAGTAACGGGCCGAGCCGAAACGGATGCAGCTCAACCGGTCGACCTTGCGCGTCGTGCGCTTGCCGATGGAGGGCCGAAGCGACGGCAAGGGACCGAGCAGCGGGCGCTCGCTGTCCAGCCGGAGTGCCGGGACGGCACAGATCTCGCTGTGCATCTGTCCGTTCACCTCGGTGCACCAGCTCACGGCGCTCTTGTTCGCGCCGAGTAGATCGCCGATGCTCGCCTCGATGGGGACGAGAAGGTCGGACTTGGCGTAGCCGACCAGGTGCTCGACGATTCCCTTGGACTCCGGATCGGCAGCCTCACAGAAGTCGGGCCGCAAGCCGTAGTGGGTGGCGAAGCGCACGTAGTCGGGCGTGGGGACGACCAGGTTGGCCACCGTGCTCGCCTTGAGGCACCCCATCCGATCGGCCAGGACGACCTTGGGCACCCCGCCCAGGATCTCGAAGCACTCTGCGAGCAGCCCCAGCGTGGTCCCGGCGGTCTCGTTGGCAGCGAAGCGCACGAAACGAAAGCGGCTCCAGGCGAGCACGGCGCAGAACACGTGCAGAGGACCCTCCTGGCCCCAGTCGATGACGAGCGTCTCGCCGGGCGACCACACGCCGGGACGCCGGGGGCGGTGGTGCTCTTTGCGCCAGGCCTCCTTCTCTTGCGCCACCAGGCGCCGGAAGTTGCGAGCCGAGCCGGAGTAGCCGGCCGCTTGTGCCTCGGGGAGCAGACGCATGGCCGAGATGCGGCCCTTGGTCCGCTCGATCCGCTTGACCACCACGTCACGCACCGCGTCGACGTTCTTGTCGCGGCGTTTGCGCTCGACCCCTCCGACAGAGTGGGCCCGCTCAACCGCCCGTCTCACCGTCTTGGCGGTCGTCCCGCAGATGGCGGCTGCTCCCCGATAGCTGCCCACATCCCTGTAGGCGGCGATCATGTCCATTCTCTCCCTCGCTGATTTCATAGAGGTCCCTCCGGTTGGAGCAGTGGTCGGTGTGCACCACCACCGTCTCCAGCCGGAGGGCTTCTCCGGTGGATGTCTCAGCGAGGGGCGGGGACCTCTATCTGGCCATGGGCGGGGACCTTTTCGTGGCCACCAGCGGGGACACGAACTTGGCCACACGCGGGGACTTTTTCATGGCCACGGACACCTATGCGACCTGCCTCGGCAAGGGGATCGAGAACAGCGCGGACTGAGCGTTCATGCAAACGGCTGATCACACTGGAATCGATCAGATGGGTCAGCGCCACGCTTGCTCGCGAGGGGGCAGGGACCGGCGGCCGAGGGGATCCAGAGCTGTACGCACTCTCGAGTTTCTTCCCGATCCGGCCCACTTCAGAGCCTCGTTGACCGTCTCTTTCATGCTCGCCCTCTTTCATGCTCGCCGTTCCCAGTTCGGCGTGGGCGGCCTCTAGGGCACTCTCATCGATGTCAACGGAGTGTTTCGACACAAATGCAGTAACTGGGTTCAAGTGGTAGATCCGCTTAACAGGGGCAGGGTGCCGTCTCCGGCCGGGCCCGCCGTTCTGCTCAACGGAACACACGCCGAAGCGGATCGGGATCCCGACATGCATGACGGGGTCCGGTCGCCAGCGCCCGAAGCCTGTCACGACCGAAGTACCGGCAGTTCGCTCAGGCACCAGGGGCGAGGTGCCGTTCGCCCGAAGACACCTGGCGGTCGTCCCCGGCAGGTTCGAGAGTCCAGGGGTCCTCTATCGGGCTCGCAGGTTGCGCTTGGCTGCCGCGAAGACTCAGAGGCCTCGCCGGCGGGGCGCGTGTCTCGGGGCCACACCGGGACGGCCAGTCGTCGAAGTCGCAGTCCGGTTCCTCACGGCGGGCCGTTGGCTCTCCACCCGGGTAGCCAGAACGGAAGTCGGGCTCGGATGCACGGCCTGCCGCATTCCCCCCTCCTCGGGGTCTGCGGCGGCAGCGATGCACCGACCACAGAGGCGGCTCCCTTCGACGGCGTGGGTGATGCCGGCAGAGTGGCAACGCTCGCAGAAGTATCCGACATAGACGCTGATTCGGGCTTGTGGCCGGGACTGACCAGCGAGTTCGCTCAGACGCTGGGCGGCGGAGGGGCGGAGCACCCAACGCTCCTCGCTCTGCTCGACCAAGTCATAGGTCAAGAGGTTGCGGAGGAGCGAGTCAAAGTTCGCGATCGGATGGTCGCCCACGTCGATCCCCTTCCTCGAAGTCCACTGGTGGAGTAGGTCCCGACCGTTGAGCGAGCGTACCGATTGATCGACTCGAAATGGTGTCGGGGCGCGGGAGGTCTTGGCCGGATGCGGGTCCAGTCCGGATCCCCCGCCCCCCCGAGCGACTCACGAGCAGGTGGACCCATCGACGGGCCACTCGGGGTTGCCCGCACCCGACAAGGGGGGCGACTCCTGCTCACGCCCCGAAGGCGGAAAGCTCTTCCCACGAAAAGGTCCCAGAACACGAGCCGGTCGATGCTCTTCACCGAGCGCCGACCGTTGGCCGAGCCCCAAGAAGACACATCTCGGTTGTCGAATCCAGAGCCCGCCGCTGGCGTGACCAACAGGGCGTCTGCGCAGGTGAGTCGCCATCGCCGGCGGAGGTGGCCGTTCGTGGTCGCCGCGGCGATCCTGCTGGTGGTCCTCGCCGGCGTGTCCTTCGAACTGGCACTTCCAAGTGTGAGCAATGCGCCGAGCCGCGTGAGGGCGATGCTTCGATTTCATCACGGCACGATGGACGGCCTGCCCCTTCCAGTGAAGTTGGCAGACGCGGTCGTGGCCGTAGAGGACGAGCACTTCTATTCGAATGTGTTCTTGAATGTCTTCGACGGCGCCGCCCGAGCCGGCCTGGCTACATTGCGCCGCGGAGGGGATCCCGGCGGGAGCACGATCGCCCAGCAACTGGCCAAGATCCTCTATCCACACGGAGCAGGACTCGGAGGAATTCTCGAGGAGATCGGTCTCGGCGTGAAGCTCTCGCTCACGTTCTCCAAGCAACAGATTCTCGACATGTACCTTAACGCGGTCTATTACGGGAACGGCTATTGGGGGGAAGCCGCCGCGGCACGCGGCTACTTCGGTGTGAGCCCTCGGCAAATGAGCTGGGCCGAAGCTTCGATGCTGGCAGGGCTCCCCCAAGCACCCTCGGCTTACGATCCTGTACGCCACTTTGGCCTCGCGAAGCAGCGCCAGCGCCACGTGCTGAATCAACTGGTCTCGAATCACCTTCTCACCCGTAATGCCGCTGACGCCGCTTACCGGGCGCCCTTGGTCCTGCGGGTGCATTCGGTGACTCGCTGAGCCCTTTGTCGGGCTCCGAACGGTTCGGGAGGTGTGCGGCTCGGCAGATCGACGAAGCATGCTTACACGCGGCGAAGGAGCCTCGATCAGAACGTCTCAGTCGGTCGCGCGATGCCCAACGGCGTCTTCGCCGGGTTAGGTTCACCGGGTGGGCACGGAATGGGGAGTTTGATCCGCCACTTCCATGTTGAGACGGACCGACTCACAAGACCGGCACCGTTCTGGCCGACGTCGAGGTTCTCACCGACGTCGAGGTCTTCGCCGATCGCCGATTCGAGCAGTGGTGACCCTGGCAGTCGTGGCAACCGTCATCGTCGTGGTCGTGACGCTGGTGAGCGCGCCAGGGACCAGGACGAACGCGAGAGGCGCCTCGACCACTCGACGACCCCCGCTTTCTCAGCGCAACCGCTCACGGCCCTGGACGTGGGAGACGTGGCTTGCCGATGCCGAGCGTCAGGTGCGCGGACAACCCGGTCACCTTGCACCTGGATCGGATCCCTCGGTATTGCCGGGACCGGTGCTGATCGCCGACCGCAACAACTCGCGGCTCTTGCTCGTGGATCAGTGGGGAAGGATTCTCTGGCAGTTTCCCGAACCGGGCGATCTCGGTCCCGGGCAGAGTTTCCTCAGACCCGATGATGCGTTCTTCGGAACTCGCGGGACCCACATCCTCGTCACCCAGGAATCTGACATGGTCATCTCAGAAATATCCCTGCGTACAGGGCATATCGTCTGGCGTTACGGGGATCCCGGAGTGCCAGGTTCAGCCCCTGGATACCTGAGCAACCCCGACGACGCCATGCTCCTGCCCAACGGAAATGTCATTACCGCGGACATCAAGAACTGTCGTCTCCTCTACCTGGCGAAGGGGAGCGTCCTTCCTCTCCACGTCTACGGCACAACGACGCCCTACTGCTATCACGACCCGCCAACCCGATTCGGAAGTCCCAACGGGATGTTCCCGATGACCAACGGGGACTGGCTGATCACGGAGATCAATGGTGACTGGGTCGACGAGATGACCCCGTCGGGGACCATCGTGTGGTCGGTCCACCCGCCCGGCATCTACTATCCCTCAGACACCAACGAAGTCTCCCCGGGCGTGTATCTGACTGCTTCGTATACCAAGCCGGGAGTGGTGGAAGAATTCAACCAGGCAGGCCAAGTGCTGTGGCGGTACTCACCCACTGGTTCGGGTGCACTCGACCAGCCGTCGTTGGCCCTACCGCTTCCCAACGGCGACGTCCTGGTCAATGACGACTGGAATGACCGCGTGATCGTCGTCGATCCGCGAACGAACCAGGTCGTGTGGCAGTACGGCGTGACTGGAGTCCCGGGTTCGTCCCCCGGGTATCTTTACAAACCCGACGGAATCGATCTCACGCCGCCACACTCCCTGGACATGGCCAACGCGAGGACCATGGGGATTCCACCCTATCTGCCCCCGGCTCCTCCAGTTACACCGCTCGCGCGCTCTGGAACCTGACATGGCGGTTCCAAGTGAGACGGACGCGCAAGGTGTTGGAGAGTCGCGGATCTCTTGTAAGCCCGCGATCCCAACGCTGGCGCGCTGGGCCAAGATGAACCCACGAGACGGCGAACGATTGCGGTAGTCATCGTTGTTCTGGCGGCAGTGGCCTACGTGTCGGTGCAGGGAGCCCGACCTGCACCGGCGGCAACGATCAGCGCTTTCGTGCTGAACGGCGCCCTACCCGGTCCGAGCCCCTCCTTGAGCTGGCCGAGTGGGGGCGAGGCCGCGCTCGGGGTAGAGGGGATGGGGAACCTCTACACGCACGGCCCCCAGACTTCTACTCCGATCGCAAGCATTGCCAAAGTCATGACGGCCTTCGTCGTGCTGCGTGATCGCCCGCTCGCGCCTGGGGCTCCGGGACCCGAGATCACGATCACTCCGGCCGAGGTCACGATCTATCACCGAGACAAGGCGTCGGGGCAATCGGTCGTGCGGGTGCACGCGGGAGAGCAGCTGAGTGAGCGCCAAGCGCTCGAGGGGCTGCTGCTTCCCTCGGGGAATAACGTCGCGACGATCTTGGCGATCTGGGTCTCGGGGAGCGTAGCGGCTTTCGTCAACGAGATGAACGCCACGGCACGTTCCTTTGGCCTTTCGCACACCCACTACACCGATGCGAGCGGTGTGAGTCCCTCGACGGTCAGCACGGCTGCAGATCAGGTACGCCTGGCCATGGCGGCAATGGAATTGCCGGCCTTTCGCCAGCTGGTGGACAAGCCCCAGGTTGCGCTTCCGGCCGCGGGCCTGCAGTACAACGTGAACGCGTTGCTCGGTACTGATGGCATCATCGGCGTGAAGACCGGCTTTACCCCCGAGGCCGGTGGATGTTTCGTCTTCGCAGCCCAAAAAGTCTTCTCAGGTCACGTCGCCACGGTCGTCGGGGCCATCCTCCGGCAACGAGCGACAGCGATCCAGCCCAGCGCCTTGGAGGCGGTATTTTCAGCCACGACGTCGCTCGTAACCAGCGCCCAAAGCCGTCTCGAGGCCGTTCCAATCCTTCGATCGGGAAAGCCGGTTGGTGTGGTCCGTGCGCCGTGGTCCAGTCCGATCTCGGTCGATGCCTCGACATCGGTGACCTTAGTGGGGCTCCCTGGGCTTCGTCCGGAGATCAATGTGTTCATCCCGCGTCGGATCGCGACACCGATATTCACTCACCGCGAGCTCGGGGTCGCCGTCGTGACCGTTCCCGGTAGGCGGGTGCGAGTGCCGCTCATCGTGGCCGGAAAGCTTCCGGGCGCCTCTTTCCTGTGGCGCCTATTCGATGTCTGAGAAGCACCTCGACAGGGCTCAGCAGGCCCGGGACCCTGATCGGGGGTTCGCCGGTCCCGCCCATTGGGATCGAGCTGCGTTGCTCATCTCTCACCGGGTCGAGACCGGGAACGCTCTAGTCTTTTCGGTTGCGTAGCTCCGGTCGCCGCGGTTGAGCCTCGAGGGGTTCTTCTGAGAGATTTCTTGCCGGACGCTGAGATGGGGCCGTAGCTCAGTGGTCAGAGCAGGGGACTCATAATCCCTCGGTCGCAGGTTCGATCCCTGCCGGCCCCACCAGTTCAGCGTACAGTGGCTCCGAATTTCGCCAGACGTCCTCACGCCAGAACAGGGATAGCCTGGACCCGTGGCTGTCTTCTGTCGTCTGCCCGACGGCGCTCAGTGTCAGCTCTCGCCCCCTGAAGGGCACTTCATGCAGGCCCATGTCGACCCGCAGGGGACCAGGGTCGCCTTCTGGGGCGCAGAGCGAGGCGAGCCCCGCCTGTGGTTAGCCGATACCGCCGGCTCGGCGCCGCCGGAGCCGATCGGTCCCGAGGGGGGACGCCACCCGGTCTTTGATCCATCCGGGCGACGCCTGGCCTTCTGTCTCACGGAGGGCGCTGATCCGATCGAAGCTATGGGCTCCCGAGCCAGCTCCGGGATCCCTGCCCGAGGCGCGGTGAGCAACATCTTCGTCCTGGACATCGCCTCGGCTCAGCTCAGCCAGCTGACTGACGGGCCGAGCCAAGACCAAAGACCGTGTTGGAGCCCCGACGGAACCGTGGTCGTCTATGTATCCGATGGGCGCCTCAAGCGGGTGGTCGTTGATGGCGGTATCCCCGAGGAGATAGCGGATTCACCCCTCGCCTACCGTCCCTGGTTCTCCCTAGACGGCCAGGAGCTGTTCTTCTTCTCCGCCGCCACCGCCGAACATCGCGTGCAGCGGATGCCGGCGAAGGGAGGGCTACCCGTAGCCCTCCCCAACGACGACCGCGGTCAAACCCATGGTCCTTTCGCTGATCCGACCGGGGACCACCTACTGGTCCATTCCAACCGGGAGGGGCGCTGGTGGATCTTCGAGTTTCCCCTCGATGGGGGCCCTCCCCGTCGGGTTCACCTCGACGGTGTCGATTCGGCCGGGCATGGGACCAGGTCCCTCACCGGGGTGCTGGCCTTCGATGGCTCCTGAATCCGAGTTGCCTCGTCGTCGCCTAGGGCCGTTGCCTCGAGGCGGAGCGGGCACCAGATCTCAGTTGGTAGCCGCGGCAGCATCCAAGAGCGCCGAGGCATCGGGCAACAACGAGTAAGGAGTGACCGCATGGCCCTCAAGGTCGGGTTCCTAGGTGCGGGACTGATAGCCGCCTTCCATGCCCGATCACTCCAGCGCTGCCGCTCCGAGATCGTCTTCAGCGGCGTCTACGACATCGACCCATCCCGGGCAGCCAGCTTCGCGCAGAGTACGGGAGCCACGATCGCCCGCAGCGAGGCGGAGGTGATCGAGGGCTGCGACGCAGTCTACGTGTGCACCTGGACCTCGGAACATCCCCGCCTGGTCGGAGAAGCCGTCATGGCCGGCAGGGCCATCTTCTGTGAGAAACCTCTGGCCACCAACCTGGCCGGAGCCAAGGCTATGGCCGAGAGAGTGGAAGCCGCGGGCGTGATCAACCAGGTCGGTCTCATCATGCGCCGATCCCCGGCTTACAACCTGCTCGTCCACCTCATGGGCCGGGAGGAAAGTGGCGTTCTCATGGGGCTCACGTTCCGCGACGACCAGTACCTGCCAATTCAGGGCAGCTACGCGTCCACCTGGCGCGCCGATGTCGAGCTGGCGGGGTCCGGGGTGCTCCTGGAGCATTCCATCCACGACCTCGACATGATCGACTGGGTCAGCGGTGGCATCGAAGTGCTGAGCGCCCGCAGCGGCGCTATTCACGCCCAACCTGGCATCGAGGACGTAGCTTCCGTCAGCTTTGGATTCGGTGGCGGCGCCAGCGGGAATCTCATGACGGTCTGGCATGACATCCTTGAGCGGCCCAGCACCCGTCGCTGCGAGGTGTTCTGCGAGCGGACCATGTTCGTCATCGAGAACGACTGGTGGGGCCCGATCAGCTGGCAGTCGGGCGCCGAGGTCCAAAGTCTCCAGGATCGTGCCCTCACCGCCGAGGTCGACAGGCTGGCCCCTGTCCACCACAACCCCGACGGCGCCTTCGTCGAAGCGGTGCTTCGGGACGAGCCGGCCTTCCCGGACTTCAACACCGCGGTCAGGGCCCACACCATTGTCGATGCCTGTTACCGATCAGCCGCCACCGGCGGCGATTCGGTGAGCATCAGCCCCACCTGAACCCGGGAGCGGTTCCTTGACCCCACTCCTCGGCCGGTTTGGTCTCGGTCCCTGTTCGACCAGGCCCAACGGGGTTCCTCCGGCGCCGCCCAGCCAGGGTGGCTGGTCGCGCGACGGCCTCGACGTGGTCGTCGGTGGTCTTCCTCGGCACGCCCGGGCGGTGCTCGTCGGGGAGTCCCTTGAGCCGTCGAGCGACAAAGCGGCTCCGCCACTTGCCGACCGTCGTGTCCGAACAGTGAAGAGCCACGGCGACCTGCTGATTCGTTCTTCCCTCGGCGCAGGCGAGCACGATCTTGGAGCGCAGTGCCAGCGACTGGGGCGATTTGGGTCGCCGCGCCCAACGTTGGAGCGTCTCGCGCTCCTCGTCGCTCAGCACGAGCTCTGCCTTGGGTCGTCCACGCTGCGCCATCTGGCCTCCCATCGTCGCCGATGGAAGGGAGAACGCGCCGAGGCGGGCAAAATTCCCGGTTCCTCAGGATTTCTTGTGTTCTTGTGAATCTCTGAATCGAGACACTAGGCAACAACGGGGCAACACCTGCCAGAGTGGGGTGGTGAGAAACAGCACGTCCGAGATTTCTCCCGGCGTCTGGCAGTTTGCGGGCGTACACCGGAGGGCGCCGACCGGACCGAACGGTTCCCCGATTCTCTTGAGACAGTGCGAGCATCGGAACCAAAGCCGCGTGCCGGTAGCCGCCTTGCGGACTCTGAACGAGCAAAGATGGTCACAGGGGTGGAGGCCGGTCAAGCAGAACGACTAGGACCCGGTACGGATCTCACTCACGAGAGCGACCTCCCAAGACATCGTCGAGGAAGTCGACCACCTTGGGATAAGCGTCGAGCCGGTTGACCAGCTTCTGGAGGCCGTGCCCCTCGTCAGGGTAGACGAGGAATTCAGAACGAATCCCTTTCTCCCTGAGCGTCGCGTACAGCTGCTCGGCCTCGGACAGTGGCACCCGGGGGTCGTTGGCGCCGTGGATGATGAACAGCGGGGCCCGGAGGCGGTTGAGGTGGGTGAGCGGTGAGGCTTCCCGCAGGAATGCCCTGTCGACATCCAAGAACCCGTACTCCCGTTCGCGCACCCGGCGCCGATAGGCCGACGTGTTCTGGAGGAAGGTCACCAGGCTGGAGATGCCGACGATGTCGACCCCGGCCGCCCATCGGTCCGGTTGGAAGGTGAGTCCGGCGAGCACCATGTAACCCCCGTAGGAACCGCCGTAGAGGGCAGCCCGGGTGGCGTCGATGCCGTCCTGGGCCTTCAGCCACTCGTGCAGCGCGGCGAGGTCGGCAACCGAATCGAGTCGGAGACACCGATCGTCGAGGTGTTGGTAGCGCTTGCCGTAGCCGGTCGAACCCCGGACGTTGGGGACGGCGACGGCGTAGCCCCGTTCGACCAGATAACCGATTACCGGGTTCCAGCTCGGCCTGGCCTGGCTCTCGGGGCCGCCATGCACCACGACGACCACCGGGGTGCTGCCATGGGCCGTCGTGCGACGGTAGAGGAAGACCGGCACGGACTCGCCGTCTTGCGCTTCGTATCGATGCAATGTCGGCTCGGACAGGTCCGAAAGCTCGACCGAGCACGGACTCTCAGTGAGCCGACGCAACTCGGCGGACCCGGTGTCGAATGACCAGACGTCACCGGGGAGGGTGGCGGAGGTGAAGTGGAAGGCGAGGTGGCGCCCGTCCTTGGAGAAGCACCAGGCAATGGCGACACCTTTACCGGGAAGGGGGACCTCGCCCTCGAACTTCAGGGTCCGAGGGTCGCGCAGCTCCGCTCGGGTCCAACCCGCCTCGTTGGCGACCACCAGCAGGTGATGACCTTCCCAGTCGACGGCGCACTGGCACTCCCACCCTGTCTCGAGCACGCAGTCGAACGATCGCGTGGTCATGTCATAGAACGCGATGGCTGGGACGTCCCGACCAATGTCGGTCGCGAAGAAGAACCCCGAGGAGTCTGGAAGCCATGCCGGTCCAGTGGCGCTTGCCTCGTCGTCGTGTGGATTGACGTGGACGATCTCGCCGGTGGCCGTGTGGACGAGCAGGACGTCGTTGTCCCCGCAGCGCTCGGTCTCCTTAATGATTGCGAGCCAGGAGGTGTCCGGCGAGAACCCATCGGCTACGACGTACCCACCCTCGGCGTGGACACAACGCTCCTCGCCCGAGTCGACGTCGACCACGTAGACCTCGAAGTCAGTGCCGTTGCGACGATTGGTACGGTAGGCGAGGAACCGGCCGTCGCGACTCGCACCGCCAGCGTCGTGGATCCACTCGGGTTCGACCACCAATGGCTCGAGTTCGCCCGAAGCGGTCAGAAAGTACAGCTGGCTGCGCTCGCTGCCCCCCTGGTCCCTCTGGACGACGATCCGGTCGGTCGCGGGAAGGTAGCGACCGCTCACCGGCTCGTTGTCATCGGTCAGCTGACTCATCGAGCCATCCACCGAGAGTTCGAAGAGCTGCATCGTTCCGGGAAGATTGGACTGAATGAGCAGCCGCGAACCGTCCGTGCTCCAACTCGAAGGGACGGCCACCCGCGCCTCAAGGTGGTCTCGAATGGTCGCCATCACTCCTCCAGTCGTGGTGCCCGTCACCTGGCCACGGGGGTGGGACGGTTTCCGGTTACGGCCGTACCTCGTAGTAGAAGTTGGCCGGCTCGTCAAAGTCGTGCATCACGAAAGTGCCGAAACCGGCAGCCCTGGTGAGCTCTTCGAGCAACCCCGGATGGAGGCCGAGGGTCCCGAGCCCGGCCCCACCCGGCTCTGACAGGGCGGAGGACATGCATGAGGTGATGGAGAACCCGTACATGAGCGCGGCCATCGGGTTGGCCAGGTTGTCGCGGGCTTCCCGAGCGGCGCGTATGTCCTTGATCAACCAGGTCCCGTCGTTCTTGATGGCCCGCCGGATGGCCGCGATGGACTCGTCCGGTCTCGTCATGTCGTGAAGGCAGTCGAGGGTGAGTACGAGGTCGAAGCTCGGTTCGTCGGGGAGGTCGGTCGCGCCAACATGGTGGATGGTGACGTTGGTCACACCGTTCTGCGCTGTGAGCTGTCGGGCCCGCTCGATCGCGTTCGACGAGAGGTCGAAACCGTGCACCTCGCTCGCCGGAAAGGCTCGTGCGATGGCGAGCAGGGCCACGCCAGCGCCGCAGCCGACGTCGGCAACCCGAGCACCACGTTCGAGCTTCTCCACCACCCCCTCGAGAGAAGGAAGGATGCGAGGAACGAGGGCGAGGCGTGTCCAGGGTCCGAGCATTCGCTCGGTGCGGTGGACACCGGCAGGACCCTGCCGGTCATAGGGATAGCCACGGCCGGTTCGGAAGGCATTGGCCAGGTCGTCGACGAGCGTTGGGTCCATCGGCGCGCCGAAGGCACCGGCCGCGTAGAACAAACTGTCATCCTCGTCGACCAATACGGCCGCCCCCGCTGACGAGAGCTCGAAGCGGCCATCTTCGTGCCAGGCAAGGAGTCGCGCCGCGCCCATCGCCCGGAGCCATTCGAGGACCCATCGCTCTTGCAGACCGGTGTGTTCAGCTAGTTCCGCCGCACTCACCGCTCCGGAGTCGCGCAGCTGACGGAAGAGCCCGAGCCGGGTTCCGAGGTGGACGAGAAGGGAAACCGCTTCCCCTTGTTTGTAACTCCAGACCTGAAAGGAGAAGAGTCGGATCTCGTCCTCGGTCGGCCCAGTCTCCGTGCTACTCGGGTCGCTCACCGATCACACTCACCCGGACACCGCTACGAACCTGTGGGTAGTAGTCCCAGATGGCGTAGTGCTGGGCGCAACGGTTGTCTCACATCGCCACGGAGTTCGGCCGCCACCGGAAGCGACATTGATACTTGGGATTCTCCTGGTGGGTGAAGAGCATGTCGAGCAGCGATCGGCTCTCGAGCGGCGACAACCCGAGGATTCTGGTGGTAAAGGCTCGGTTGACGTAAAGCGCCTTTCGGCCGGTGACGGGGTGGGTACGCACGACCGGGTGCACCGACTCGGGGAATGACCCGTCTCTCGAGCCCTCCTTCTTTGTCCCATACCGTCCGGCATAGACGTGAAGGGACTCGTGCTTGGCCTGCAACGGCGCCAAGAAGGCCTTCATCGTGTCGGAGAGGTCGTCGTAGGCCGCGTACATCGAGGCGAATATCGTGTCTCCGCCGGTGGGAGGAAGCGTCGTGGGCCGCTCGTCGCAGCTCACATCGGTGTGCCATCCGTTCCCCGCCACCACCGTGGAACGCTCGTCAGCGTGAATGATCATGATCTCGGGGTGGCCCTTGAGCGAGGGTGCGGCCGGGTGCACGTGGAGCTCGCCCAGTCGCCGGCCCAGGGCCTTGTGCGACTCGGGGGAGAGGTGTTAATCGCGGAAGAAGACAACCAGGTGATCGGCAAAGGCTCGTTCGATCTCGCCCCACGTCTCATGGTCGAGCGAGTCGAGGTCCACACCGGAGATCTCGGCCCCGAGAATGGGGGTGAGGAGATCGACGGTAATGTGCCGATAGCCGGCGGCTCTGGGTCCGGCCAGGTCAACCACGGAAGAGACGCTAGTCGGGGTCGTGGCTGGCGCGTCGAGCGGATTCGTGGCTGCCGACACCCGCAACCCCAGGTCAAGGCGGTCGTGGCGACCCGGCCGCGTTGGTGGGAGGCCATCGCGTCGCTGGCGATGAGGGACCCTCGACCGCTCACCCGAGGGCCGGCTGGTTCCTCACCGCGGGACGCTCGGGGCCTTGGACCCTTTCGCCCGGCGGTGCCAAGCGTCACACTGATTTGGTCACTCTCCGGAGGTGAGGAGGTGGAGCGTGCAGGCACTTCAAATGACGGCCTGGCAGCACGAGGCGGAGCTCCGGGAGGTTCCGAACCCCGAGCCTGGGCCGGGCGAAGTCTTGGTCCGTATTGGCGGAGCCGGAGCTTGCCATTCCGATCTCCACCTGACCGACGAATTCCCCCCGGGTCTGCTCCCGCTCTCGTTGCCCTTCACCCTGGGCCACGAGAACGCCGGGTGGGTTGAAGCGCTCGGTCCTGGAGTCCAAGGGGTCGAAGTCGGCGAGCCGGTCGCAATCTATGGGCCCTGGGGCTGCGGTCGCTGCCGGACCTGCCTTCTCGGCATGGAGGACTACTGCGAACACCAGGGTGAGATCGGAGTCATGGGCGCTGGGCTCGGGCGTGACGGCGGGATGGCGCCGCTCATGATCGTGCCCAACCCGCGCCACCTGGTTTCCCTCGGGAACCTCGATCCGGTGCAGGCGGCACCGTTGACCGACGCCGCGCTGACCCCGTACCACGCCGTCAAGCGATCGCTGGACCTGTTGGTCCCGGGATCGACGGTCGTGGTCATCGGCGTGGGGGGTCTTGGACACATGGCCGTGCAGATCCTCCAGGCGTTGTGCCCGGCGACCATCGTCGCCGTCGACCAGCGCGAGGAGTCCTTGGTCTTGGCCAAGGAGCTGGGCGCACACCATGTCGTGCAGAGCAGTCCAGACGCGGCGGCGGCGGTACGGGAAGCTTGCGGAGGACAGGGTGCCGCCGTCGTGCTGGACTTCGTGGGCACCGACGCCACGATGGCCTTGGGGGTGGCGGTGGTCCGACCGCTTGGACACCTCACGATCGTGGGCATCGGCGGCGGAAGCCTGCCGGTCAGCTTCTTCGGCGTTCCTTACGAGGCGTCGATCGCCACCACCTACTGGGGCACCCTGCCCGAGCTGGTCGAGGTGCTGGCCCTCGCGAGGGCGGGTCGCATCGAGGCTCGGGTGCAGACCTACCCGCTGGCCCGGGCTGCGGAGGCCTACGCCGACCTCCGCTCGGGAAGCGTGCGGGGTCGGGCGGTGGTCGTCCCGTAGGGACCGTCGTCACCCCGGTCACCGACGAACTCGCCGGCGGCGGTCGGTCACGAGGAGGGCGGCACCCATCACGACGAGTGTCCCACCCACGCCGCCGACCCACAGGGCGGGAAACCCGGTGAACGGCAGACTCCCCGTGAGAGGGGTCTCGGGAACCGCCAACGTCGCCGCGGTACTGCTGGTGTCGGTGGTGAGAACGGCGGTGCAGTGGTAGGCGGCGTCGGTTCGGTAACCGGGCGGTGCCGTCAGCTCGTGAAGGCACCATGAGTATCCAGCGGGAACGGCAAAGCTGAGCACGCCTTGGGCGTTGGTGGACCCCTCGGCGAAGAACGCGTCGCCCGAGGGTACGACGGCGTTCTTGGGGACCTCCCCCGGAGTACCGGGTGGCTGCGAGCCGTCGGCCAGGAGTTCGTAGGTCGCCCCGGGTATCACCGTGTTCGCCTGGAGCGCGTCGTACTTATACGCGCTGATGTGCAAGGTGGCGAGTGTCTCTCCGATCGCGATCGTCGACGCTGCTGCATCCGATGTCGCGGTGACGACGGCCGAGCAGTGCAGGGCGGGGTCGAGGACGTAGTTCAGCGGTGCGCTGACCTCCACGACGCACCAGGCGTAGCCGGCGGGGACGACGAATGAGAGCCGACCGTCCTGGTCGGTCACCCCTCGCGCGTACCAGGTGTCGCCCGGCTCGATGGCGGCGCCGGTCGGTGGAGGGAGTTGGACTCCGCTTGGCGGGGGAGGGCCCTGGACGTAGAGGTCATAGGTCGCGTCAGGGATGCCCGTGGACGGGAGGAGCGAGTTGTACTTGAACACCTTGAGGTCCACCGTCTCCTCGGTGTCGGCGAAGGTGAGGCTGGTCGTCGCGGGTGGTGCGGTTGTGGTTCCCGCCAACAAGGGGGTGCACTGCGGGGTCGAGTTGGTCTCGTAGTTTGGCGGTGCCTGCGATTCCGTCGCGCAGTACGAGTAGCCCGGCAACTGCAACGGGAAGGCTCCGACCCCGTCAGGCCCGGTGGTGGTCGTGGCGACGAGGACGCCGCCACCCGAGTACCCCCTAGGCGCCGCGGCGATGGCACTCGGCACCGACGGGCTGCTTACCCGGTAGAGGTTGAACGTGGCCCCTGGCAATCCGATAGCGGGATTGGCCACATCGACCTTCTTCACGTCGATCGCCACGAACTCGCCCGGGTCGGTCACCGTAATGGGTTGGTTAGCCTGGGAGTCGTCGGCGGTGAAACAGCCGTTGGCGCCATCCGCCAGCCCCGGCGGGGCGGCCCGCTCGATCCAGCAGTATTTGGTGCCCGAGCTGAGGACGGTGGGAGTGGTGCAGATTCCGGCGGCATTGGTCGAGCAGGTGGCGACCGAAGGTCCGCCGGGCGCTCCCTCGTCGACCTCGATCAGCGCCCCGTCGAGCTTCAGCTCAGCAGGGTTGACGTTCCCGCTGGCGACCTTCTCGAACACCGCACTTACGAGCTTCGCGTCGCCGAAGCTCACGTCGGCCGACTCCCCGGCGAGCAGGTTGACGACCTGGAAGGCCGGACTCGGAGGGGCGAATCCCTGTGGCGGGGCCGTCTCGGTGATCCGGTAGCGACCGGGGAGGAAGTGGTCGGCACCGTCGTTCCCTGCTGGCGCGCATGACCCGCTCGACGAGGTGGTACAGGTGCCGATGTCCCGGTAGGTCCCGTCGTTTCCCGAGTCGTAGGCGACGTCGAAGACCGCTCCCGCCAAAGGAGCTCCGGTCGCGAGCTCGGTCTTCTCGATGGTCAGAGACGCCGGCAGGACGTGGTCCTCGTTGGCGCCGGTGAACGAGACCACCGTGTCGGTCCCGGCCGTGACCGAGACCGTCTGGTCCGCCGAGGTCGCGTAGCCGTTCGGCGCGACCTCCTCGTGCACCGTGTATGTGCCCATCGGGAGTTGCGGGGAGGGAGGTGTCGTCCCGTTGCTCCCCGTCGTGAGGGTTGTCACGGTCGTCGTCCCCTGCTCCACGATGAACACGGCGTCCGAGAGCGGGTAGTAGGCGGTGTCGTCCCCTCCCTTCACGATCGAGAGTGTTCCGGTGGTGGGCAGGGCCACGATCTGCTCGGCGGTGCTGAGGGGGACGGGAGAGGAGAATCCCACTAGCCGTTGTGCGCCGAGCTCCCCGGTGCTCGGCGAGAGGAAGGAGAGCCCGGGCCGGCCGATCCCACCGGGAACGCTGGCCTCCAGGGTCACCTGCCCCGGCGAAGCGGCCACGACGCTGAAGAGGGCCTGCCCGGACGCGTCCGTGGCCTCGGTGACGGTGGATGGTCCTGTCGAGCTGTCGAATGAGGCACCCGTGAGACTGAGCTCGATCGGAAGGCCGACGACCGGTTGGCCGGTGCCGGGGAACCGGGCGGTAACCTCGTAGGTGGTCTGGCCGGTGAAACTGGTCGATCCACTTGTGATGGCTGCCGTGAGCTGCGGCCCGCCGGTCGCGCCGGCCGCCGCGCTGTACCAACCGTCGAGTGCCTGGTACGCGGCCAGGACCCCAGGATCCATAGCCGGTACCGGGCTCGACCAGACCACCGCGTCGTAGAGGAGCTTGCCGGCCACGGCGGCCTGGTCGGTGGTGAACCGACCGGTGGAGCCGCCCCACAGCCCGAGCACCTGCGCCTCGCTGAACGCGAAGCCGAGCGCGCCGGCGTCGGCGGTGTCGGCTCCGGGGGGCGCCGACGAGGCCACATAGGCGTAGTCGGGAGCCGGATAGTCCCCCCCACTGGCGGCCGGGTCGGCGCAGAATCCCCACCCCTCGTCGGTGGGGAACCCCGGGCCGTAGGACCCGTACCAGGTGTTCGCTCCCGAGTAGGTCGCGCAGAAGCCGGCGTAGGGGTACGGCGGACCACCGACCGAACAGGGAGCCGGCCCGTCGGCAAACGCCGGAACCTGGGTGCTCAGGGTGAACGTCACCCCGAGGGTGGCCGATCCGGTCAGGACGGCCACGGCCGCGGAACCTCGCTTCAGTATCCTCACCAAGGCCGACCTGCTGGTCCTCATGTCGGCGGTGCGGTGCGAGTGGAGGTCATGCATGGCCTCGGGGTCTATCGAAGCCTCCTGGCCCGCGACCTCGCTTCAGTGTCCGGCCGTGACGCCCGACGCACCGCTGGCGAGCTATCGCTCGGTACGCTCTTGCGCAGTGCCGATCTCGACTGATCTCCTCGATGAAAACGAGGACGTCCTGGTCGATCTGCGCCCACACTGGGTCTTCTTCGCCGGCCCGCTGTTCCTCACCGCAGCCTCGGTCGCGCTGGTCGCGGTGGTAATCCACGAGTTCCCCAAGGCGCCTGCGGCGGTCGCTTGGGTACTGGAGGTGCTGGTCGCGATTCCCGCCCTCTGGCTGGCTGGCCGATTGGCCCGCTGGTTCACCACCAGCCTGGTGGTGACCGACCGGCGGATCGTGCTTCGAAGCGGTGTCCTGGCCAGGCGCTTGGTGAACATCCGGCTCCAGCGGATCGTCGACACCCACTGCACGCAGCGCCCGTTGGAACGGCTCATCGGTTCGGGGAGTCTCGTCCTCGAGGTCGAAGGGGAGGAGGGCGGCTTGGCCATCGACGACGCTCGCCGACCCCGGGCGCTGCAACGGGTCATCAACCGACAGTTGAGCGAGCTCGACGAGGGCTGGGCGGGCTCCCTGCACCAGCCCACCCTCGAGCGGCAGCGGGGCATCGTCGGCGCCCAATATGGGCAATCGGACTCGGCGGCGGCCACCCCGCCGAGGGGCATTCCGGTGAGCCCGCCCGCGTCGTCGGTTCCCGATCAGCTGGTCGCCCTCGACCGCCTCCGCCGTCAGGGCATCCTGTCCGAGGAGGAGTTCGCCCACAAGAAGGCTGAGCTGCTCCGTCGCATCTAGGGCTGGGCCGCCTCGGAGCGCCGATCCCGATACGGTGGTGCGATGACTCGGTACCGCTGCTCGGCGTGCGGCAACCTCACCCGTTTCGACGTGACCACCACCAAGACGACCAAGGCGTTCCACCACTTCACGGTGGGCGGGGAGCTGGTCATCGAAGACGAGGAGGTGCTCGAACACCAGGTTCACGACGTTTCTTGTCGCTGGTGTGGGCATGGACGATCGATTGAGGTGATCGAAGCTTTGGAACCGGAGAGCTTCGCCCGATCGTCGGGCTGACCCTCGTGTCGGCGCGTCCGCCCCGCCGTCCGGACCTTCGCAATCTCGTCGAAGTCCCGAGGTTTCTCGGCCATCGACGAGCTACGGTGCGGCCGCTCGTCGGGGTCACGGTGGTGGGCGAGCCGATCGTGCATCGATTGGCGGAGCCCTGGACGTTGCTCATGTTCCTCTCGACGACCTGTGAGGGGTGCCAGGAACTCTGGGATGACTGTGCGGAGCTAGGAGCGTCACCGTTGCCTGGGGATCTGGTGCGTCTGGTGGTAACCCGGCGCGCCGACGAAGACCCCGCCGCGGTGCTCGAGCGAGCTCGAGGTGCCACGGTCGTCATGTCGGACGAGGCCTGGGAGGACTACGGCGTCCACTCGGGCCCGTTCTTCGTCCTGGTTCAACGCGGTGAGCGCATCGTCACCGAAGGCGTGGCCTGGTCGCTTGACCAGATCGCCGCCGCCGTCACCGCCGCCAGGACCACCTAGCCAGGATCCCCGGGGAATGGAAAGCGAGATACTCCGGATCGACACCGCGAAGCGGATCATCACGGACTTGACCGGATCCGTCCGGCAGTTCTGCTCGGGGAAGGGAGATGGTCTGTGTCACGTATTCGTCCCGCACGCGACCGCGGCGCTGGCCGTCATCGAGACCGGATCGGGATCCGAACAGGACCTGGTCGAGCTCCTCGGTCGTCTGCTGCCTCGCGACGACCGCTACGCCCATCGCCACGGGTCGGCCGGGCACGGTGCCGACCACTTGCTCCCGGCGCTGCTCAGTCCTTCTGCGTTGCTTCCGGTCCTCGGCGGCGAGCTCCAACTCGGCGTGTGGCAGTCCGTGGTGTTGGTGGACATGAACCCGGACAACCCCCATCGTCAA
>DAHUZT010000042.1 GCA_027315005.1 Acidimicrobiaceae bacterium | reverse complement strand
GCCAGACCGACGCCTCCACGCCTGAGGTCAAACCACCGGCCCATCCGGTCACTCCGAGCAGGCACATCGTGCGGACCAGGTCCTGGTCGCCTCGACGTGGGTCCTCTCCCAGACGACCCCTACTTCAGCAGTCTCCTAGGACTGCCGGCGTGCCTCAGGCACCGGAGCGCGACCGCAGGTAGCGTTGCCCATGCTCTACTGGGGGCTCAAGGCAGTTCTCTGGCCTCTGTTCCGGGTCGTCTTCCGCTGGCGGATCGAAGGTCGCGAGCACCTCCCTCACTCTGGTCCGGCCGTCCTCGCCGCCAATCACCAGTCGTTCTGCGACTCGCTGTTCCTGCCCTTAGCGGTGCGACGACGAGTCACCTTCTTGGCCAAGGCCGAGTATTTCGACGCCCGGCGGACCGCGTGGTTCGTCCGGGCGGTGGGCCAGATCCCGATCCACCGTACGGGCGGCGACGCGTCGGAGAGGGCGCTCGCCGCGGCCAAAGAGGTGCTCGATCGCGGGGAGCTCGTCGCCATCTACCCCGAGGGGACCCGGTCCACCGACGGCGCGGTGCACCGAGGTCGCACCGGTGTGGCCCGCCTGGCCATGCAGTGCGGGGTGCCGGTCATCCCGGTCGGGATCTCGGGTACCGACCGCGTCCAACCCCGTGGCTCGAGATGGCTCCGGCCGCTTCTGCCAGTGAGGACGTACTTCGGTCCGCCCATGGTCTTGGTCGACGATGAAAGTGGTCCCGGCGCCCAAGAGCGGTTCCGCTCGTTCACCGACGCCCTCATGGTCGAGATCGCGCGGCTGGCCCAGTGCCCCTACGTCGACGAGCCGCTGGTCCCCGTGGGCTACGAGGTGGAGCTCGGCCCGGCGCCCTGAGCGCTCACACCCACTCCCGCGATCGTTCGACCGTTCGGAGCCAGCTGGAGTAGGCGGCGTCGCTTGTCGCTCGATCCTCGACCGGCAGGAACTCGGCGTCGAGGCGCCAGAGCGAGGACATCTCGTCCAACGACCCCCAGGCTTCCTCGGCCAGCCCGGCAAGCATCGCGGCGCCGCGAGCGGTGGACTCGAGCGACGTCGGTCGAGCGACCGGGATGCCGAGCTGGTTCGCTTGAAGCTGGAGGAGCACGTCCATGGCGGCTGCCCCGCCATCGACGCGGAGCATCTTCGGCTCCGAACCGGCGACGGACATGGTGTCCACCATGGCCCGGACCCCGAAGGCGATGGACTCGACCACCGCCCTGGCCAGCTGGGCCCGACCAGCGCCCCGGGTGAGCCCGAGGACCGTTCCTCTGGCGCCCGGGTCCCACCAGGGACTGCCGAGGCCGGTGAACGCCGGGACGATGGTCACTCCGCCCGAATCGAGGACCGAGGCAGCCAGGGCGCCGAGCTCGTCGGAGCGCTCGAGGATCTTGAGGTTGTCGCGCAGCCACTGGATCGCCGCGCCGGACACGAAGGACGACCCCTCCAGGGCGTAGGTGGGGCCGTGGCCGAATTCGCCGAGGTCCCAGGCGATGGTGGTGACGAGACCGTCGGCCGGTGCCGGGCAGCCTGGTCCGACGTTGGTGAGTACGAAGCTACCGGTTCCATAGGTGGCCTTGGCCATGCCCGGCTCAAAGCACGCCTGCCCGAAGAGCGCCGCCTGCTGATCTCCGGCGATGCCCGAGATGGGCACTCCTACCAGGGCGTCCATTCCACTCGTCTCGGTCACCCACCCCAACCGACCGCAGGAGGGGCGGACCTCGGGGAGTGAGGAGAGCGGGAGACCGAACAGCTCGGCGAGCTCCCCGGCCCACTCACGCTCATGGATGTCGAAGAGCAGCGTCCGGCTGGCGTTGGAGACGTCGGTGGCGAACACGCCGCCGGCCGGGCCCCCGGTCAGGTTCCAGAGCACCCAGGTGTCGACCGTGCCGAGGGCCAACCGGTCGGTCGGCACGTCGGCGAGACCCCCCTCGGTCAGGAGCCACGTCATCTTGGTGGCCGAGAAGTAGGGATCGAGGACGAGCCCGGTCGTCGCCCGGATCTGCTCGAGATGGCCGGCATCCTGCAGCTCCTGGCACCGGGTCGCGGTGCGGCGGTCCTGCCACACGATCGCCCGGCACAGGGGACGACCGGTCGAGCGGTCCCAGGCCACCACCGTCTCACGCTGGTTGGTGAGGCCGATGGCGATCGGCCGGGTTGTCCCTCCGGCCGCCACCTCGGCCAGCGTGGACCGAACGTGATCCCAGATCTGTGTCGGGTCCTGTTCCACCCAACCGGGCCGGGGGAAGTACGAGGTGAGCTCCCGGTAGGCCACGGACCCGACCGAGCCCGACTCGTCGAGCACCAAGGCGCGCACCCCGGTCGTACCGGCGTCGATCGCCACGACCGAACCCACCGGGCCGAACGATAGAGCACGGGACGCTGGATGGATCTGGAAGACCGCCGGGGAAGGGCAGACGGTTGCCGTGGCCGGAGCGAGTCAGCTCTCGTGAGCGAGCCACCCCGGGCCCTCGGCATGTCCGGGCGGCTCGGGCGCAGGCCGGGGTTGACGCGTACCCCTACTCCGAGGTGGCGGGAGGACCGGCCCGACGCTGGAGGATTTCGTGCAAGATCCCTCTCACCTGGGGAGACACTCCCCGGCTTCCGTTGACACCTGTGTAATTACAATGCTGTAATGACCCCAGCATCTCGTGCCTCGTGGGGGATGTCACCACAATATGTTGTGGTTTGGGGGTGGTTCCCGTAACCCCTGGGGGCGCTCAAGAGTGGCCGGGCGATCTCTCGACCGGCCACACCGACCAGGGACTGAGAGCCCCAGATGACAGGAGGCAGGGAGAGCAAGATGGCCATCGCCCCGCAGCGAGCTGGAATCGGTATTCGTCGACGCTTCACGACCGAAGGTGTCCACCCCTACGACGAGGTTCGTTGGGAACGGCGCGACGCACGAATCGTCGAATACCGCGACGGTTCGGTGGTCTTCGAGCAACTCGGGGTCGAGGTGCCCGAGACATGGAGCGTAAATGCCACCAACATCCTGGCGCAGAAGTACTTCCGCGGCACGCTCGGGACCAAGGAGCGCGAGCACTCCTTGAAGCAGGTGATCGACCGCGTGGTCGACACCATCACCTCGTGGGGAATCAAGGACGGGTATTTCGAGGACGACGAGGCGGAGGTCTTCTCCAATGAGCTCAAGCACCTCATCGTGCACCAGAAGGCAGCCTTCAACTCCCCGGTGTGGTTCAACATCGGGGTCTCCGGGGTTCCCCAGCAGGCCTCGGCCTGCTTCATCCTCTCGGTTGACGACTCGATGGACTCGATCCTCAACTGGTACACGGAAGAAGGCACGATCTTCAAGGGGGGATCTGGTGCGGGCGTCAACCTGTCCCGCATCCGGTCGTCACAGGAGCTCCTGAAGGGTGGCGGGACGGCGTCCGGACCGGTCTCCTTCATGCGTGGTGCTGATGCGTCGGCTGGCACGATCAAGTCCGGGGGCAAGACCCGACGGGCCGCCAAGATGGTGATCCTCGACGCTGACCACCCGGACATCGAGGACTTCATCTGGTGCAAGGCGCTCGAAGAGCGCAAAGCCCGGGTACTTCGGGACGCCGGCTTCGATATGGACCTCGACGGCACCGACAGCTACTCGATCCAATACCAGAACGCCAACAACTCCGTGCGGGTCACCGATGAGTTCATGGAGGCCGTCGTCGACAACCGGAACTGGAAACTGGTCGCCCGCACCGATGGTTCGGTCATCCGAACCGTCAAGGCTCGGGACCTGTTCCGCCAGATCGCCCATGCGTCGTGGGAGTGCGCGGATCCCGGCATGCAATTCGACACGACCATCAACCAGTGGCACACCGCTCCCAACGAAGGGCGGATCAACGGATCCAATCCCTGCAGCGAGTACATGCATCTCGACGACTCGGCCTGCAACCTGGCCAGCCTGAACCTCCTCAAGTTTCTGGACCAGAACGACGATTTCGACACCGAGTCGTTCAAAGCAGCGGTCGAGGTTGTCTTCACCGGGCAGGAGATCTTGGTGGGCAACGCCGATTATCCGACCGAGCGGATCGCCGACACGTCCAGGCTGTTCCGCCAACTCGGACTGGGATACGCGAATCTCGGGGCCCTGCTCATGGCCAAGGGCCTCCCCTACGACTCTGACGCCGGCCGGGCGTGGGCCGGTGCCATCACCGCCCTCATGACCGGCCACGCCTACGCGACCTCGTCCCGTACTGCCGCCCGGATGGGGCCATTCGTCGGGTTCCACAACAACGTCGAACCCATGCTCAACGTCCTTCGCAAGCACCAAGCGGCCGCAGCAAACATCGACGAGGAGCTCGTCCCCTTCGAGCTGCTCTCAGCGGCCCAGGAGGCGTGGGACGACGCAGTCGAGCTTGCCGAACGATCCGGGGTCCGAAACTCCCAGGCGAGCGTGCTCGCCCCGACCGGGACCATCGCCCTGCTGATGGACTGCGACACGACCGGTGTCGAGCCTGACCTTGGGCTGGTGAAGACCAAGAAGCTGGTGGGCGGGGGATCGATGTCCATCGTCAACCAGACCGTGCCGCGAGCGCTGCGGCAACTCGGCTACTCAGACGAGCAGGTCGAAAAGATCATCGCTCACATCGACGAGCACAAGACGATCGTGGGTGCCCCACACCTTTCTCCCGACCACCTTGCCGTCTTTGCCTGTTCGATGGGGGACAACACGATTCACTATTCGGGGCACATCAAGATGATGGGCGCCGTCCAGCCCTTCATCAGTGGTGCGATCTCCAAGACCGTGAATATGCCGGAGGACGTGAGCGTCGAGGATGTCGAGCAGCTGCACATCGACGCCTGGCGGCTCGGCCTGAAGGCCATCGCCATCTACCGGGACAACTGCAAGGTGGCGCAGCCGCTGTCGACGACCAAGAAGGCATCGACCGGTGCCGACCTTGCCCCGCCGGCGTCCGAAGCCGAGGCGCACATGCGGGAGCTGACCGATCGGGTGGCCGAGCTGGAGCTGGCCCTGGCGCACGAGCGCCAGACGAAGCCGGAGCCAGTCGTGGTGGGAGCGATCCGCGAGCGTCTGCCCCGACGGCGCAACTCGCGCACCTGGGCGTTCCGGGTGGCCGACTGCGAGGGGTATGTCACCGTCGGCGAGTACGAGGACGGCCGGCCCGGTGAGGTGTTCATCAAGGTCTCCAAGCAGGGCTCGACGCTCGCCGGGATCATGGACGCCTTCTCGATCTCCATCAGCCTCGGACTCCAGCACGGTGTCCCGTTGTCGACCTATGCGCAGAAGTACTCGGCGATGAAGTTCGAGCCCGCCGGCCTCACCGATGACCCGGATCTGCGTCTGGCCTCGAGCCTGGTGGACTACATCTTCCGTCGCCTGGCCCTCGACTATCTCTCCTACGAGGACCGCCTGGACCTCGGAGTGTTGTCGGTCTCGGAGCGCACCCAGCCCACCCTGCCCGGTGTTGAGGAGAGCGCGACGTTGTCGGTGCCGCTGGGCGAGGACCGGATGACCTCGGCTTCGGCGGCGACGCCTCCGACACTCGCTCGCGCTGAGCAACATGACGCCCCGTTCTGCTACAGCTGCGGTGACGCCATGGTGCGGGCGGGATCCTGCTACGTCTGTACGACCTGCGGCACGACGAGCGGCTGTTCGTAACGGCGGGCGTGGGCGTTCTGCGCTCGTTTCCCAATGCGGATCGACCCCGTTCCTTTCCGGGCGGTCGCAAAACCGATGACGACTCGGCCTGGGAATCCGGGGGTCGGGGCGCGGGTCCCACGCGTCTGGGTTTGAGGGCCAGTCGTGGCCGCCCGTCCCGAAGAAGAACGTCGTCCCCGATGGCATTCTCGACCCCGAGCAGCGCAGAGGCGCACAGCTCATAAATTGGGTGCGTGACGAGAGAATGCTGAGTTTTGACGAGGCTGCAACCAGGGTGACCGCTCCAGGGGAGCCGCTCGAGGTGGTGGAGCAGGCGATCTCGGGGGTGACCTACAAGGTCTTCAAGCACGCACCTCCGACGATGCGGGAGATCTTCGCCACCGCCCGGGCGCGCGGTGATCAGACGTTCCTCGTCTACGAGGGGGAACGCTGGAGCTTCGCTCGGGTCATGTCGCACGTCGATGCGCTGGGGGCCACGTTGGTCTCTCGCTACGGGATCAAGGTCGGCGATCGGGTAGCGCTCGGGATGCGCAACCTGCCCGAGTGGATTATCTCGTTCGCCGCCACCCTGTCGGTTGGAGCGGTGTCGGTGTCGCTCAACGCCTGGTGGACCGAGAAGGAGCTCACCTACGCCCTCGAGGACTCGGGGGCATCGCTCGTCTTGGCCGACGCCGAGCGAGTGGAACGGATGTCCGCTTCGACCAGGGACCTCGAGATCCCGATGGTTGCCGTCCGCACCCCCGAGGAGGCGCAGCTCGCGGACGGCATCGATCGCTTCGAGGACGTGATCGAGCTCGGGACCCCGCTACCGACGGTGGAGATGGGGCCGGAAAGCGACGCGACGATCCTGTACACCTCGGGTACGACCGGGGAACCGAAGGGAGCGGTCTCCACTCACCGGGCCATCGTCCAGGCGCTCATGGCCTTCGGCTGCCGCCAGATGATCGAGATGGCCCGTCTGAGCGACGAGGCGCCATCGGGGGCGCTTCCCGAGGACCCGCCCTCCATGATCCTGACCGTGCCCCTGTTCCACGTGACCGGTTGCGTTCCGGTCATGCTCTCCGCGTTCGCCGGCGGGTTCAAACTCGTCATCATGTACCGCTGGGACCCGGATAAGGCCCTTCAGCTGATCGAGAGCGAGCGCGTGACCACCTTCGTCGGCGTGCCCACCCAGAGTTGGGACCTGATCGAGTCACCCAACTTCCACAAGTACGACACCTCCTCGCTGATCGCCATCGCCGGAGGTGGCGCTCCGGCGCCTCCGACCCTGGTGCGACGGGTGGACGAGGAGTTCAGCTCGGGCCGACCGGCCATCGGCTACGGGATGACCGAGACCAACGGCTACGGACCCGGCAACTCGGGGGACGACTACGTCTTGCACCCCTCGTCGGCCGGCCGGGCGGTCCCCACCATGGAGCTCGAGGTCCGAGACGACGATCTCAAGGCCGTCCCGGCAGGAGCACGAGGCGAGATCTGGTTCAAGGGTCCGATGCTGATCCGCGGCTACTGGAACAAGCCGGAGGAGACCGCGCAACTGCTCGTGAACGGATGGCTCCGCAGCGGTGACATCGGGCACCTCGACGAGGACGGGTACATCTACGTCGAGGACCGGGCGAAGGACATGGTGCTACGGGGCGGAGAGAACATCTCCTCGGCCGAGGTCGAGGCCGCCATCTACGAGCACCCGTCGGTCTACGAGGCGGCGGTGTTCGGTGTGCCCGATCCCCGGCTCGGCGAGCAGGTTGCGGCGGCGGTGGTGCTGAAGCCCGGTTCCAGCCTCACGGCCGAGGAGCTGCAAGCCCACCTCCGTTCCCGGTTGGCCCCGTTCAAGGTGCCTACCCTGGTCACCTTCTCCACCGCCCAATTGCCCCGGGGGGTCACGGGCAAGATCCTCAAGCGAGAACTGCGGAGCACCGTGTACTCCGAGACCGTGGACCAGCCTTAAGGCGTCGGTCCTTGGGCGGGGCCGGGCCTCCACTCGGCGATGGCCAGTCTGGCGACGACCTGCCGCTCGGTGATGGTCCGCTCGGCCCGACCGCGGCCGAGGAAGCTGATCGTCCAGTGGAGCAGGGATGTCAACCGGTTCTTGAATCCGGTGAGGAAGGTGAGGTGCACAACTAGCCAGACCAAGAACCCGGCGAATCCGCCGAAGCGGACTGGTCCGATCCGTGCCACGCCGCGGAACCGGGCGATGGTGGCCATCGACCCGAGATCCCGGTAGCGCAGGGAAAAGCCCGGGCCGTCGCGGCCCGTGCGCTGGCGTTGGCGCCCAACTGCATGGCCACCTCGACCACCCCGGGGAGGCCACCGAGCGGCATCAGGTCGTTGACCACGAAGACTTCTGGGTGCCCGGGCAGCGAGCAGTCCGGCTCCACGACGACCTGCCCGCTCAGGTCGACCAACGCCCCGGTCTGCTCGGCGAGGGTCCGTCCGATGGGTGCCGATCGGACCCCGGCGGCCCACACGACGTCCGGGCGTCGTAGCGCCTCGTGACCCCGTCGCCGGAGCGGGTCGCAGCGGTGAGCCTGCAACAGGTCGACGTGGTCCGTTTCTAAACGACGGAGCGACGTCTCGCAGGACTCGATGATGTGCTTGCAGGACAGACCGCGTTGTTGGGATTGGGCCCGGTCGGCCAGAACACCTCGGTGCAGATCTCGATGGCGTCACGCCGCACCCCCCGAGCGCACGGCCGATCACCTCTTCGCCCGTGCCGCCGGCTCGGCTGTGTCGAAGGCGGGGATGCCGGTCTCCCAGTGCCGCCCGTACGCAGGCCACAGCGGTCTCCTTCTCGATTTGCCGAGCGTGGGTCATCCAATTCCCGTACGAGATAGCGGAGAGGACCATGCCGGCTCGCCCGAGGTGGCGCTGCACCCGCCGAGCGTACCGGCACTCTGTGGCTCGCCCACGACCCGGCCCGTTCCCCTACGCTGCCGGCATGGCGTCACGATCGAGGCCCGTTTCGGGCACCGACGAGGCCACGGAGCCGACGAGGGAACGCCTGCGGGTCGGTCGATCCCTCTCGATCCCCATCGGTGAGATCGAGTGGCGGGCGACGACGTCGGGAGGACCCGGCGGCCAGCATGCCAACCGTTCCTACACCAAGGTCGAGGTTCGTTTCGACGTACTGAGGTCACCGAGCCTGGGCCCGCGGCAGCGGGCCCGGCTGCTCGAACGGCTCGGGCCGGTGGTGCGAGCAAGCGCCGGTGAGAACCGGTCCCAGGCGCGCAACCGGGAGGTCGCGCTCGACCGCTTGGTGAGTCGCCTCGCCGAAGGGTTGCGGGCGGAACCCCCGCGCCGGGCGACCACTCCGAGCGCCTCGTCCACCGAGCGTCGATTGGCCGAGAAGCACTCGCGGGCAGCGATCAAGCGCTCCCGCGCCCGCCCCGGGCCCGACGACTGATTCCACGCTGGGCATCGGGCCGCCGCGTCGTGTTCGGCGTCTCGGGCCGCCACGCGTGGCCGGTCTCGAACGCCGTGCCCAGGAACGAGAGGATCTCCCCGGTCAATCGGGCCGGGCGCAGCCTGAGCTCGAGCACCGAACGGGCCTCGACGAACCGGGCGTCGGGGAGCTGGGCCGATAGCCGCGCGGCGTCGCCGAGTGGGTGGAGCCGGTCGGAGCTGTGTCCGATGACCAGCGCCGGGACGGTCATCGAGACCCGCTCTGGGACCGTGGGGGCGAACGGGCCGACCACCACCCCTTTGAGCACCGCCGCCATGTCGTCGGGATCGAGCTCGACCATGCCCATGGCCGTGCCGAGGACGCCCAGGCGCCGCCGGGGCAGGCGGCGGACCAGTCGCAACATCGCCCGCACCACCGGGGCGGCGTAGGTGGCCGCGAAGAGGACCGGTGCGAAGACCACCAACGCGGCCGGCATTGCCTGTTCTAGGACTGGCATCTCGAGGATCATCCCGACCAGTCGTTCCGGTGCCGCCAGCCCGAGCTGAAGCGCGACGTCGGCCCCCAGCGAGACGCCCCCCACCACCGCTCGCTCCACTCCAAGCTCGTCGAGGAGACGGACGACCCGGTGGGCGTAGGCGTCCATGCGGTGTTGGACGATGGCGTGGGGCTTGTCCGAGCGCCCGTGACCGGGCAGGTCGAGCAGGACCACTCGGTAGTTGGCGGCGGCCAGATCCTCGGCCAAGCGGTGGTTGATCGCCGAGTCGAGGAGCATGCCGTGCAGGTAGACGACGGTCCGCTCTCCCCGGCCGAAGACCTCGTAGGACAACGAGACGCCCTCGTCGAGGAAGCTTCGGATCTGATGCGGCATCGGACAACCATGATCCCACGGTCTAAGAGGCGCCGGCCCCGGAGATCCCTTCTGGCCGATCCCCAGCTCAGGGGGCTAGGAGCCGTCCGGCGGCGCTGACCGCCAGGTCCAGCACTTCGCGACTCTCGTCCCGCCAATCCTCGCCGACCCCGTGGAGCGAGGTGAGCGTCGCGTACCCTGCCCCGATGAGGGCGGCGTCGTCCGTCGGGTCCTCACCGGTCGTGTCGCCCAGGGATGGGACGGCGGTGCCCAGGGTCAGCCGGATCGTGCCGGCTTCCGGGCCGGCCAGCTCTGTCCTGGCGCCCTGCACGATCCCGGCTTTCGCGATCCGACCGGGCACCACCCCTCGGAGCTGGTCAAAGGGCACCGAAGGGACGTTCAGGCTCAGCACGGTCCGGGCCGGCGCCGAGGCCAGCACCGGGAGGATCGCCAAGGTGACTCTTGTGGTCGTCTCCCACTGGTGCTCTGGCTGGGAGCGCATGGAGACGGCCAGTGCTGAGAGCCCGTGCTGGGCGGCGGTCAGGGCGGCCCCGACCGTGCCCGAGTGCAGGATGGAGCGTCCCACGTTCACCCCGAGGTTGATGCCCGAGACGACCAGGTCGGGTCGGGGACCGAACGCCCCGAACGCCCCAACAATCACCGTGAGAGCGGGTGGGGCGTCGAGCCCGAAGACCTGCACCCCCCCTGCACCGTCGATCCGCACCCGGCGGAACCCGATGGTCTCTCGCTCGTACACGGTGCCCACGGCGGCCGAGGCTCCCGAGTAGTTCGCCAGCGGGGCTGCCACGAGCACTTCGTGACCGCCGCGGTCGGCCCAGGGGGCGAGCGCCCGGACGAGGGCCACCAGTCCGGGCGCGTGCACACCGTCGTCGTTGGTGACCAGGATGCGCACTCGGCCAGTACGATACCGCCGGCGCCCCGGACCAAGGTCATGTCCGGCCGTGCCTACTCTCCCATGCCAGCGCGCTCCACCCGACGTCAGGACGACCCCGATCCCCAACCGCGGACGCCCGAACGTTCTCCGACCGGGGCTCAGTGGGAGATCGCCCACGGCGTCCAGCGGGCGGTCGTCACCGAGGTGGGGGCAACACTTCGGAGCTACACGTTCGGGGAGCACCCCGTCCTGGCGGGCTTCGGCGAGGGCGAGTGGTCGAAGGGCGGGCGGGGGCAGGTGCTGGCGCCATGGCCCAACCGCCTGGGCGACGGGCACTACCGGTTCGGGGACCTCAGCGTCCAGGCACCCCTCGACGAGCCCGAACGCAACAACGCGATCCACGGGCTCGTCCGATGGCTCCCCTGGCGACTCGAAGTGAAGGCCCAGAACCTGGTGGCGGCTCGTTGCCACTTGTTCCCGACGCCTGGGTACCCGTTCAACCTCGAGCTGCGGGTCGAGTACCGGCTCGGGCGGGACGGACTCACGGTCAGCACGCTCGCAACCAATGTGGGGCGACTGACTCTTCCCTTCGGAATCGGCTTCCATCCCTATCTCCAGCCAGCGGCCGAGCCCATCGACACCGCCCTGCTCGAATTGTCGGCGCACGAGCGCCTCGTGCTCGACGAGCGGGGACTGCCCACCGGCGAAGTGCGGGGGGTGGAGGGGACCGAGTACGACTTCACCGAGAGGCGTGCCATCGGGCCGACCCGACTCGACACCGCCTACACCGGCCTCGAGCGCGATCGCAACCGACTGGCCTGGGCCGAGCTCACCGATCCGGCGGAGAAGCTCTCGACCCGCCTGTGGATGGACGAAGGGTTCGGCTACCTCATGTGTTACACCGGGGACACGCTCGAAGAGCGCGACCGCCGTCAGGCGGTGGCGCTCGAGCCGATGACCTGCCCGCCCGACGCCCTGCGCTCGGGCCGCGGACTCATCATCTTGGAGCGGGACCAGCGTTGGGAAGGAGTGTGGGGGATCGTACCGAGATGAGCGAAGCGGGGTCCGCCGTGGCACCGCGGTCGGGCCGGGTCGTCCTGGTCACCGGGTCTTCGAGCGGCATCGGAACGGTGCTAGCGCGGAGGTTCGGATCCATCGATGCTTCGGTCCTGGTGGACTCGCCACGCTCGGTGGACACCAAGATCGAACACTGGGTCGTTCTCGACAGGGGGTTCGGTCTCGTCCGCTGACCCCCGACTCCTGAGAGACCTCTCCTTCGATCCAGGCAGGGAAGAGCACTTCGAGCGGGGCAGGCTCCGCCAATCGGCAGCTCTATTTCGACCCGTCCTAGTGTCCTGACTCAGAAGTTCACGAGAAATCGTCCGAGATCGGGAATTTCTCCTGCCTCCCCGCGTTCTCCCCGTCGTACCTGCGACGATGGGAGGCGACATGGCAGCACCCGGCCGTCCGAAGGCAGCGCTCGTGC
>DAHUZT010000040.1 GCA_027315005.1 Acidimicrobiaceae bacterium | reverse complement strand
GCCACCAGCAGGCCGTCGTAGACTAGGCGGGGCATGGTGTCGTACCCTCCCTCCGGGATCAGGTGGGCCGAGTACTCCTTCAGGGAGGTTCCCTTCAGGTACGGGGCGATGGTCGGGTGCTCCTTCAGGTCCGCGACCAGGTTCTCGGGCCGCGCCCCCGACGCGGCCAGTTGGGGGAGGGACAGAACGAGACCGACGCTCACCGAGTCGGAATTGGTGTAGAGGAATCCGCCCCCGGGGATTCCGCCGGTGCAGCCGAGCAACTCGATGTCGACGCCCTGCCCGGGGCCCACCCCGAAGCGTTCCTCGATCCGTCGGGGGTCGAGGGCCAGGACCTCTTTGACCCCGAGGGTGTAGTGGGATGCGTGGGCCGAGCGCAGCAGACCCGCCTCCTTGGAGAGGAACGAGTTGACCCCGTCACAGGCGATCACGACCGGCGCTCGAAGCTCCGCTCCGTCACGATCGGTGCGGACTCCCACAACCCGGCCCGCACCATCGCGGACCAAGCCGGTGGCCACGGTCGAGGTCACCAGGTGGGCGCCGGCGTCGGTGGCCTTTGACGCCCACCACGAGTCGAAGCGCGACCGCTCGGTGGTCATGCCGTTGAACGGGGCGCGACCCCACGTCTCGGTGCGGAAGTCGACCGAGAGTGACTGATGGCCGGTCATCACCATCGTCGCCCGGCGTACGACCCAACGCTCGACCGGTACCTCCTCCCACCAGCGAGGGACCACTTCGTCGAGCACCCGCCCGTAGACCACGCCCCCGTACACGTTCTTGGAGCCGGGGAACGGTCCGCGCTCCACGATGACCACCGAGCGGCCCGCTCGCGCCAGTACCAGGCCGGCGGCTGCACCGGCCGGACCCGCTCCAACCACCACGGCGTCGAAGGAGAGATCGTGCTCACCCACGTGTGCTCTCCTGGTCGTCTTCGACGCCGGGCGGCACGTCGATCCCGAGGCGACCGGCCAGCGCCACCAGCAGGCGACGGGCATCGGTGACGATGCCGAGATCAGCCATCGCGGTCATCGGTGCGGAAGGATCGATATTGACGCTGACGAGGTGGTCGGGAGATCCGATCCCTCCGACGTGCTGGGATGCGCCGGAGACACCGAAGGCCACGTACAGCTCCGGGTCGAGGGTCACGCCGGTGGTGCCGATCTGGCGTTGGTAGTCGGTCCAGCCGGCATCGGTGGCCACCCGGGTGGCGCCGGCCGACCCCCCGAGAGCGGCGGCCACCTCGCCCAGCAGGTCGAAGATGCGGGTTGCCTGTACGTCGTCCAGGCCCCGGGCGAGCCCGGCGCCCCCGGAGAACACCCTGCTGGCGTCCGCGAGGTCCATGGTGTGGAGATCCGGCTCCAAGAGCCCGACCAGCTCGGCGTCGTGCACGTGGGTTCGGCCGGAGGAGGACCCCGTGTCGAGTTCGAGGTCGAGGGGAGAGACCTTGGTGGTTCCCGCGGGGCTGCTCGCCTGTCGGGTTCCTCGGATGGCCCGGGAGCCTGTCGCCCCGACGATGGTCACGACCGCCGGCCCGGCGATGTCGATGGGCACCAGGATCCGGTCGTCCAATCTGGTCGCCAGCGCGTGCACCCCGCCGCCGGCACGGCTCCTGGCGAGCACGGCCCGTGCCACCAGCGGCCGTTCCAAGACGGCCGCCAGGCGGGGCGCCAGGTCCCGCCCGTCGGGCGATGCCGGAAGGACGACCAGGGGGAACGGCTCAACGACCGGAGCCAGCGACTCGGCGAGACAACCGGGCCGGAAGGCGAGCCCGGTGTCCGCCCACCTGACCCGGATGGCGTTACGGGGTGCCGGACCGCAGATCTTCTCTGCCGCCGCTTCGGCTCCCGAGCCGATGACCACGACCGAGCCACCGGCGGCACCGACGGTCTCGTCCGCACCCACCGGCAGGCGCCCCTGCCGGGCCACGATCACGCCCACGGCGTGCTGCTCGGCCCCGGAGTCCCCGGACGTCTCGGACCTTGCGGCCCCGGTCCCCTCCGGCGCGCTGGTCACAGTTCCACCGCCGCCCGGTGTCCCTCGATGACGGCGGCGTGGGCTCGGCGTGGCGTCAGGCAGTCCCCGACCCGGCGGACGTGGAGGCGCCCACCGGACAAGTCGCGCCATAGGCGGTCATCCGGACGCTGGTGCACCGAGCACACCACCCAGTCGCAGGACCGCTCCACCTCGACGCCGGTCGGATGGTGCTGCAGCGTGAGCACGAGACCATCGCCCTCGTCCCGTATCCCCATCGCGACCAGGTCCACGCTCTGGACGATGCCCTTGGCGTGTGCCTTCACGTTCCAGGTCTCCAGGTCGAGGGTGATCCCGAGGTCCTGCCCGACGACCATGCCGTTGGTCGCGATCTCAACCGTACAGCCCCGATCGGCCAGGAGCTCGGCGGTCGAGGTCGCCTGATGGAAGCCAAGCTCGTCGACCAGCACCACCGACCCATGGGGCCGGGCGCGACCTTCGAGGACGTCACGTACATCGACCACCCGTTCGAGGTCACCGGCCCAGGAGGGCCGGTGCGGTTCGGCACCGGTCGCGACGATGACCGCGTCCGGACCGAGCTCGCCGATCGTGTCGACAGTGGCTTGTGTCCCCAGCCGGATATCGACACCGATCCGCTGCGCGGCCGAGGTGAGGTTGCGGGTGAGATCCAGGAATTCGGCCCGGCTGGGTACCGTGGCCGCTACCTGGACCTGACCACCGAGGCGCTGGCGACGCTCGAAGAGGACGACCCGGTGGCCGACCTCGGCGGCGCTGACCGCGGCCTGGAGCCCTCCGGGGCCCCCACCGGCCACGACCACCCGGCGTCGACGTCGACGGGGCGCGACAGGCTCGCGTTCCCGGCCGGTGCGGGGGTTTTCGATGCACCCCAGCCATCGGTTGAGGCCCATCCGGCCCACGCACTCCTGGTTGCAGGAGAGGCAGGTCCGTATGTCGGCGGCGTGTCCGGAGCGGGCCTTGGCGGCGAACTCCGCGTCGGCGATCTGTCCCCGGACCACCCCGACCAGGTCGCAGACCCCGTCTGCCAGGGCCCGATCGGCCTGGAGGGGGTCCTTGAACCGGCCGACCCCGACCACGGGGAGATCCACCGCCTTGCGGATGGCGCTCGGAACGTACTGCGCGTAGCCCGGGGGGACCTGCATGCTGGCCTCGATCATGAAGAGGGTCGCCGTGGCCACACCGATCGAGGTATTGATGTAGTCGACGTCTCCTTCGGCCTCGACCAGGGCGGCGACGGTCACCGCATCCTCGATGGTGGTCCCACCCTCGATGAGCTCGTCACCGCAGAGCCGGACCCCGAGCGCCAGCCCGGGACCGATGGCCTGGCGCACGGCGCCGACGATCTCGATGAGCAGTCTTGCCCGGTTTTCGAGTGTGCCGCCGTACTCGTCTTCTCGTCGGTTGGTGGCCGGTGAAAGGAAGCCCCGAACGATCGACGAGTGGGAGCACTGGAGCTCGATCCCGTCGAAACCACCGGCTCTGCAATGTTCGGCGACACGGGCATACCCGTTCACGATGGCTGCGATCTCGTGGGGTTCGACCGCTTTGGGAACCTCCCGGAACAGTGGATCGGGAATCGGGCTCGGGGCCCACACCGGCAGGCGGGAGTACATGCTCGACGCCTGCCCCCCGTTGTGGTTGATCTGGGCGAAGATGGGAGCTCCGAAGGCGTGCACGGCGTCGGTGATCCGCCGATAACCGGGTACCACCTTCGGATCGAACCCGTGGATGAGCTTCTCGTATGGCCAGTCGGTGGGATGTGTCGAGTGCTCCTCGGTGATGATGAGGCCGGCACCTCCGGAAGCCCTGGCCGCGTAATAGGCGGCGTGCTGCTCGGTGGGAAGCCCGTCCTCTGCGTAGTTGGTCAGATGGGCCGAGAAGACGATCCGGTTGGGAGCGATGATCGGACCGAGGCGGATCGGGGTGAACAGGTACCGGTACCTGCCGCTGGCGCTCATCGGACCGTCGACCCCGCATCGACGTTCAGGGCGAGACCGGTAACCGAGCGCGACTCGGCCGACACCAGGTACAGCACGGCGTCACTCACCTCTTCGGGCGCGATGACGTCGATGGGCAATGCGTTCAGGAAGATCGGCCCCAGATCGGGGCGTTCTTCGATGCACCTGCCGAGAGGCTCCATCCCAATCAGCATCGGGGTGTCCACCCCGGTGGGGAGGACACCGTTGACCCGGACCCGGTGGGTAGCCAGCTCGTTGGCCAAGGTGCGCATGATGCCGACGAGCCCGTGCTTCGACGCGACGTAGGGTGCGAAGAACGGCTGCCCCTTGATCGAAGCCGTCGATCCGATCAACACGATCGAGCCACCTCCGGATGCGAGGAGGTGCGGGATGGTGGCGGTACACGTGTTCCAGGCCCCGGTCAGGTTCACGCCGATCACCATGTCCCAGAGCGCGGGGGTGACCTCGTCCCACCGACGGACCGCGCAGACACCGGCGTTGACCACCACTGAGTCGAGCCGTCCGAGTCGGGCCACTCCCTCGGACACGGCCTCCGCCAGCCGCACTGCGTCGCGCACGTCGGCCACCGCATGCACCACCAGGGCACCGGTCGCGGCCACCAACTCGGCGGTTTCCTCCAGGTCCTCGGCGGTCCCCAGGGGGTAGTCGAGCCCGTCGATGTCCGCACACCGGTCGATGGCGATGATGTCCGCACCTTCGCTGGCGAGCCGGAGGGCATGGCTCCGGCCCTGCCCCCGGGCGGCGCCGGTGACCAGGGCGACGGTGCCTGCCACCCTGCCGGCGGGCGCGTGCCTCCCGTCGGGGCGGCTCACGGGGCCGCCGCACCGACGAGCGGGTTGGCCAGGTCGGTCACACCGCCGGCGATGGCCAGGGCCGCTCGCCGGCCTTCGAGGACGGCATGGAGGATGGTCCGCGGCGCCACGCAGTCACCGGCTCGCAGGAGCTGGTGCCGCCCGCGGAGGAGGGTGTCCTCGGGAAGCCTGTGGCCACAGTCGATGATGGTGGCGCAAGTGACCGTGCTCCGTTCACCGGTCCACACGTCCTGGAGCACGGCCTCTCCTTGGTGCACCCCGCGCAGGATGGCGCGCAAGTGCCGGCGTATCCCGGCCCGCTGCAGCCGGGTGTTGGCGTCGGCCAGATCACCAGTCGATGACAGCTGGGTGCCGACCACCTGGTCCTGGGTGACGATGCCGACCTCGGAGCAGCCCACCGCCAGCCACTCGGCCACGCGGACGCCGATCGGGCCGCCTATCGGATCGTGGACGAGCACCGGGCCTTCGAGGTCGGTTGCCGCGGTTGAGGACCTGGTCGCTGCCGCGCACAGGGACAGTGCATCGATGATCCGGCAGCTGCCGTCGGTCCGAACCGGCGAAGGGACGGGCCGGCTCCCGGTCGCCACCACCGCGACGAGACCCTCGGACCGGGCCCGGTCGAGGTCGTCGGTGGTGATGGTGACGCCGGTCTGCACAACCACGCCCTGGCGTTCGCAGGCCGCCGCCAGCCAATCGGCCAGATGGGCCAGGCGCCGGCTACCGAGACCGGCGGCAGCGAGCTCGAGGGCGCCACCCACCCTCTCCGATCGTTCGGCGACCCGTACCCGGTGCCCCCGCGACGAGAGGACCCGGGCGCACTCGAGCCCGGCAGGTCCCGCCCCCACGACCAGCACTGAAGCGATCCGGTCGTCGTGCCCGACCGGGTCGGCCTCCGTCGTCTCGTGGCCGCTTCGGGGCTCGCCGACACAACTGACCAGCGGATTGCGATTGTCCCGTACCCGGCAGGCCTGGTTGCAGAGTATGCACGGTCGGGCTTCGTGCGAACGCCCCTCGCGCACGAGCTCCACCAGGCCTGGATCCGCGATCTGAGCCCGGGTCATCTCGACGAGATCACAGTCCCCGCGCTCCAGCGCTCCACTCGCAGCATCGGGATCCACCACGCTTCCCTGCAGCACCACGGCGGCCCTCCCGTCGACCACCGTTCGCATGCGCCGGCACAGCTCGAGGTTGAAGCCGGCTTCCACGTGGGAGTCCGGACGGTACGCCGACGCCGTGTAGGGTCCGCCGCGGACGACCGTCAGGAGGTCGACCAGGTCTGCAAGGACATCGACCTGCTCGGCAGCCTGATCGGGGGTCACTCCGGCCCAGGGGGCCAGCTCGTCGCAGCTGATCCTGAGGGCGAGGACACCGGTGTCGCCGAGTGACGAGCGCACGGCACGGAGGACCTCGCCGGTGAACCGTAGGCGATCGAGGCCATATGGATCGGTGCGCAGGTTGGTGATGCCCGAATGGAACTGCCGGAGGAGTGCAACGGCCCCGGCGTCGACTTCCACACCGCCGAGCCCGGACTCGATGGCGAGGCGAGCGGCTTCGGCAAAACCTTCCACGACCGAGCCGATCTCCTCGGTCGTCATCTCCGCTGGGAGCTCCCGACTTGACGCATCGGCTACGCGGGACGGGGCCCACAGGACCGCCTGGGAGTAGGCGCTCGAACCCTGGCCGCCACCGTGCCCGACGCCGGCGAGCACGAGTGTGCGCCACGGCCGGCACGCGTCGGCGACGGCCGTCCACCCGGGTCCGCACTGCTCGGCCAATGGGGCGCGCTCGTAGGGCCAATCGGAGGGATGGACCGATGCAGTCTCGGTGACGAGGACGCCGGTTCCGCCGGCGGCACGTTCCCGGTAGTAGCCGATGTGGCGGTCGGAGATGGCACGGCCGCGGCACAGGTTGGTCTCGTGTGGACCGAAGACGACCCTGGAAGGGGCGGTGCGACCCCCGATGGGGATCGGGTCGCCGAGGCGCGGCACCGCTCAGCGGACGGCGATCGGTGCTCGATCGCCGTTGTCGCCGAGCGCCGTACCTGCCAGCGGACCGTTGTCGCAGGGACGGACCGTCCTCGCAGGTGCCATGGCCACCGCTACCGGGCGGGGCCGGCGTGAGTGGTCCGGGCTGGGCGAGGGGACGCTGCCGACCCGACCGGCCAGTGCGTCGTCGCCACGGCCGAGTACGCACTCGGGGTCGGGGCCGTCGAGTGGAAGTCCGGTGAAGAACTTGGCGGCCATGCACCCCCCCCGGCAGGCGTCGTAATGGCCACAACTGCTGCAGGCGCCCCCGCTCTGGGGCCGGCGCAGTTCGGTGAAGAGCGGAGCCTCCCGCCACACACCGGAGAATCCGCCACCGTGGCGGAGGTTGCCGGCCAGGAACTGATCGTGGATGGCGAACGGGCAGGCGTACACATCGCCCACCGGATCGATGAGGCAGACCACCCGACCGGCACCGCACAGATTGAGGCCTGGCAATGCCTCGCCATATCCGGACAGATGGAAGAAGGAGTCGCCGGTGAGCACGTCGCCCCCCCGGGCCAGCAGCCAGTCGTACAGGGTTCGTTGCTGCTCGGGAGTGGGACGGAGCTCCTGCCAGACTCGAGCTCCTCGCCCGGAAGGACGGAGCCGGGTGAGCCGGAGCTGGGCGCCGTACTTCTCGGCGGTGGCCTTGAACGCATCGAGTTGGTCCACGTTCTGCCGGGTCGTCACCACCGACAGCTTGAATCCGGTGACACCGGCAGAGGCCAGATGCTGCATGGCCCTGGTCGCCGTCTCGAAGCTGCCTGCGCCCCGAACTGCATCGTTGACCTCCGGGGTTGCACCGTCCAGAGAGATCTGGACGTCCACGTAGTCGGAGGCGGCCAGCGTCCGGGCCACGGCAGGGGTGATGCGGGACCCGTTGGTCGAGAACTTCACACCGACGTGGTGGCTGGTGGCATAGCCGACCAGGTCCCAGAAGTCGGACCTCATGGTGGGCTCCCCCCCTCCGATGTTGACGTAGAAGACCTGCATGGCCTCCAGCTCGTCGATGACGGCCCGACACTCGTCGGTCGTCAGCTCATCGGGATCGCGTCGGCCCGAACTGGAAAGGCAGTGGACGCAGGCGAGGTTGCACGCGTAGGTCAGTTCCCAGGTCAGGCAGATCGGGGCATCGAGCCCGGAGGCGAACCGTTCCACCAACCTCATGGAACCGTCCGTTCGACGATCATCCCCGAGGCTGCCAGCGCTGCCAGCGCCCTCCGGAAGGACACATGCTCCTCTTCGGTGACCCCGGCCCGCAGGCAGGCCTCGTCAGCGCTCGGCGCGCCGGCCAGCCCCTCCACCACCGTCACCAGCCTGGGGCTCTTCAGAAAGGACAGACGTCGGGTGCCGAAGTGGTAGGCGAGTGCGCCGAAGGACTCTGGACGGAGCGACACCTGTGAGTTCATCTTCCAGGGGAGGGACCCGTCGAAGGGGGGCGCATCGAGGGGCGGGGTGGGCGGTGGCATGGGCGCGAGCTGTCGGCGGTGCGGTTCGGTGCTTGTCGAGCGGTCGTCCGGCAGCGGCGTCCCGGTGAAACCGTCCCGATCGCCCTCGCCTTCTAGTAGACGCCGCACATGCCGTCGATGGAGATGTCCTCCACCAGCAACTCATCGGAGACCAGCAGGTCACACACTGGTTCACCGGAAGTGGTCACCCCGCCGGCCGTGCCGGCCTCGCCCGGTGCCGGCCTGTCCACGGGCGTCGCAACTGCTTCGGCTTCGCTAACGGTCATCGGGCCTCCAAAACGCTCGGTACCACCTCGGGCATGTCGCCCAGGGCGGCGGGCACCCACCCACCCACCCAGGCTCCTCTTCCCGTCTTCCCGGGTCGGTGGGTCGGACATCGGTTCCAATTTATCGCACTCGATGTCAAAATGGAAGTCTGATGCCCGTCGCGTCCTCCGACCCCGCTTCGCCGGGGGGCTACGCCCACCGGGGCCGTCGTCCGAGCACCAGCCGTGAGGCACTGTCAAGAGCGGCGCTCCACCTCTTCGCGTCGCGCGGCTACGAGGCCACGACGGTGGACGACATCGCCGCGGCCGTCGGGGTCAGCCGTAGGACGTTCTTCCGCTATTTCGAATCGAAGCGCGATGCGATCTGGGGCGAGTTCGACGCCGAGCTGGCCCGCCTGGAGACCGAGCTCGGGTCTGCCGCACCGGACGAACCGATGATGGATGTGCTGACCAGGGCGGTAGTGACCACCAATCGGTTCGGTGCCGGTGAGCTCGACGAGCTCCGCATCCGGATCGGATTGATCAGCACCGTGCCATCTCTGATCGCCCACTCTGCGGTGCGCTACGCCGAGTGGCGCGACGTGGTGGCCGCCTTCGCCGCCCGCCGGCTGGGCCGAGCACCCGACGATCTAGCACCTCAGGCCTTGGCCCGCGCGGCACTGGGGGTGGCCGCCGCAGCCTTCGATTCGTGGGCCAGCGGCGATTCGGACGATCTGGGCGGAGCGGTGGAACAGGCCTTCCGCCTCCTGTCGGGCGGGTTCGGAGATGGCGACCCCCAGCCGTGACGTCGCGGGAAGGCGCTCGACGCGGCGGCTCCGGCGGCGCGATGCTGAAGTTCGACAAGTTCGACAAGTACGGTAGTTCGACAAGTACGGTGCCGTGGGGCGCCGCCCCAGGGGAGGAGCTTCCAGATGAAGACCCGCGCCGCAGTCTGTTCCGGGCTCAACGAGCCGTGGAAGGTCGAGGAGGTCGAGATCGATCCGCCCGGGCCCCATGAGGTCGTGGTCCAGATGGCTTACGCCGGGATGTGCCACTCCGACGAGCACCTTCGGACCGGTGACATGAGCGCCGCACCCGAGGTGCTCCAGGTGTTCGGGGTGGATTCCATGTTCCCGATGATCGGTGGGCACGAGGGGGCCGGTGTTGTCGCCGAGGTCGGCCCCGGGGTCGAAACGCTGGCCGTGGGCGACTACGTCGCCGCCTCGTTCATCCCCGCCTGCGGACGTTGCTTCTGGTGCGCGTCGGGTCGTCAGTACCTCTGTGATCTGGGCATGGGAATCCTGGCTGGCCCGATGATGAGCGATGGCCAGTGGCGGTACCACCTCGGCGGCCAGCACGTGAACCGGATGACACAGCTCGGCACTTTCTCTGAGTCGGTGCTGGCCAACGAGGCATCGTTGGTCAAGATCGACCCCGGTGTGTCGCTCCGGGCGGCTGCCCTGATCAGCTGTGGAATCTCCACCGGATTCGGTTCCGCGGTGGACCGGGCCAAGGTGCAGCCGGGCGAGACGGTCGTCGTCGTCGGCTGCGGGGGGGTCGGATCTGGCGCCGTGCAGGGGGCGAAGCTCGCCGGGGCACGCCAGATCGTGGCAGTGGACCCGCTGCCGTTCAAGGTCGAAAAGGCCAAGGGGATAGGCGCCACCCACGGTGCGGCGTCCATCCTGGAGGCGGCCTTGATGCTGCCCGAGCTCACCGAGGGCCGGATGGCCGACGTGGTGATCTTGACTCCGGGTGTGCTCACCGGGGACCTCGTCGGCCCCGCTGTCGGCATGGCATCGAAGGACGGTCGGGTGGTGGCCACCGCCATCGCCCCCTTCGATCAGAACGAGGTCAGCCTCAACCTGTTCAATTTTGCGATGTTCAACCAGGCGTTGCTCGGAACCGTGTTCGGGTCGTGCAGCCCGCGGGTTCAGATACCGAATCTGATCCGGTTGTACCAGGCAGGGCTCCTCCGGATCGACGAGCTGATCACCCAGGAGTACTCGCTCGATCAGGTCCAGAACGGCTACGACGACCTGGCTGCCGGTTCCAACGTGCGGGGCGTTGTGGACTTCGGCGCGTAAGCAGGCCGCGCGATCCGGGTCTCGCCACGGGTGATCTCGGACCCTGCCACCTCGAGCACAGCCGATCGGTTGTGTCCTCTGCACGCGGTGTCCCCGGACGTCTGATGTGTCGCGGGTGACCCGTTGGTGGCAGAGTGTTCCGATTCTCGGACCGGAGCTCTGACGAAACGAGGTGCACATGTTCGGTGAGGCTGGCGCAAGGCGCCGAGGCTGGTTGCTCGCCATGGTGGGTGCTCTTGCACTGTTGACGGCAGCGTGCAGTACCTCACCACCGTTGGGCAACGCGGTGTCCGCTCCCGCCGGTCTCCCCAACTTCTATGCGATCCCCGCCCAGCTGCCGTCCACGGCTCCGGGAACGCTCGTCAAAGCCGAACGTCTGCCCAGCGGCTCGATCAACGGGCAGGTGTACCGGGTCATGTACCTGTCGGAGGACGTGAGCGGTGCACCGGTCGTGGTCACCGGCCTCGTCATGGTGCCGGACCGGAAGCCTCCCCGCGGTGGCTTCCCGGTGGTGAGCTGGGGGCACGGCACCAACGGCATGGCCGACCAGTGTGCGCCGTCCCTGCGGCCGTCACAGGCCGTTCCCTTGCAGAACCGGCTCCTCGACCAAGGTTGGGTCGTCACGGCCAGCGACTATCAGGGCGAGGGGACTCCGGGTCTCCTTCCCTACCTGGTGGGCGTCGTCGCGGCCCGCAACACCATCGACATCGTCCGAGCCGCCCGTCACCTGACCGCGGCGCACGCCGGCAGGCGGTACGTCGTGTGGGGGCACTCGGAGGGTGGGCAGACCGCCATGTTCTCACTGGCGATCGCCGACCACTACGCTCCCGAGCTCCACCTGGTGGGAGTCGTCGCAGGAGCGCCTCCCTCCCAGTTCCAGTACGTCTACAACTTCCTCATCACGAGTCCGTACCGCTACTACCTGTACATGGCCGGGGCCGGGTTCAACGCCGGCTACGGCAACCAGGCGGCGCCGCTCTCGGAGGTGATGACTCCGAAGGCCATCTCGCTGTTGCCGGTACTCAACCACGGGTGCGCGGGCGCAATCCAGCGGGTGATCGACAAGGTGCCGTTGCAGGCGCTGATCAAGACCAACCCCTTCGACGTCCCCGCCTGGCGGACGCTCTTGAAGGAGAACGATCCGGCCAACGTGACCACTGCCAGCACTGCGCCACTTCTGATCATCCAAGGTGGCGCCGACCAGCAGGTGCCGGTTCCCACCACGGCCCTCTTAGAGCAGCACGAATGCTCGATCGGTCAGAAAACCGAGCGTTGGATCTATCCCGGACGGAGCCACGCCGGGGTCATACCGGTGTCGATGAACGACATGGTCAGATGGATCGCCATCCAGTTCTCCGGTGCCCTGGTCGCCGTACACCCAACAGGGCAGTCCAACGTTCAGGTCACGGGCTGCACCTCGTGACACTCGTCGACCTGTCCCGCCGCGGGGACCGACGGGGCCGACCGAGGTCCGGACCATGTTGGTCGTGATCGGCTCGGACCACGCCGGATTCTCCCTCAAGGGAGCGGTGGCACGTCATCTGCTCGATGGCGGGCACGAGGTGGACGATCTCGGCACGTTCTCCGAGGAGCCGGTCGACTACCCGCCGATCTGCGCGGAGGTGGGCCGGCGGGTCGTGCAGGGGTACGGTGACCTCGGAATCGTGATCGGGGGTAGCGGGCAGGGTGAAGCTATGGCGGCCAACAAGGTCCACGGGGTCCGTGCCGCGCTGTGCCACGACGAGTACACCGCCCGACTGGCCCGAAGGCACAACGACGCCAACGTGCTTTCTCTCGGGGCGCGAGTGGTGGCCACGGTCCTCGCCCTCGACATCGTGGACGTGTTCTCGACCACCGTGTTCGAAGGTGGGCGACACACGGCGCGCCTCGACGAGCTCTCCGCCATCGAAGCCGAGGAGTGCAGCCGGGTCGGCCGGAACTGAGATCGGATGGAGGGACCGACTCGCTACACGGCCGACGCAGTGGTGCCCTGCGACGGATCCGGTCGCGTGCTCCGCCCGGGGTTCATCGAGGTGTCGGGAGACACCATCACACGGGTTGGCTCCGACCCCGGTGCGACGGGCGTGGAGCCCGTCCGTCAGGTTCGCATCGATGGGGTTCTGCTTCCTGGGTTGGTCAACGTGCACTGCCATTCGCCGATGACGCTGTTCCGCGGAGTGGGCGAGGACCTGGCCCTCGAGCGCTGGCTCAGCGAGGTCCTCTGGCCGCGGGAGGCTCGGATGACCGAGGAGGACGTGTTCTGGGGGATGACCCTCGCAGCCGCCGAGCTCCTCTGCTTCGGTGTGACCACCAGCTGCGAGGTCTACTTCCATCCCGACGCACTGCTCGACGCGGTAGTGGCCGCCGGTTCACGGGTCGTCCTCTGCCCCGCCGTGTTGCAGCTCCCCGGCCAAGCGGACGGAGGGAGGTGGTGGGAGGCGCCCATTGCCGCAATCGGAGACCTCCATGCCCGGCGACATGGCGAGCATGGTCGGGTCGACATCGGGTTCGGACCACACGCCCCATACACCGTGCCGCTCGATGGACTGGTCGACGTGGCCGCCGCCTGCCGGGAACTCGACGCCCTGCTCCACATCCATCTGGCCGAGACCGAATCGGAGGTCGCCCGGTTCGAGGAGCGCAACGGCCGCACCGAGGCCGCGGCGCTGGCAGATGCCGGGGTGTTCGACGGTCGGGTGCTGGCCGCTCACAGCATCTGGTTGACCGAAGAGGACCTGGCCCTATATAGCGAGTTCGACGTGGCCGTTGCCCACTGCCCGCAGAGCAATGCCAAGCTGGCCTCGGGGATCGCACCACTGGCGCGCCTCTTGGAGTTCGGCGTACGGGTCGGAATCGGAACAGACGGGCCCGCTTCCAACAACGATCTCGACCTCTGGGAGGAGATCCGCCTGGCCGCCATGCTGTGCCGGCTCCGCGAGGCGCGAGCCGACGCGCTCGGGTCCGAAGCCGCCATGGGGCTGGCCACGGTGGGCGCGGGGCGAACCCTCGGCCGGCCGGATCTCGGTGTGCTGGCCGTCGGCGCCCGGGCCGATTTCATCGCACTCGACGACACGACCACCGCTCTCGTCCCCCTCCTCGAGGACGCGCAGCTCATCGATCATCTGGT
>DAHUZT010000037.1 GCA_027315005.1 Acidimicrobiaceae bacterium | reverse complement strand
CTGCCGTCACCGATCTGCCGTCACCGATCTGCCGTCACAAAGGTGCCGTCACCGATCCGGACCGGCGTGCCGATCAGGTCGGTGACCACGCCAGCCGCAGCCAGCCCGGGGTCATCGCTCACCGCGACGCATCGGCGCCCGTCGGGAACCGAGCACAGGGCGACCACACGCACCGGGTCGGCTCCGTCGTAGGTGACGGTGTAGGTGACGACGGTTCCCTCTCCTTCGAACCCGTCGAGGGTCGGGACCACCTCCACGGTGGGCGTCACCGCCCGGGCGGTGTCGTGGAGGTCGGCCACGAGCGGCGCCCGCCCGTCGGGAGCGGTCGCCCAGATGCCGATTCCAGGCTTGGTGAGCAGACCGCTCACGCTGGTGACCGCTCCCAAGCCGGCGGGTGTCCCACGGATGCAGGCGATGACGTCGACCAGGGACTGCAGCACGTAGTTGTTGAACGGGCCACCGGCGAAAGTCATGCCGCCGGTCACGGTCGGCGTGCCCGACCGATCGAGACCCAGCTCGCGTTGCTGGACGCGGACCGCGGCCGGAAAGCAGCTGTAGACCTCCAGAGCGTCGACCTCGGCGATACTCCGACCGATGCGCCGCGACGCGGCTTCCCCCAGCACGGCCATTGCCGGCCATCGATGGGGATCCCGCCGCCTCAGCAGGGAGACGGCGTGGCTCGACTCGATCCCCACCAACGGAAAGATCCACCGGTCCTCGGTGACGCCCATGCGTTGCGCCGCATCCACCGAGCACAAGACCAGTGCGGCGGCCTGGTTCACCGTCCACTGACTCGAGTGCCATTTCGCGTAGGGGAAAGCGAGCGGCCGGTTTGCCGGTGAGGATCGGGTGATCCACCCGGCCTCTCTTGCCTCGGGGAAGGCGGCCCGGGGGTTGCTGCGGGCCACCTGGTTGCACCGGCTCCACAACTCGGCGATCTCCCTTTGGTGCTCGGAGAGGGTTCGCCCCTCCGCCGCTCGGAGTGCGTTTTCGATCATCGCGTACTGCTCCACGGGCTCCCACAGCCGGTGGGCCACTTCGACCTCCTCCAGCAATGGCCCCGGCCGGCGGTGGAGCACGTCGGGTCCGGCGCCAGGATCCCCCGATGCCGGCGTCGACCGGCCCGAGGCGGCCTGGTCGCGCTCCCACCTCCGCGCCTCTCCGCCGACCACGAGGGCCACCTCGGAGAGTCCCGAGGCGATGGCCGACAGGGCACGGTTGATGGGGGTCTGCTGGGGGATGCCCAGCTCGAAGAGGTGGGTGGTGGCCCCGGGCGCCCCGACATCGGCGGCCACCGATCGGGCCGGGTCCGGGTAGGACCAGCTCCCCTGGGGAACGGCGATCCGATCGATACAGGCGGCCACCGACCGCCCACCGGAATCGAGGATGGCCGCCTCTGCGGCGCTGGACATCAACTGGACGGCCTCGGCATCCGCTGAGGCCGTCCCCACGCCGACCAGGACGGGGAGCCGACCGTCCAGCGTCCGGGAACTCGGAACCCGTGGGCTCACCGGCCGGATTCCCCGCCGACCGCCGGCGTCGCCTCACGGCGCCGGCGCAGCATCCGTCCCATCTCCCGCCAGGAGATCGGGACCGCCCCGAGCTCCACGGCCCGGGCCCGGACCCGTTCGGGCACGTCGTAGTGGGCCTGATGCGGGCGGTGCACCTTGTGCTGGAACCACTCTCGCCTCATCCCCAGGCGCAGTGCGAACTCGTGCAGCTCCGAATCGGTGTCAGCAACCAGGTGGGACCACCGGTCGGCGACCGGTCCGAGGGTTGCCGGCTGTCTCCAGTCGTCGAGGTAGACGGCCATCACGGTCCTCCCTTCGAGCACGCACGTTCCGTCGGAACCGGCCTGATGTCGGAACCGGCGCGGGCCGAGCGGACGGGGCCGGGCTTCCTCAGGCGGGTTCGCCGGCGAGCATGCCCCCCAGGTGGACCAGTTGCTCGGTCGCTCCTCCGAGGGTGAGCTCGTAGTGCTTGGTGGCGAGGAAGTGCCGGTGCAGTGGGTAGTCGCGGTCGACCCCGACCCCGCCGTGCAGGTGGACGGCAGCGTGCACCACCCGTTGACCCCCGTCGGCCGCCCAGAATTTGGCCACCGCCAACTCCTTGTCGGCCGGAAGTCCACGATCGATCCGCCAGGCCGCCTGCCAGGCGGTCAGCCCGATGGCCTGGCAGTCGACGTAGGCATCGGCCGCCCGCTGGCCCACGGCTTGGAAGGACGCGATCGGCTTGCCGAACTGCTCGCGTGTCTTCGTGTACTCGGACACGAGAGCGACGGCGGCCTCGGCCGCGCCGGCCTGGGCAAGGCACACCGCAACCGTCGTGCGCTGAACCAGGAAGTCGACGATCGACCCTCCGTCCCCTTCGGTTCCGAGCAGCCCGTCCGGACCGATCGACACCCCGTCGAGCGTGAGCACCGCCTCGATTTGACCGGTGTTCACCGGCTGACGAGCGCGGGTGACCCCGGGTGCCGACAGGTCCACCACGAAGATGGCTGGCTCGCCGCCGGGCAACCGGGCGGGCACGAGGGCGACATCGGCCACCATCCCCGACGCCACGAACGAGCTCGACCCGCTGAGCCTCCAACCTTCGCCGTACGGCTCGGCGGCGACCGACGGACAGCGAGGATCACCACCGGGCTCGGCCGGCGCGGAGGTGATCACGCACGCACCGGTCACCACCCCGGGGAGCCATCGAGCCCGCTGGGTCTCCGTGCCGAACCGGGCCACGGCGGGCGCCGCCACCGCCAGGGTCTCGATGACCGGGACGCAGGCCGCGGTTCTCCCGGCCGCCTCGACCACGATGGCAGTCTCCAGGAAGCCGAGACCGGCACCCCCGGCCGATTCGGGCAGGGACAGCCCGAGGAGGCCGGCCGAGGCCAGTTCGGACCAGAGCTTGCGATCGAAACGGTCGCCGCCGACCTCGTCCTCGAGCCGGCGGAGCCGTTCATGGGTGGCCAGATCCCCGAAGATCCTTCCGGCCAGCTCGCGTACGGCCTCCTGCTCATCGCTGAAGGAGAAGTCCATGGTGGTTACCTCGTTTCGATTGCGGAAGGCTTTCGGGTCCCGATTGCGTGACCCACCCGTCCGGGCGGGCTCAGCGGAGCGACCGGGGTAGCCCGAGGCCGAAGATGGCGATCAGATCGCGCTGGATCTCGTTGGTCCCGCCGCCGAAGGTCAGGATCACCAGGCTGCGGGCATGCATCTCGAGACGACCCTTCAGCACCGCGCCGGGGCTTCCCCTGGTCAGGTAACCGGCCTGGCCCACTACCTCGATCAGCAGGCGGAACGCCTCCATGTAGAACTCGGTCCCGAACACCTTGATGGTCGAGGCATCTGCGACGTCGAGATGCCCGCGGGTGGCGTCCCATGCCACCTTCCAGTTGATCAGCCGGAGGAACTCGAGCCGGGCGTGGACCCGAGCCAGATGGACCCGGACCCACTCCTGGTCCACGACCCGGCGCCCATCGGCCAGCTTGGTCTCCTGGGCCCAGGCACGTACGTCGTCGAGTGCCCGCTCGATGATGCCCGGTGAGCACAAGGTGACCCGTTCGTGATTGAGCTGGCTGGTGATGAGGCTCCAGCCGTTGTTCTCGCCGCCGACCAGGTTCGCCGCCGGCACCCGGACGTCCTCGTAGAAGGTGTAGTTGATGTCGTGCTCACTCATCAGGTGCATGGGCACGACCTTCACCCCGGGGGTGTCCATCGGAACGATGAACATCGAGATCCCCTTGTGCTTGGCAGCATCGGGGTCGGTTCGGGTGGCCAGCCACACGTAGTCGGCCCCACCGGCGAGCGAGGTGAAGATCTTCTGGCCGTTGATGACGTACTCGTCTCCGTCCCGGACCGCCCGGGTCTCGAGCGAGGCCAGATCGGTTCCCGACTGCGGCTCGGTGTAGCCGATGCAGAAATGGATGTCACCGGCCAGGATCTTCGGCAGGAAGAACGCCTTCTGCTCTGGGGTGCCGAACTCCATGATGGTCGGCCCCACCGTGTTGATGGTGAGCATGGGAACCGGTGCTCCGGCCCGCATCGACTCGTCGAAGAAGATGAACTGCTCGATGGCGGAACGCCCCTGTCCCCCGTACTCGGTCGGCCAACCGATCCCCAGCCAGCCGTCGGCGGCCATCTGCTTCACCACCCGCCGCATGTCGGGACCCACACCGTGGCTCTCGGCCAGCTGGGCCTCGACCTCGGGCGTGAGGAGGTCGGCGTAGTACTGGCGGAGGCGGATGCGGAGGTTCTCGTGCTCGTCGGTGTAGCCGATCTCCATGCGGAACCTCCCCGATCGATGGCCTGGCTCGAGCCCTCGCCCGCCGGTACCAGTTCGGTGCCGGCGGCGGATGCGGGACAGTGTCGGGACGGACGGTCGGGACGGGACGCCACCGAGCCGGACACCACGAGCGGGCCCCACCCTACTTCTAGAACACGTTACAATCCACCGGTTGCGGCGCGACCGCGGCGTCGATCGTGACGTTGGCCCCGTCGACCTGCCACCGGTAGGGTGGCGTGCGGTCCGCCGCCCCGTGACTGAGCCGTCCCGTACCGAGGAGCACCAATGCCCGAAGCCGTCATCGTCGCCACCGGACGCACCCCGGTCGGTCGCGCCAACAAGGGCTCGCTCGCCGAGTGCCGTCCCGACGATCTCGGTGCCCTCGTGGTGCGCGAGGTCCTGGCCAAGCTGCCGCAGCTCGATCCACAGTCGGTCGAGGACGTCATCATGGGCAGCGGGCAGCCCGGGGGTGAGGCCGGGTACAACATCGCCCGGGTGGTGGCTCTGCTGGCCGGGTTGCCCGATGTGCCCGGGGTGACCGTCAACCGGTACTGCTCGTCGTCGCTGCAGACCATCCGCATGGCCGCCCATGCCATCAAGGCGGGCGAAGGGGACGTCTTCGTCGCAGCTGGCGTTGAGACGGTGAGCCGGTACCGCAACGGCGCCGCCGACACCGGGCCGCACAACGAGCGCTTCGCCGACTCCGAGGCCCGGACCGTGGCCCGCACCCCGAAGTCCGGGGATCCCTGGTCGCCTCCCACCGGGCTCCCCGACGTCTACATCGCGATGGGTCAGACGGCCGAGAACGTGGCGGAGTTGAAGAAGGTGAGCCGCCAGGAGCAGGACGAGTTCGCCCTCCAGTCCCAGACCCGGGCCGTCGCGGCCCAGGAATCGGGCTTCTTCGAACGGGAGATCATCCCGGTGACCACCCCGGACGGGACGGTCGTGACCACAGACGACGGTCCCCGGCCTGGTACCACCATGGAGGGACTCTCCGGGTTGAAGCCGGTCTTCCGGGAGGGCGGCACGGTGACCGCCGGGAACGCCTGCCCGCTCAACGACGGTGCAGCGGCCGTCGTGGTGATGAGCGACAGCCGGGCCCACGAGCTCGGCATCACCCCGTTGGCCCGGATCGTGGCCAGTGGCGTGTCCGGGCTCAATCCCGAGATCATGGGACTCGGCCCGGTGGACGCCATCCGCCAGACGCTGGCGCGAGCCGACATGACCATCGACGACATCGACCTGGTCGAGATCAACGAGGCCTTCGCCGCCCAAGTGGTCCCCTCGGCTCGCGAGCTCGGGATCGGCTACGACAAGCTCAATGTCCGGGGCGGGGCCATCGCCCTCGGACACCCCTTCGGCCAGACCGGGGCACGCATCATGACCACCCTGCTCAATGCCCTCGACGACACCGGCAAGACCATCGGCCTCGAGTCGATGTGCGTCGGTGGTGGCCAGGGCATGGCGATGATCGTCGAGCGCCTGTCGTGACGACACCAGGGGACTCCTAGCTCGGCGCGTGCGCCCGAAGTTCAGGGTGCAGCGCTCAGTCCCACGATGTGGGTGAGCAGCGCTGCGGGCGCCGAGTCACGGATGCGCATGCCATCCACCTCGTCCGCCCTCGCCTATCCCCCTCTCTTCGACTCCGTCATCTCGTACCAGTACCCGCCGTTCAGGTCGAGCCGGTTGCCATTGGCCACTCCCGGAGCTGAGTCGCCGGCGTAGGTGTAGAGCGGGTGGCCGTCGTAGGTGGCCTGCTCCACCCCGCCCGAGCGCGCGATCGTGCCGAACCTGCCGATGACGCCCGTCCCGGCGACCGGGCGCCCGATGAGGGGTGGCCACAGGGTGGCGCAGCTCGCGTAGCACCGGGACACCCTCGGCGTGTCGAGTGCAAACCAGTACAGGGTGAAACCCCTTTGGTCGGTCAGTACGGTGGTGCCGTCGATTCTCCTCGTCTCGATCACTGTCCGTCCTTGCTTCGCCAACGAACCCGAGATCCCCGCTCCGGGTGCGGCACTGGCGACGAGGAGGGCCGCAACGAGCAGCCCGGCCGCGGCAAGCGACGTCGCGGCCACCACCTCGGCTCGTGCGGTGTTACCCATCCGGCCCCCCTGCACCCGGGCCGCTGGTCGTTCGCCCAACGGCATGAGCGCTACAAGGAGGAGCAGGACCACCGCCGCGACCTCGAGCACGCCCGCAGCGATCCCCGCCTTGGTGCGCACCTCTCGGAACCCGAACAGCCCGACCCAGCTCGAGAGCAGGTACCCGCCGAGGATGCCAAGCGAGAAGAGCGCTGCCGCCGCGGCAGCGAGGCGGCTGTCGAGAGCGGCGACCACCGCGGCCAAGCAGAGTGCGCCTGCCACCTGGAGGAGGAAGAGCCAGCCGATCGTCGGGATGGTCCGGTAACCGGTGAGGTACAGGTCGAGGTGGACGGCGGCGCTCGCGACGAGGAGCGCCGAGCCCCCGAGCCGGACAAGCAGCCGCAACGGGATGGGAGAAGACGCAGTTCCGGCCATGGGACTCCAGTGTCGCCGCGGGGGACGTCCGCCGCTCGGCAGGCCCGCCGAACCTGCGTGCGGCGGGTTCAGTCGGCCTCGGACATCCCCGAGAGCAGCCGTCTCACCTCCCGAACAGGGCGGGCCGGCGGCATCGAGGACGAGCGGTGGGCCGGTCAACCACCACCGCAGCCGCAGCCTCGTCGGGGATCGGACCGAACGAGGTGTCCCACTCGGCCAGCTTCCTCTGGAGAGCGAACGCTCGCGTGCGTCGCTCGACCTCGTGACCGAGGGAGGTGTCCACCACCGAGGACAACGACTCGACTCCGAGCTTCTGCACCGCCTCCACCAAACCCTCATCGACGGTGACGGTCACCTCACCGTTGTGCCATGCATCCATACTGCTCAGACGGCCCCCGCCTCCGGATCGATCGGCGGCAACGTCCTCTGAGCGCTCGTCACTCCTCTGAGCGCTCTTCGATCGCGTACTCGGGACAGTTGGCGATAGCCAAGGTGGCCTTCGCCTCCAGCTCAGGGGGCACCACGCCATCCCCGATGACCGAGGACTGGCCGTAGTCGTCCACGTCGAACAGCTCGGGCGCCAGCGCGTAGCACCGTGCGTGGCCCTGGCACCGGTCCGGATCGACCCGGATCCTCATTCGAACACCACCGGCAGCTGCCTCGGACCGCGCACCTGGCCCCCGGCCCAGGTCACCTGGGCACCGTTCTCCAGGGAGAAGTCGGGGATCCGGGCCAGCCACTCCTCGAGCGCCACCCGGAGCTCCATCCGAGCCAGATTGGAGCCGGCGCACCGGTGAATGCCCGAACCGAACGCGACGTGCCGATTGACCGCACGGTCGAGGACGACCGAGTCTGCCTCCTCGAAGGCGGCCGGATCTCGATTGGCCCCCGGGAAGTTGACGAGCACCTTGTCGCCGGCCTTCATCGGACAGCCGCGGAACTCCACGTCCTCGGTCACCACCCGGGCCATGGTGACCGGAGAGTACGCCCGCAGAAGCTCCTCGACGGCGAAGGGCATGAGATCCGGCTCGGCCACCAAACGCCTCCGATCCTCGGCATGGGTGGCCAGGTGCCAGAGTGACGACCCGATGACGCTCCAGGTGGTGCCCACTCCGGCTATCAGCACCAGGGCGGCGATCCCCAGAACCACGCTGTCCTCGATGGGCACGCCGTCGACCTCGCTCCCCAAGAGGTCGCTCAGGAGATCGTCTCCGGGCTCGCTCCTCCGCCGGGCCACTTCGTCGACGAAGTACTCGACGAGCGCCTGGCTCCCCCGGCGCCGGCGCTCGGGGTCGTCGGCGAACTCGAGGACGTCGCGCACCCAACCGGTGAAGGTGTCCGCCAACGAGCCCGGGACACCGAGGATGGCTGCGATCACCCGGACCGGGATCTGCTGTGCATAGTCACCGGCGGCGTCGGCGCGACCGCGGCCGGAGAACCCGTCCAAAAGGCGGCCGCAGAGCTCCGCGGTCATCGCCTGGTAGCCCTCGACCCGACGGTGGGAGAACCAGGGCAACAGCAGGCGTCTGGTCCAGGTGTGCAGCGGCGGATCGGCGGAGATCGGCGGAACCCCGTACCGGAGGATGCGCTCACCCTCGGGCGGGGACCCGCCCGCAACCGGGATGACCGAGATCTGGGTCGAGCTGAAGTGGTCGATGTCGTGGGCCAGGTCGACCACGTCGTCGTAGCGGGTGGGCAGCCAGGTGCTCCCCCGGCGGCCGGTGTGGGCGACCGGACAGGTGGAGCGCAGGTCGTCCCAGATGGTGAACGGATCGGCCACGTAACCGGGGTCGAGCACGTCGAAGTCGGTCGACCAGTCCGCAACCGGATGTACGCCGCTCATGGATCTTCTCCTCGCCCTCCCGGTCCTGGACCGCCTGGGTCCGCGGTCAGGTCAAGATGGCCACAGGGCCTCAGATGGTCAGGCCCCCGTCCACCGAGAGTACCGCACCGGTCGTGTAGGACGACTCGTCCGAGGCGATGAAGGCCACCGATGCGGCGATCTCGGCCGGGGTCGAAAATCCCATCGGGGTCATCATGCGGTCCAGCACCTTCATGTCCGCCCCCTCCGGCAGGGTGAACGCCCCGATCAGCGGCGTGTCGACCCCCCCGGGGGCGACCACGTTCACCCGGATCCGCCGGGTCATGAGCTCGGCGGCCAGCGCCTTGGAGAACATCAGTAGGCCCGCTTTGGAGGCACAGTAGGCCGCCGAGTAGGGCTGGCCCATCAGGGCGGTGTTGGAGGCGACGTTGACGATCGACCCGCCCCGCTCGAGCAGGTGGGGCAGGCAGGCCCGGCACACGAGGAACGGCCCGGTCAGGTTGACGGCGAGGATCTGCTGCCAGCGATCGAGCGGCATGTCGACCGTACGGTAGAAGCCGCCCACCCCGGCCACGTTGCACACCACGGTCGGAGGGCCGAGCCGGTCGGCGGCAGCGGCGATGGCGGTGGTGACGGAGTCCTCGCCGGTGACATCGCACGGCTGGGCGAAAGCGGTGCCGCCGTCGGCGGTGACCAGCCCCGCAGTCTCCGCCGCACTCGTCCCCACCACGTCGAGCACGGCCACCGACGCCCCTTCCGATGCGAGCCGCCTGGCGACGGCCCGGCCGATCCCCGATCCGGCGCCGGTGACGACGGCGACCCGACCGTTGAAGCGCCCCGGCACCGAACCGAGGGCGGCATCAACCGCGTCGTGCTCGGCCCCTCCCCGTCCCATGGTGGGTCGGCGTACCGGGCTCACCGGTTCGTCCCTGGTGCAGGCGACGCAGGAGCGAAGCGCGCCCGCAGCTCGTGCTTCAAGATCTTTCCGGCCGGGTTGCGCGGTATCACGTCCACCACCTCGAGCCGCTCGGGGACCGATTGGATCCGCAGCCCTGCGCCGGTGAGGAAGCCGGCCATCTCCTGGACGGTCAACGAGGTTCCCATCGACAGGGCAACCACCGCGCACGCCCGCTCCCCGGTCCGCTGGTCGGGAAGACCGATCACGGCCACATCGGCGACGGCGGGATGGGTGTAGAGCAGGTCCTCGACCTCCTTCGCCGAGATGTTCTCGCCGTTGCGGATGATCACGTCCTTCAGCCGACCGGTGATGGTGACATACCCGTCCCCGTCGACGTTGCCCAGATCGCCGGTGCGGAAATACCCCTCCCCGTCGAATGCGTCGGCGTCGAGGGCGGGGTCGAGATAGCCGGAGATGACCTGGGGACCCTTCAGCCGGATCTCCCCCTCGACTCCCGGAGGGAGGCGGCGGCCATCGGGTCCGACCACGATGAGGTCGACCCCCGGCGTCGGACGACCTTCGGTGGTCGCCAGCTTCTCGTCAGGGTCGGAGGCGCTGCCCATCGCCACGATCGGAGCCTCGGTCAGCCCGTAGCCGGAGACGATGCCCACCCCGCCGATCTCCTCTTTCAGGTCGTAGTGGAGCCTGGGGGGCTTGGGCGCTCCGCCGCCCGGATAGGAGCGGACCATCGGGAAGAGCGGAACGGTGGGGGACGCCCGTTGGGCTTCGAGGTAGGCCAGATGGAACGGGGTGCCCGATCCGGCCAGGGTGACACCGTTCGCGGCGAGGAACCGGGGGGTCTCGACCGGGTCGAACGACTCGGTGGTGAGCAGGGTGCAGCCGGTGACGAGCGAGGCCATCAGCCACCCGATCCCACCGATGTGAGTGAAGGGGAAGATGAGGGCGGCGACGTCGTCGGTGCGGATGTCGAGGCACTCGGCCATGGCCACCGCCGAGGCCAACACCTCTATGTCGCTGTGGGGTGCGCCCTTCGGGTCGGCGGTGGTCCCCGACGTGTAGAACACCCACCGGATCGGCGCGCCGTCCGCCATCTCCGGGGGCGCCTCGGGCTCGGGCAGACCCTCCGGGTCCGCATCGGGCAGCCGGCGGTCTGCGACCAGGATCGACAGTCCGGGCCGCTCGCCCGCCACCCGTTCGGCCATGGCCTCGAAGTCGTAGCCGCGGTGGACGGTCGGCACCACCAGCAACGAGGCCCGGCTCTGATCGGTGATGAACCCGACCTCCCGATCGCGGTAGATGGGGATCAGCGGGTTCTGGCGCGCGCCGAGCCGGGCGAGCGCGCCGACCAGGACGAGCGATTCGTTCCAGGTCGGGAGCTCCCAGCTGACCGGCGTGTCCCGCCCCACCCCGTGACGGACGAAGAGCCCAGCCGCCGCCCTCAGGCAGGCCTCGCGGTAGCTTCCGAAGGTGAGCTCTCGGCCAGTGTCCTCGTGAGCCAGGAGACCGCCGGGCGTGACCTCCGCGCGTCGCTCGATCAGGCTCCACAGGCTGGATCCACCGACCCAACCTCTGGTCCGGGTGCGCTCCGCCAGCTCGACGACGAAATCGGCCATCACCCCTCCCGCCTCCACAACCGGTCGGTGAACCGGTCGGTGCCCGGCACGGTGCCGATGAAGGGCGAGGCCCACACGAGCCGGCCCAACCCGGTGCGGGAGACCGCAGCGGGCAACGGGGCGAAGACCTCGTGCCAGGTCCGGGAGGGCTCCTCGTCGAGGAAGCAGAGGAGGAGCAGCCGGCTCTCGGCCGCCGCGTCACGGGGGACGTCACCTGGAGCATCGGCCAGCAGTGGGAGCGTGGTGAAGCCGAGCACGGTGGCCACCGGTGAACCCGGCTGCAGCCGTGCGAGCACCTCCTCGGCGACGACGTTCCGGGCCATCTCCGGCGTGGTCCCCTCGGCCAGTTCCACGAACACCGACACCAGACCTCCGAAGCGGTGGTCGAGGGTCAGCTCGGCCGGCACACCGTCCTCCTCGCGCCGGAGCTCCCACTCGTACCGGTAGAGGCCGGTGTGGACATGGTCGCGCTGTTCGAACATCCGTCCTGCGCGATGGAGAACGTTGACCTGATCGACGGCCCAGCGGTTCCACTCGTCGTGGTGCCCGTCGAGGACGTAGTAGAGACCGAGATAGCTGCCGATCTGCGGATCGGCCACGAGAGCGGGGGGCCCGCCGCCGTTCGAGGTCGGAAGCCGCAGCTCCTTCAGCTCGGCGGTGGCCACGAACCGGGCCCCCGCGAAGTTGTAGGCGCCGATTTGGCACCCGGCATAGAAGTGGTCCCGCTCGTACCAACGGTTGTAGGCCACCTCGTGACCACGATGGGGCTCGACCAGGGTGTAGAGCAGGGTCCCGATCCGTATCGGATCGTCGGTGACCCCTCCGCTGGCCGGAGTCGATCCAGTGGTCATGATGCCCTCGCTCCCTCGATGGGGTCCAGACCCCGTGCCGCCCGTTCGACGAGTGCTCGCCGATCCACCTTCATCATCGACGTCACCGGCAGGTCCTCCACGATGACCAGGCGGTCCGGCGCCTTGTAGTCTGCGAGGGAGGTGACCACGAGCGACCGCAGGCCTCCGAGGAGCCGGCCCCGGTCGGGAGCGCTCCCTGCCACCGGCACGACGAACGCCGTTCCGATCTCGCCGAGCACGGGGTCGGGGGTGCCGACCACCACCACCCGACCGACCTCCGGGTGCCGGCCGAGCACCGGCTCGACCTCCGCAGGGTAGACGTTGTATCCGCCGCGGATGTAGAGCTCGTTCGCCCTCCCGACCAGCCGGAGGCAACCGTCATCTCCGATCCGGCCGAAATCCCCGGTGGTCAACCAACCATCCCGACCGAGCACGGCATCGGTGGCCGAGCGGTCGTAGACGACGCCTTCCGCCCCCGGACCCACGGGTGGGCCACCCCAGTAGCCCCGCATGACAGCCTCCGAACGCAGCCTGACCCGTCCGATGGCGCCGGCGGGCACCGCTTCTCCACCTTCGTCCACCAGGCTCAGGGACACGCCGGGTACCGGACGGCCCACCGTCGTCGCCACCACCTCGTCGGCATCTCCGGGCACGGTCCCCGTTCCGAGCGACGCCTCGGTAGAGGTGTAGCGAACGACCACCGGCACCCCGAAGCGGCGGCGCAGAGCGGCCACCTGGTCGGCCGGCATGACCGACGCGCCGGTCCCCACGATCCGGAGCGAGGAACAGTCGGCGCCGACCAGCGAGTCGTCGGCCAGCATCAGGGCCCACTGGGTCGGAACGCCCTGTCCGACCGTGATCCGTTCGGCCTCGATGATGGCGATGGCATCGGAGGCCCGCCAAGGGGTCGGGGTGATCACCGTGGTGACGCCGTTGGCGATCTCGTCCCAGGTCCGGGTCATCGAGCCCACGTGGGCAAACGGCAGCGGTGACAGCCGGCGGTCTCCGGGCTCGGAGAGCACGTCGGTCCCGGCGGCGACAGCGGCGAGGTTGTCATGGTCGAACACCGCCCCCTTGGGCATCCCGGTGGTCCCGCTCGTCCACACCACGGCCACCGGGTCGGTCGGCTGGAGGGTGGGGAACCTCCGGGGTGCCGGTCCGTCCATGGCGTCCTCCAACTGGCTGCAGGTGACGATCCGCCCGGCCGACGGCGGTGGTTCGGCGCCGTCCTCGATCACGGTTACCGCCGGACGGCTGCGCTCGAGGATCGAGGAAACCTCTGGCGACCCGAGACGGAGGTTGACCCCGCAGGCCACCGCACCGAGCCGGGTGGCGGCGGCGTAAGCCACCATGTAGGCCATCGAGCTCGGGAGCATGATCGACACGACCGAGCCCCGATCGACTCCCTCCCGGGCCAACATCCCGGCCACCCCGTCGGCCGCACGGTCCCACCATCCGAAGGTCATCGCCCGACGGTGACCGGTGGCGGTGTCCGGTTCGACGAAGGCCTCCACGTCCGCGTTGACCGTGGCGGCCGTGCGCAGCAGGTCCCCCACCGTCCGGCAGCGCTCGGTGATCTGACGGACCGTCATATCGGGCCGACTGTAACAGCATCGCCCCGTCCGACAGCCGGTCGGAAGGCGACGACGAGCCGGCCGCGGTCAGAAGGTGAGGACTCCCCGGGCCAGCTTTCCCGCCTCCATGTCCGAGACGATCTCGGAGAAGCCTTCCAGGGGCTTCCGCTCGGTCACCAGCTCGTCGAGCATCAGCCTTCCCGAGAGATAGAGCTCGACCATCAGAGGTATGTCGTGGTGGGGGCGCGACGAGCCATACCGGCACCCGAGCAGCCCGCGATCGACGTAGGCCAGGGCATTGACGTCGACGGCCACCTCGGTCCCCTGGGGCGGGATCCCGATTGCGAGCGCCGTGCCTCCCCAGTCGAGGACGTCGAGGGCATTGCGTAAGACGGCCGGATGGCCGACACAATCGAACGACCAGGTGACCCCCCCGGTCCAGCCGAGGGCACCGGACAGCCGGGCCGGCCCCGGGGGAACCAGGTCGCGGATGGCGGCCACCGGGTCGTTCGCCGACGCGTCGACGAAATGGGTGGCGCCGAACTGCGTGGCCAGGGTCTCCTTCGCCGCCAGGGTGTCGACCGCGATGATCCGGCTGGCTCCGACCAGCCGGAGCGCTTGGATGACATTGAGACCCACGCCACCGACGCCGAAGATGGCCGCCGTCTCCCCCGGTCGGACCCGGGCGCGGTTGAGCACCGCGCCGACCCCGGTCACCACCCCGCAGCCGATCAGGCACGCCGACGTCAGCGGCACCTCCTTCGAGATCTTGACCGCTTGGACCTCCTTGACGACGGTGCGCTCGGCGAAGACGGAGGTCCCGGCGAAGTTCGAGGCCGGCTCACCACGGAAGGTGAAGGGCTGGTCCACGTTCCCGAGCGTCCTGACACACCAGGTGGGGTGACCGGTGCTGCAGGCTCTACAGGTGCCACAGCTCTGCAGGGTGGACAGCACCACGTGGTCTCCGGGCTTGACCGAACGCACCTCCGAACCCACCGCCTCGACGACTCCCGCCCCTTCGTGACCGAGCACCGACGGCGACCTCCAGGGGATGGTGCCGTTGATGACCGAGAGGTCGCTGTGGCACACGCCGGCTGCCCCGATCGCGACCCGGACCTCGGTCGGGCCCGGATCACCGACGGTGAGCTCGTCGGTGACTTCGGCGGTGCCACCGGTGTAGACGATGCCTCGCATGGGCTCTCTCCCTCTCATCGACTGTCTGATCGACTCGTTGATCCGGCACCGCCGCGCGATCCGGCACCGCCGAAGCGCTCGCGCAGCTCCCGCTTGAGCACCTTGCCCCCGGCGTTGACCGGCAGCGCGTCCACCGTCTCGACCCGGGCGGGGACCTTGTAGTTGGCCAGCTTCCGGCGCGACCATTCGATCAGCTCGTCGGGGAACCCCGCGCCGACGTGCACGTCCGAAGCGGGCACCACAACGGCCGTTCCGACCTCGCCCAGCCGGGGGTCGGGGACACCGACGACGGCGACCTGGGAGACCGCAGGGTGTCCGCGCAACACGGCTTCGACCTCCGCCGGGTAGACGTTGAACCCTCCGTTGATGTACATGTCCTTGAGGCGGTCGGTGATGGTCAGGTTGCCGTCGCGGTCCATCACCCCGATGTCACCGGTATGGAGCCAACCCTCGCCGTCGACCGCCGCCTCGGTGGCGTCCGGATCGTTGAAGTACCCCTGCATGACGTTGTAGCCCCGCACCAGCACCTCACCTGGCTCACCCACCGGGACCCCGGCACCGGCCTCGTCCACCACCAGGACCTCGACGTCGGGGATGGCCCGACCCGAGGTAGCCGCAACCACATCGGCCGGATCCCCTCTCCGGCACATGGTGACGGTGCCCGTCGCCTCGGTCAGCCCGTACGCGGTGAGTACGGTCTCCACGCCGAGCTCGGAGACCAGGCGCTCGACCAACTCCACGGGAACGGTGGCCGCACCGGTCACCACCAGTCGCAACGACGAGAGGTCTCTCGACGTTCGGCCCGGGTGATCGAGGATGGACTGGAACACGGCCGGGGCACCGGGAAGGACGGTGATGTGCTCGCCCTCGATCCGCGACAGCATGGCCTCGACCTCGAACACCGGCTCGGGCACCATTGTTGCCCCGGCCATCAGGCAGGCCAACACACCCGCCTTGTACCCGAAGGTGTGGAACATCGGGTTGACGATGAGATAGCGGTCGCGTGCGCGCAGCCCGACGATCTCTGCCCAGGTCGCGAACGTCCTCAAGCTCTGACCGTGGGTGGTCATGACCCCCTTGGGACGGCCGGTGGTTCCCGAGGTGAACACCAGGTCCGAGAGATCGCCTGAGGCGAGCGAGGCCGTCCGACCCGCGGCGACATCGGCCGAGCACAGCTCACCCTCCCGGTAGAAGACGTCGGCCGGGGCCACCTGGTCACCGCCGGCGGCAGGTGCTGACCGCGGCGTACCTCCCGTTGGCAACACCACGATCCGCTCGAGATCGGGGAGCCGGTCCGCTGCGGAGACCGCGTCCTCCAACAGGGCGGGGTAGTCGGTACCGAGGAAGCCCCGGACGGTGAAGAGGACGCGGGCACCGGACGAACGCAGGATGTACGCGCCCTCCTCCCCCCTGTAACGAGTGTTGAGGGGGACGAGTACCGCTCCGGCCGCCACCGCTCCGAGCGCCGCCACCACCCACTCGGTGCCGTTGGGTGCCCAGATCGCCACCCGGTCCCCCCGCTCCACCCCATTGGCAACGATGGCCCGGGTGGCGGCCGACACCTGGTGGGCGAGCTGGTCGAAGGTCAGGCGGCCGCCGGCAGCACCGGTGGCGTGCGCGTCGACGACGGCTTCCAGCTCGCCGAACCGCGCAGCCGCATCCTCCACGAGGGCGGGGATGGTTCCCCATCGCAGATCCCCTCTCGGATCGCGCACATCGGTCGCCGGTTCTGACACGCCGTCAGGGTAGTGGCCCGGGAGGATCAGGGATGCTGGCTGCTCACCGACACCACCTCGCCGGTCATGAAGGTCGAGTAGCCACTCGCCAAGAAGGCGATGACGTTGGCCACTTCCCAGACTTCCGCTCCGCGCCCCAACACCTCGCGGCGTGCGAGCGCCTCCAGATCCTCATCGGACATCACCCGGTTGAGGAAGGGGTGCAGGGCGAGGCTCGGAGCGACGGCATTGACCCGGACGCCATGGGGGGCCGCCTCGACCGCCGTGCAACGCGTCAGTGCCATCACCCCCGCCTTGGCCGCCGCATAGTGGGCCTGACCGGCCTGGGCGCGCCAACCGAGGACCGAGGCGTTGTTGACGACGACTCCCCCGGTTCCTCCCGCGTAGAGGCGGGTGAGGGCTGCCCGCATGCAGCGGAAGGTGCCGGTCAGGGTCACGTCGAGGACGGTCGACCACTGGTCGTCGGTCATCTCGGCCACCTCCACCTGACCGCCGAGCCCGGCATTGTTGACGGCCACGTCGAATTGCCCGAACCGCTCGATGGCAGCGTCGTAGAGGTTCTGGACCTGCGCTTCGACGGTGACGTCGCAAAGCACGGCCAGGGGGGGCTCGCCTCCCGGTGCCGCCAGCGAGGCCAGAGCTTCGGCGGCTTCGAACAGGCGCCGTTCGTGGCTGTCGGAGACGACGACCGCAGCCCCCTCCTCCAGGCATCGCCTGGCGGTGGCGAAGCCGATACCGGTTCCTGCGGCCGCGGTCACCACCACCACCTTTCCCTCGAGCAGCTGATGGCCCGAGGGTGGTCGGGGAAGGGGAATACCGGCCTCGCCGGACGTGTCAGGGGTTCCGCCGGTCATCGGCTCGCTCCGTTCATTTCGGGAGTCGCGGCTCTGCGGGGTCGCCGGGCCTGGGCTCGGGTGGGAGCCCGAGCACCCGCTCCCCGATGATGTTCTTCTGGATCTCGTTGGAACCGCCGTAGATGGTCTCGGACCGACTGAACAGGAAGGTGCGCTGGTCCTCGTCGAGCTCGTAGGGGAAGCCCTCTGCGACCATCGACGAGGCGCCCCGGGCCGTCAGGGCCAGCTCGCCGAGGCGGCGATGCCACGATGCCCAGTAGAGCTTGGCGATCGACGCCTCGGGCGGGGCCTCCGCGCCGTCGACATCCGACAGGCTGCGCACGGTGTTGTACCGGAGGATCTCGACCTCGACGTCGGCCCGGGCCAGGTGGTCACGCAGGACTGGATCGGGTCGCCGGGCACCGGTGCGCCACGCCCCGACCACCCGATCGAGCTCGCGACGGAACGAGAGCTGGTGGCCGAGCAGGGCCACCCCCCGCTCGAAGGCCAGCGTGGCGAGCGCCACCCGCCAGCCGTCGCCGACCGCGCCGACCACGTTGTCCGCCGCCGTTCGGGCACCGTCGAAGAAGACCTCGTTGAACTCGGCCGTGCGGGTCAACTGAGTGATGGGCCTGACCTCGACTCGGGGTTGGTCCATGGGCACGAGGAGGTAGGAGAGACCGTGGTGCCTGGTGGAGCCCTGATCGGTTCGACAGATGACGAAGCACCAGTCGGCCTGGTGGGCGAGCGATGTCCACACCTTCTGGCCGGTCACCTCCCACTCTCCGTCGACCAGCCGGGCTCGGGTCTGCACGTTGGCGAGGTCGCTGCCGGCATCGGGTTCGGAGTAGCCCTGGCACCAGAGCTCGCTGCCCCGGAGGATAGGGGGGAGGAACCGGGCCTGTTGGCTGGCGGTCCCGAAGCGAATGAGGGTCGGGCCGAGCAGCCCCTCTCCGAGGACGCTCACCCGACCAGGTGCCCGGGCACGGACGTACTCCTCGTTGAAGATGACCTGCTGGGTGATGGACGCTCCCCTGCCACCGTGCTCGACCGGCCAAGCGAGACCGGTCCATCCCCCCTCGGCGAGCACCCGCTCCCAACGAAGACGGATGGCGAAGCCGTAGGTCTCGTCCCCCGAACCACCCCGGCCGCCGAGGTCGGCGAACTCCCCCACCACGTGCTCGACCAACCACGAGCGGACCTCGGTACGGAACGCCTCGTCCTCGGGTCGGTCTCTGAGGTCCATGGGCAACAGCGATCGCCCAGCTCGATGCCCGCTCGAGCCGGGCCGGGCTTGATCTGGCGCGACGTTAGCAAATACGCCGGGCTGTTCTCGATGACTGCTCCGACCGGTGCATGCTCCACCCGGGGAGGTGCATGCTCCACCCGGGGAACAGCCTCGCCCTTTGCGCTGTTGACGGGGGCGACAGTCGGGGACGGGACAACGGACATGGAGGGCGTGCGATGAGTGACGGGGCCGCGACACAACGGTCGGAGTCAGGTGATTCGGACAGGATGGAGCTCACCGACGCGGAGTGGAAACAGCGGCTCACACCGGAGCGGTACGCGGTGCTGCGCCAGAAGGGGACCGAGCCCGCTTGGTCCGGAGAGCTCCTTCACGTCGAGGGGTCGGGCACCTTCACCTGCGGAGGGTGCGGTGCGGCACTCTTCTCGAGTGACACCAAGTTCGAGTCCGGCTCAGGCTGGCCGAGCTTCACCGAGGCCCTGGCCGAAGGCACCGTCGAAGAGCACCACGACCGCAGCTTCGGCATGGTCCGGACCGAGATCACCTGTGCCCGCTGTGGCGGACACCTCGGTCACGTCTTCCCGGACGGACCGGCGCCCACCGGTCAGCGCTACTGCGTCAACTCGCTCTCGATCGACTTCGAGCCCGAGCCGACCTGAGCCGACCCGAGCCGACCCGAGCCGAACGGTGCGGGTCGGTCGGCCACCAGCCGCTCCTCCATGAGTTCGAACAGCTCGGCTATCGCCCGAGACTCGAACAGGTTGCCGGCGGACGCGAGGATGCGGTCGGCATCGGCCAACGCCTGGCAGGCGGCAAACGCCTCTGCCTTGGTGAGCCGGATCGTGGCGGAGAAGGCGACCTCGCTCCCGCGGGCCACCCGGCGGGGGCCAGGTGGGCTCACCGACATCCTCTGGACCTCCGGAGAACCGGCAGAACCGCAGACACAGCGGTGGCGATGACGGTCCCGGCGACCAACAGCTCTCGGGTGCCCCCGGGCCAGAGCACCCACAGCACGGGTCGGATCACCGAGCTCACGCCGATCATGGCGGCGGATCAGGCGGTGACGCCGAGGGCGTCGTCCGGTGCATCCGTGGAGGGGTCGGTGCCGTCGACCTCGCGGCGCTCGATACGGTGGACATCGACGGTGGCGAAACGGAGGCTGGCCCCGATCTCATCGGCCACGATCTCGACCTTGATCCGCCGGTCCCCGTCCTCGGTCTCCCAGCTGCGCTGCTCGAGGCGTCCAGTCACCACGACCCTCATCCCCTTGGTCAGGCTGAGAGCGGCGTTCTCGGCCAGGTCGCGCCAGGCGACGACGTCGAAGAACGAGGTCGACTCCTCCCACTCACCGTTGTCGCGGTTCGGCCAGCGGCGGTTCACCGCCACGCCGAGGTTGGCCGTCGCCTGCCCCTCGCGGGTGTACCTGATCTCGGGGTCACGGGTGAGGTTCCCGACGATTGTCGTCGTCGAAGCTGTGGTCATGGGGATCTCCTTCTTCTGGATGGTCGGCACGGAGCGGTTCCGCTCCGGGCATCGGTATCGCCGTCGGGACGCTCCGGGCGCCTGATGGGTCCACCACCGATGCACGATCATCGTCATCGGTCCACCTTGCCCACCCTCCAGAGGGAACCTGGCCGGCGACCTTGCCCGGCGCCGTTCGCCGGCGGATGCACGCGTGCCCGACGGCAGATCGAGTGGCCTCTTCGCAGCGACCGGGGACGATCGACCATCGACCTACACTGGCCGCACCACGATCGGGCAGTCACCGGTGCCGGGTACCCGGCGGGTACTCACCGAGCGGCCGCATCCCGAGCGAAAAGGGAACCACTGATGAACCATCTGATGCGAGAGCTGGCCCCGTTGACGGACACCGCCTGGGAGCAGATCGAAGAGGAAGCGACCCGCTCGATCAAGCACTTCCTCGCGGCACGCCGGTTGGTCGACTTCGGTGGTCCCCACGGCTGGACCCACTCGGCGGTCGACACCGGCCGGGTCGGTCGTCTCGAGTCGAGTCCACACGGTGACGTGGAGGCATCGGCACGGGTGGTGCTTCCACTCGTCGAGCTGCGGTCACCGTTCGTGGTCGATCGCACCGAGCTGGCCACCGCGGATCGCGGGGCGCGCGACGTCGATCTGGGGCCGGTCAGCCACGCCGCCAAGACAGCGGCGTTGGCAGAGGATCATCTCGCATTCCATGGATTTGCCGAGGCCGGTGTCGCCGGATTGGTCCCGTCATCCCCTCACCCCGAGATTGCGATCGGCGACGATTACGGCCGATACCCCGAGCACGTGGCCGCGGCGGTGTCCGCGCTGCGGGCAGCCAACGTCGGTGGGCCGTACGCGATCGCTCTCGGGGCCAGGTGCTTCACCGGCGTCACCGAGACGACCGAGCACGGGGGTTACCCGGTCTTCGAGCACATCCGGCACATCCTCGGTGGTCCCATCGTGTGGGCGCCGGCCGTCGAGGGCGCCGTCGTCATGAGCCAACGGGGAGACGATTTCGAGCTCACCGTCGGGCAGGACTTCTCGATCGGCTACCGCTCGAGTGACGCCGAAGCCGTGCACCTCTATATCGAGGAGAGCCTGGCGTTCCGGATCACGACACCGGAGGCCGCGGTCCATCTGGCCTATCCGTGAACGCAACCGTCGGCCTCCTTTGTGGGCCTCCCGACCGTCAGGAACGCGATGGACGACTTCGGTGACGTGACCGCGGAGATCTCCTCGAACGGCGTCGCCCAGATCGAGCTGCACCGGCCGCCGTTCAATCACTTCGACGAGCCGTTGCTCGCGCAGATCGCCGACGCGGTGACCTCGGTCCATGCCGGGGGTGCCCGGGTCGGGGTGCTGTGCTCCGAGGGCCGCCACTTCTGTGCCGGTCTCGACTTCTCCACCACGCCATCCCCGTCCGACCAGACGATCAGAGCGCTCTACGCGCACGCCCTCACCCTGTACGACAGCCCGATCCCGCTGGTCGCCGCCGTCCAGGGGGCGGCGGTCGGAGGTGGCCTCGGACTGGCGCTGGTCGCCGACTTCCGGGCCTGCGCCCCGACCAGCAGGCTCTCGGCCAACTTCGCCAGGCTCGGCTTCCACCAGGGATTCGGATTGTCGCTCACCTTGCCACGCGCCGTCGGAAACCAATATGCCCTCGATCTGCTCACCACCGGCCGGAGGGTCGAGGGAACCGAGGCCGTGCGCATCGGGCTCTGTGATGTCCTGGACGGGGACCCCCGAGCCGCTGCCCGGCGCGTGGCGGAGACCATCGCCGCCTCGGCGCCCCTCGCCGTCCAATCCATCCGTCGGACCTTGCGGGCAGGGATGGTCGAAGCCTTCGCCGCCGCCGTCGATGCCGAGCGGGTCGAACAGCTGTGGCTCATGGAGACCGCGGACTTCTCCGAAGGGGTGGACGCCGCACTCGGTCGTCGCCCGCCGCGCTTCACCGGGAGGTAGGCGGCCCTTCAGCCCGGACGCAGATCACTGAGCAGCTCGGTCCGGCATGCATCGCCGAGCTCGACTCCTGGCAGCCCCTCCCGATACTCGGGGTGAGAGACGGCAAGGCGCACCGGCCCGGCGGAGAATGCATCGATCTGATCTTCGGTCAGCCGGAACCGGACGTAGTGGACAGCCGACGTCTCGGTCTGGCGTGTCAGGCTCGACTGGTGGCCGGCTTCCGCAATGGATGGGATCACTTCGGTGGCGCCGGCTCCGAGGTGGAGCTCGGCGGACCACTCGATGCCGACCAGCCGGGGGAGCCAGGTACGGAGCTGCTGCTCGTCGGTCAGCTCGAGGAACAGCGTCGCCGACAGCTCCCCTTGACCGGGGAGCAGTTGGTTGTACACCTCGAGCTCGTGCTCGATCTGCTCGTCGCTGGTCATCTTCTCCGCGCGAGCCATCTCCTGCACCTGAAAGCGCATGGTGAGGCGGTTCTCGAAGGTGAGCGTCACGAACGGACCGACGCTGACCCTGCGCAGGCGTTTCGCTGCGATCACCTCCCTCCGAAAGGCGTCGCGCTCTCGCTCGTAGGCGCGCTGGTCGGCGATGTCGTCGAGGGTCAGCGGTCCCTTGGGGTTGGTCATCTGCCTCCAGCTCCGACGATGGCGCTCCTCGTGAGCACCGGTCCTCCCTCCTCGCCGGCATACCAGCTCACCCGCCTGCACACCACCAACCGCGGTCCCGAGAGATCTCCGGGGACCGCGGTTGGTGCCCTGGTGAGCATCCGGTCAGGAGACCGACGTCAGGCCCTCGCTGAACCGCCCTGCATGGCTCTTCTCCGCTCGCGCCAAGGTCTCGAACCACTCTGCGACCTCCTCGAAGCCTTCGTCGCGCGCCGTACGGGCGAACCCGGGGTACATCTCCGAGTACTCGTAGGTCTCACCCTCGATGGCAGACTTCAGATTGTCGGTGGTCGGTCCGACGGGCAGGTCGGTCACCGGGTCGCCGACCTCCTTGAGGAAGTCGAAGTGGCCGAAGGCGTGACCTGTCTCTCCTTCGGCGACCGACCGGAACAGGGCGGCCACGTCCGGATAGCCTTCGACGTCCGCCTTCTGGGCGAAATAGAGGTAGCGGCGGTTGGCCTGGCTCTCCCCGGCGAACGCGGTCTTCAGGTTGTCACGGGTCTTGGATTCCTTCAGTGCTGGCACGGTGTTCCGTTCCTTTCATCGGTTGTAACGGTTGTAACGGTTGCATCGATTCGGTCGTGGGTGGGCATCGACCGCCGGTCGCCTCGGGGTACAGGCGGGCCGGGGGCAGCCTGGCATGCCGGGCACAGGCCCCGGAAGACGATCTCCGCGGATCCGACTTCGAATCCGAGCTCAGCCCCCTCGGGGATGGTGGGATCGGGAAAGGCGGCCACCAGGTCGCGCACGTTTCCGCACCGACGGCACACAAGGTGGTGATGGTGGTCGTCGACGTTGGGATCGAAGCGGGTGGTCCCCGTCCCGAGGTCGAGCAAGGCGATCTCACCGAGCTCGGCCAGGTCGTTCAAGGTCTGGTACACGGTCTTGAGCGAGATGGTCCCGATCATCCGCCTGGCCCGATCGTGCACCGTCTCGGCCGAGGGATGGGTCACGTCGCCCTCGAGCACGCCGAAGATGCACTGGCGCTGGGCGGTCACCTTCCGCCCGTTCGCTCGGAACAGCTCGGTGAGCCCCTCGGGCGATCGCACGCTCGCAGCTTATCACCAATTGTTGTAGTTCGACAATCGTTGTCGATCTGCCGATCGAGCCCCGGGCACGCCTGTGGCAGGCTTGCACTATGCCCGACGTCCACCGCCCTACCTCGGCCGGCGCCGGTGGCTTCGACCGGGCGGCGGCCCTGGAGCGGCTTGCGAACGAACACTTCGACGTCCTGGTGATCGGCGGCGGCATCACCGGGGCCGGGGTGGCCCTGGACGCGGCCAGTCGAGGCCTCT
>DAHUZT010000022.1 GCA_027315005.1 Acidimicrobiaceae bacterium | reverse complement strand
GGCCCGGTTGGCATAGGTCACGACCACGGCATCGAGGTCCGCCCCGGTGATGGCCGGGTGGTCCGGCTCGGAACGGGTCATTCCGGCACGTCCCGAGGCAGCGACTCCGATGCCTCCCAGCCGAACAGCGCCGCAACCCGGGGGGCCCAGTGCTCGTGGGTGTAGTGGGCCCGGACCTCTTCCGTTCCCCTGCGGCCCAGGTCCGTCGCCGCCATGGGATCGTCGAGCAGGTCGACCACCTGGTGGGCGAAGCCCGTCCCGACCTCGGCCACCCTGGCCGGAAACCCCGGAGCCAACCCGTTGACGGCGACCGGGGAGACCACCTGGGGTAGGCCGGCCGCCGCGGCCTCCAGCACCTTGATCTGCATGCCGGTCGCCAACGGTAGGGGGGCGAGGGCGACGGTGGTCCGGGAGGCGAGATCGTCGAAATCGGCGAAGTCGTCGACCAGATCGGCACCCATGGACGTCACCAGCTCACGGACCTCACCGGTGGGGCGCCGGCCGGCGACGCACAGCGTGGACCGGGGCCGGAGCCGCACCACCTCGGGCCAGATCCGGCCTGCCAGGGCCCGCAGCGCTGCGACGTTCGGACCGTAGTCGAGTGTCCCGGTGAACAGGGCGTCCCACCGCCGACCCGAACGAGACCGTTCTCCACCTGCCGGGTGCGGTCCTCGATCCAATCGGCTGGAAGCGACCGTAATCGGCAGCCAGACCGCTCCGAGCTCGGCGGCGTCCCCCCGCCCGGCGGCCACCCTCACCAGGGCCATGCTCCGGGTCGACACCTCGGCCCGGAGCATGGCCCTGGCCAGCAGCAACCAGGCGACCCGCTTGTACCGGTGCCGCTCGACGGTGGCCCGCTGGCGGTAGCTCGCGCTCAACCGGTCGACGTAGTCGAGGACCACCGGAATCCCGCTTGGCAGGCCGGCCCGATCGAAGGCCCGCAGCGACACCACCACCACGGCATCGGGGTCGATGACGGCGAGCCGGTCACGCAAGGCGGGGCTCGACCACACGAGGGATTCGGGGGCGACGGTGCCCGCGACGAGCGCACCGGTCCGCCCGATGCCCCTCGGAAGGATCCGCTCTCCGGCGGGGACCAGGGGTACCTCGACCACCTCGGCGTCGAGCAGGCCGAGCAGATCGTGCCACCAGCGCAACCGGGTGGACGCTCCCCCACTGCGCACGACGGCGTGGACCAACGCGACCCGCGGCATGGGCTCATCCTGGCAGAACGACCGAGCGCACCGGCAGAATGGGGCCGACCGCGCCCGCCCGGTGTCCGCGGGCAGTACTGCCGGAACGCTCCCCCCACGGACACTGCCCCGGCTATGGACCAACCGGTTCCCGGTGACCTACAATTGCGCATCCGGGTCTTTGTGCCTCCGGGGTGAAGCACGACCAGTCAGGGGGGACGGGTGATGGCCAAGCGCTCGACGGCTCGCCCGACCCCCGCGGGGGCAGGGTCGGGCGCGCCGCTACAGACGGCGAAGACCGGATCGACCAAACCGCAGACTGCCCCGCGACCACCCGCGCAAAGAGTCGGCGACCGGAGGAGCCCGTCGCGGCCCACCGGTGGGTCAGCGAGCCGCAAGGCAGCGCCTTCCGCTGCCGCCACCAAGTCGACCAACCGCGGGCAGCAGACCCGGCGGACACCCGCTGCCCGATCGACCCCGGGCGCGTCGCCCACCCGGGCCGGCTGGGCGATCGCCGTCGGCACCTTCCTGCTCACGTCGCTTTTCTTGCCCACTTTGTCGTGGACGGCGACCGCCCCCCGCGCCGCGGTGCTTTGGGTCATGACGGCTGCCGGTCTCCCCCACCTTGCGGCCATCGCCCTCGGCAAAGGAGCGGGCAGGGGCTCTGTCAACCGCACCTGGGCGGCCCGGGCCGCCCTCTGCTTCATCGTGGTGGCGGTCATCGCGACGGTCACCTCGGCCACGCCGGTGCTCGCCACCGTCGGCCGCTACCTCGACATGACCGGGTTGATCTTCCTCGTCGGCCTGGTCGCCTGCTGGGCGCTCGGCACTGTGCTCAACCGGGCCGACCGTCACCTGATCGAGACGGCCATCCTGGTGGGGGCCACCCTGAATGCCGCCGTCGCCATCCTCCAACGCTTCCCCGGACTGAGCGGGGTGGGTCTGCCCCTCTACAAGGGCAACCAGCCCGACGGGCTGCTCGGCGATCCGGTCTTCCTCGGGGCCCTTCTGGCCGCCTCGGTGGCCCTACTCCTCCCGAGAGTCATGCGCCGTCCGACGGCGTGGGGGCCGGTCACCGCTGTGATCGGCTTCGGTGTGGGCATCAGCGGTCAGCGCCTGCCCGTACTGGTCGCACTCGTCATCGTCGGCTGGTCCTTCTGGGTGGTCCACCGCACCGGCCAAGGCTTCGCCGACCCCTCCAACCGGTCGGCCGGTCTCCTGTTCGGCGGGCTCGCCATCGTGCCCCTGGTGATCGGGGCGGTCCTCCCCGGCCCCGGTACTCTGAGTAACCACGTGGCCGCGTACGGGACCGCGGAGACCTTCGGCGATCGCTTCGGCGCCTGGTCGGCGGGCCTTCGTGCCCTGGCCTCCCACCCTCTGTTCGGGTACGGGCCCGACCGCTTCGGACCGGCGACGATCTCCCACTACTCGTTGGCTGGGGCCAGCCAGCTGGCTGGGGTGCCCTTCTACGATGCCCATAACATCGTGGTCGAGCTGGCCGTCACCACCGGGGTGCTCGGCGTGGCGACCATGGCGGTATGGGCCTGGTTCGCCTTTCGCGACCGGAGCGGACCGTTGGTCACCTTCTCCGTCGCCCTCTTCGTGACGGTGCTCGTCGAGCCCCTCTTCGTCGGCCTGGTGCCGCTGGCCTTCCTCGCCGTGGGCGCCGCCGGCATCCGAGCGCGGCCCGGCGGCCCGGAGGATACGTCCACCGATGTCGGCGTGCCGGCCCAAACGGGCAAGGCTGCCCGCGCCACAGAGGCCGGCGAGCGGATCTCGGCCACGCCGCCCTGGGCCCGCCGCAGCGCGGTCGTGCTCGCCTCCCTCGCCGTCATTCCGGCACTCATGCTGTTGATCGGTGACATCGCCCAACAGCGGGCGGCGACCCAGCCCGAGCCGTCCCAAGCAACGGCGGCGGTCGGCGATGGCACCACCGCTCGTCACCTGTTGTCGCCCTGGCCCGACCCACTGGCCACCCTGGCCCTCGCCACCTACGCCGGCGGTACCCCAGGGGACAGCCACGCCGCTGCCGCGGTGCATTGGGCCAAGGCCGCCATCGCGGCCGATGCCACCAGCGGCCAGCTGTGGGCGACCCTCGCCACCTACCAGTACGCGGCCGGGGACACCAATGGAGCCCGGGCGAGCGCCGAACAGGCCCTGCGCCTCGATCCCTGGTCGACCAGCGCGCTCGACTTCCTGGGCGAACTGGCCGCCATCACACACGACCATCCGGCGGCACGCTCCTCCTTCAACCGGTCTCTCGTCCTCGACCCCACCCAGACCGCCATCCGCCAGTTCGTCGACGGGACCTGCACGCCCGTCGCCGCTTCAGCCTTCGGCGGTCCGAGCATCGGAGAGCGGTGCAACCCGGCCGGCTGATGATCCCGTTCCGGGCTACGCCGGTGTCCGACGACCGGACGTCGCCGCCCGGTGAGGCACGTCGATGAGACGCCTCCGGCACATTGCCGTCCTCTTGGCCCCGATCGCGGTCGTGCTCGTCATCGGTGAGCTCCATGCCCACCTGGTCGGCCACTACCCCTTCACCGGGACCCAGCGATTTCTGTGGACGGCTGGGTACGTCGTGCTGCTCGAACTGTCGTCGTACATCGCCGGCATGCTCGACGACCAGCGATCCGCCATGGGGGTCACCTGGTCGGCCCTGATCGCGGCCCTCGGGGGCGGCGTCGCCATCTCGCTCATCCAGCTGGCCCTCGGATCGCTGCTGCTGCCCCGAGAGGTGGTGTTCGGCTCGGCCATCGTCCTCTTCGGCTTCTACCTGCTGGTGGGCATGTCGGCCCAGCGGGCTCGGCGCGCAGGCAGCGGGGGGGATCGGGTGCTCGCCGTGCTCTCCCCCGACGAAGCGCTCGCCCTCGACGTCGACTTCCGTCGGATCCCCGAACGACCGGCCCGGTTGGCGGCCGTGCTCGACCCGGCCTGCGTGGCCACGACCGGCTCGGCGAGACCCGGCGCTCCCGGCCTCCAGCTGGTCGACGCCGCCCGTGACACCCGGGCTACCGTCGTCGTGCTCGGACGCGACGCCCTCAGTGACGAGTCGGTGGTGGCCCAGGCGGCCCTCCTCCACAGTCAGGGTGTTCGGGTCCGGACGCTGTCCGTCTTCTACGACGAGTGGTTCGGCAAGCTCCCCATCACCGAGCTGGAGCGGATCTCGTTGATGTTCGACATCCAGGAGATCCACGCTCCCGGTTATGCGCGTCTCAAGCGGACGATCGACCTCCTGGCCGCGGTCATCGGCCTGGTCGTCCTGGTGGTGGCCGCACCCGCAGTCTGGTTGACCGACCGGTTCGGCAACCGCGGGCCGCTCCTGTACCGGCAGGTGCGGACGGGCAAGGGCGGGCAACCCTTCACCATCATCAAGTTCCGGACCATGCCGCCCACCAGCGTCGAGACCGAGTGGACGAGGGAGTCCGACCCGCGTCTCGGGACGGTCGGCCGGTGGATGCGCCGCCTCCATATCGACGAGCTTCCCCAGTCGGTCAACGTGCTGCGCGGCGAGCTGTCCCTCGTCGGCCCCCGACCCGAACAGCCCCGCTACGTCGACGAGCTCGTCCAGAAGATCCCCTTCTACGACGTGCGCCACCTAGTGCTGCCCGGGGTGACCGGCTGGGCCCAGGTGAAGTTCGGCTACGGATCGAGCGTGGAGGACGCAATGGAGAAGCTGCAGTACGAGTTCTTCTACCTGCGCCACCAGGGCCCGATGCTCGACGCCCGTATCCTTGCCCGCACCGTCCGCACCGTCGTCCGGGCCGGCGGCCGATGACACCGGTCGCACCGGTCGCGGTAGCGGTCGCGGCGGCTCTGCCGCAGACAGGCCATCCGCGGTTCCTCACACCTCCCCGTCGTCCGTCAGGCTGCTGCCACCGACGGAGCATCTGACCCCGACCATGGCCAACACCAGATCCCAGAGCTCGAAGGGCAAGCAGAACCAGCAGAACCGCCCCGGCGGCAACAACGCCGCCCGGCGCCGCGCTGAGAGCCAGCGTGTGAAACCTGCTGCCACCAGGGTCCGGCCGGCCTCCGGTCGGAACCGACCGTCCGGTAGCCGGACACCGTCCCGGGGACAGGCCGGGCTGCTGAATTCGGTCCGGGCCTGGGCGGACACCGGATGGGTCGGGTGGACGGCCGCCATCGGGGCACTGCTGCTCGTCGTGGCCACCGACAACGCCGGTGCGGTCTTCAACTACTTCGGGGTCAAGCTGGTTGTGCTGCTGGTGCTGACCGGGTTCGGGCTCCCCTTCCTCGTGCTCAACGCGTTCCGGTCTCCGTTGGCCTGGCCGGCCAGGGCGGCCTGGGCCTTCCTCGCCATCGGCCTGGCGTCGGCGGCGACCTCGCTCGCCCCCGGCATCGGCTTCTTCGGCTACGACCAGACGGGGACCGGCTGGCTCTTCTTCGTGTCCCTGGCGGCACTCTGGGCCCTCGGCACCCGCATCGAGGAGAACGGCGGCCGGCTGCTCGAGCGCACCCTCCTCCTCGCCTGCCTGCTCGACGCGCTGGCCACCGTGATCGAGTCGGCCACCGCCGGCTCGGGCCGGCTCAGTCAGGCCGTGCAGCACGTGCCGGGCCTCTTCTTCCAAGGCGGCCAGCCCTACGGCCTAGCCGACAACCCGGTCTTCTCGGCCGAGCTGTTGCTCGGCGGGGTGGCACTCCTCGCCTACCGGTCCGAGAACCGGACCCGCGGCTGGTGGGCCATGACCGTGGCCCTGGTCGGGGCCGATTTCCTCTCGGGCGAGCGATTCGGCATCATCGTGCTCGCCGCCCTGATCGTCTGGACGCTGATCGCCCGTGGCCGGCGGGCCGGAGGCCTGTTCGCTGCCGCAGTCGTCGGCGGCTACGCCCTCGGCTACGTGATCGAAAAGATGGCCGGCACCGCCCATGCCGGCATCGCCGCCTCGCAGCGGCTGACCACCACCAGCGGCGCGTTCGGACCCCGGATCCACGAGTGGAAGGCGTCCCTCCACGCCATCGCCAACCATCCGCTCATCGGGATCGGGCCGGCCCAGTCGGGTCAGGCCACGACGCCCTACATCGGCCTGGACAGCGGGGGGCAGTACTTCTTCGACATCCACAACATCGTCATCGAGATCGCGGTCACCACCGGCATCCTCGGCTTCCTGTGCTTCGCCGGCTGGCTGCTGTCGGGCCTGCGCTTCGCGCGCGGTCCGCTGCTCCTCTTCGCCCTGGTGGTCTTCGCCGGCAACCTGGTCGAGCCGCTCAGCATCATCACCACCTCGCTCATCTTCCTCGCCTTCGGAGCGGCGATGGTGGTGACCGGGGAACCACCCGCACCGGACGGCGACGGTGGTGGTGGTGGTGGTGGTGGTGGTGGTGGTGAGCGGGGGTCGCCGTGGACCGTCGGCTCCTTCACCCTGCCCCGGGCTCTCCAGCCGGTGCCCACCTCCGAGCGCAGGCCCGAGCCGGTGCCGGCCGGCCGCACGAAGGTACTGGTGGTATCGGCCGGTGCCGTCCTCGCCCTGATCGGGCTGGTGTGGGCGGTCCGGATCAACATCGGGAACGACCACGTGGCCAACGGCAACAGCCACAGCAACGTGGCCACCCTGATCGCCGCCGGCAGCGACATGCCAATGTGGACGAACGGGCCCGAGGCGGCAGCAAACCTTCTCGTCAACCAGGGCCGGACCCAGTCCAATCCCGCCGACTTCACCCAGGCGATCGGGCTCTACCACCAGGCTCTCGGTCGCGACCCGAGCAATCCCACCCTGTGGTCGCAGCTGGGACTCGCCCACCTCGACCTCCGCCAGTACGCGGCGGCCGAGTCGGCCTACCGCCAATCGGTCCGCTGGGACCCGTGGGCCTCCCCCGGCTACTTCGGCCTGGCCCTGGTCGCCGCCGCCCGAGGCGACCTGCCCGCGATGGTGGGGTGGTACCGGCACGTGGCGATCACCGAGCCGACCCCGCAACAGAAGCGGGTGCTCTCGTGTCTGGAGAAGGCCCAAGCCCACCACACCACCGTCGACACCGCGGTCAAGACCTGCATCATCGACAACGGCCTCTGACCCAGTGGTGGTCCCGCGCACCGAACCCGTCACTGAGCTGGGGCGTCGTGCCCCGCGCTTCGATCCGGCCCATCCGGGTAAATTCGTCCGTAAGAGGACGTCGGGTCGCATCGAGCCGACCTGACATGGCGTTCCCCACGCCGACCGGGAGGAGCGGGGATGACCGATCTATTGACGACCGCTGCGGAGCGGTCCCTCGCCGACCGTTTCACCGCCACCCGGATGCTCACCGAGTCCCTCGCCGCGCCGCTGTCGGCCGAGGACCAGACCGTGCAGTCGATGCCCGACGTCAGCCCGACCAAGTGGCACCGGGCCCACACCACCTGGTTCTTCGAGACCTTCCTGCTCGACCCGGGGCCGGCGGACTACCGGGTGTACGACCCTGGTTTCGGATACCTGTTCAACTCCTACTACGAGGGCGTGGGCGCCCGCTATCCCCGCCCCAACCGTGGCCTCGTCACCCGGCCGGGCATCGAGGAGATCGCCGACTACCGCCGACACGTCGACGAGGCCATGGCGACGCTGCTCGAACGCGCGACCGACCCTGACACCATCGACCTGGTCGAGCTCGGCATCCAACACGAGCAGCAACACCAGGAGCTGCTCCTCATGGACATCAAGCACGTGCTGTCGCAGAACCCGATGCTTCCCCCCTACGACACCCTCACCGTTCCAGCGAGCACGACAGGTGCTACGGCGCACGGTGCACTGTCCTGGACCGAACACCGAGGTGGAGTCTTCGACATCGGACGGTCGGGGGACCGGTTCTCCTTCGACAACGAGCTGCCCCGCCACCCCGAGTATCTCGGGGACTTCTCCCTTTGTGACCGCCCGGTGAGCTGCGGCCAGTGGCTGGGCTTCATGGACGACGGTGGCTACCGGCGTCCCGAGCTGTGGCTGTCCGACGGGTGGGCGATCGTGCAGTCAGAAGGTTGGGATTGCCCCCTCTACTGGTCCGAGGTCGACGGTGCGTGGTACGAGTACTCCCTCGGTGGGCCGGTCGTCGTGGATGCGGGCCGGCCGGTCTGTCACATGAGCTACTACGAAGCCGACGCCTTCGCCCGGTGGGCCGGCTTCCGCCTGCCGACCGAGGCCGAGTGGGAGGTGGCCGCGTCGACAGGGCCGGCCGGAGGACGATTCCTCGACCAGTCCACCCTCCATCCGGTGGCGACCGCCGGAGCGGATGATAAGGGCTCCCTGTTCGGCGACGTCTGGCAGTGGACGTCCTCCGCCTACGCCCCCTACCCCGGCTTCGAACCGGCTCCCGGTACGGTCGGCGAGTACAACGGGAAGTTCATGGTCAACCAGTACGTCCTGCGGGGAGGCTCGTGTGCCACGCCACCCGGCCACGTCCGGGCTTCCTACCGGAACTTCTTCCCGCCCTCGGCCCGCTGGGCCTTCTCCGGAATGCGGCTGGCCCGCACCGACTGAACCGACCGGACCGAGTCCGAAAGAGAACCCCGTCATCCTCATCGACCACCGCATGCAACGGACCCACCGCATTCGACGAACGGCGAGACCACCGCGCCGATGACCGCCATCGTCCCCCCCACCGTCGACGTCCACCTGTCCGGGTCCGACCTCCGAGCAGCCATGGAGCGCGACGTCCGGCGAGGACTGGGGCAAGATCCGAAGAGCCTCCCCCCCGTCTACTTCTACGACGACCGGGGCAGCCGGCTGTTCGACGAGATCACCCGGCTGGACGAGTACTACCCGACCCGGATGGAGCGCTCGATCCTCGACGCCCATGCCGGCGACATGGCCCAGCAGTCCAAAGCCGACACCCTGGTCGAGCTCGGAGCGGGGACCTGCGAGAAGTCGCGCACCCTGCTCGATGCCATGACCGACGCCGGGTTGCTGGAGCGGTTCGTACCCCTCGACGTGAGCGAAACCACCCTTTGGTCAGCCGCCACCGCCCTCGCCCGTGACTACCCGGGACTGGCCGTCAACGCCGTGGTGGGTGATTTCCATCTGCACCTCGACGCCCTTCCGGCCGGGGGCCGCCGCCTCATCGCCTTCCTCGGGGGAACAGTGGGCAATCTCGACCAGGGTGAGCGAAGGAGGTTCTTCGGCGCGCTGTCAGCGACCATGGGGCCCGAGGACCGCCTGTTGATCGGGACCGATCTGGTGAAGGACGAGGCCCGGTTGGTCGCCGCCTACGACGACGCCGGCGGGGTCACCGCCGAGTTCAACCGGAACGTGCTCCACGTGCTCAACCGCGAGCTCGGAGCCGACTTCGCGCCGGACCGCTTCGAGCACGTCGCCCGATGGAACGAGGACGCCCGGCGGATGGAGATGTGGCTGAGGGCCGACAGCGAGCAACGGGTGAGGATCTCAGACCTCGACTTGGAGGTGGGCTACTCCCGGGGTGAGGAGATGCTGACCGAGATCAGCACCAAGTTCACCACGGCGGGCCTGGAGTGCGAGCTGGACGGACATGGATTCGACGTCGAGACCATGTGGAAGTCCGACGGCAACGAGTTCGCCCTGACCCTGGCCCGGCCACACTTTCGCTGACGCCGGGCGGTCGGACCTCGCCGCAGTGGGTGTTTGAACACGGCGGGTCCAGAACCGCCGTCACAGTCCCTCACTATGCTCGCGTCGCTCGACGAACCGGGGACCGATTGTGGCAAAGAACAAGAGACCGACAGGGTCAGGGCGCGATTCGCCCCGAACAGTCCTCGACGGCGACGGCGATCGGTACTACGTGTGGGAGTACCGGTTCCAAAGGCTGAATTGGATCGGCCGGGTTGCTATGACCGCTATCATCGGTCTCTGCACGGCACTTGTGGCCTACGAGCTGCGGTTCTTCGCTGGACACGCGACCACCGTCTCCATTCGGGTCACCGCCTCCATAACTGTCGCTGGACTCGCGTCAGTCGGGGCGCTGACCGCAAAGATCCTTCGCCAGCGTTCGCGCCTTCAAAAGCAGCGGGAGCGAATGACAATGTTGGAGGGCCAGATGAGAGCCGCCGGTCTACAGGTGCCACCAGATCGGTCCGAGTTGGGTCGGAGCAACAAGACCACGAGACGGCAGTCGAAGTGACGCCAGTTGAGAACCAGGGCAAACTACTCTCTTCGCATCGGGAGGATTGAATGACAGCGTTAGCATTTGTGATAGCGGCGGGGAGCGCTGTGCTGCTGACTGTCCTGGCCCTGCTTCCGCGCTGGGTGTTCAGAAGCCTCATCCGCTACCAAATGTGGGGGCTTCGGGACGAGATCTTTGATGCTGCACTATTCGGGAAGATCCCAGCCGAAAACGTGGCTGGCGATCTCGTGCATCAGGTGGAATTCCGGATCCAAAGCCTCAGTTACTTCACGCTCGCCGCGATTGCATTGGTTGCGTCGGAAGAAATGCCAGCGGAACGCCAACTGCCGGACCTGTCCCGGTTGGAACCAGAGCAACGCGATCTACTTGTCGAGTACCGTTCTCGTATCGATGCCCTGACGATGAGAAATGTTCAGTGGACGACTTGGCCCGCAATCATTTCCGTATGCACTCTAACAATCATCGGATTTGTGCAGTGGGGAATACGAGCCCTCAAGTCGTTGGCTGACGGCCCTGACGCATCGGAATCTCCCCGCGTTGTTGTTCGTACGATCGTCCGAAAGCAAGCCAATTATCCAGAATCTCTTTACCGGGAGGACACCCGTATCCGCGAGACGGGTGCTCGGCTGCCAGATCTTTCGACGGTGGCCGGTTAGCGGCGAACTATTGCGATACCCGGCGATTTCAAGCGGATAACGCAACGACGATGGCGAGGAGCTTCTCCGACATCGTCGATGCCGTCGAGCACCGCGGCGAGCAGTTCACCATCGTGCGCAGGGGTCGGGCGGTCGCCCAGTTGCAACCCATTCCCGGCGGAAGGGGCAGCGAGGTCAAGGCCCTGCTCGGTCGCCAACCATCCGACGCCGGTTCGCCCGCGCCGTAGGCGAGGTGCGCGACCCGGTGGGAACCGAGAGGCGACCCTGACCAGGCCGCTCCTCGGCACGACGATCACTAGTCGATGCCGGCTGCTCAGGCTCCGTACTGGACGAGATCGTCGACGACGATGACGAGGTCTCGTCGGCCGCCATCACCATTGCCGAACTGCTGGTCGGTGTGGAGCTCGCTGACAGGAGACACCGGGGGCGGCAGCGTTTCGTCGACGACGTGAAGGACACCGTCTCCGTCGTCGACTGCGACACCAACGTGGCGAGCACTCATGCGGAGCTGCTGACCGTCACCAGACGACGAGACAGCACGCTTGGAGCTCACGACCTGATCATCGCGGCCACCGCCAAGGCAACCGAGCAGGTGATCCTCTCCGCGGACTCCTCGGCCTTCCAAGACCTTCCGGGCATCGAGGTCCGCTCCCCGCGCCGCGCTCAAGTTGCCGGCCGCCTGGGAGCCACCGCGGTGTGTCGAGCACGGCAGTGATCGCGTGCTGCCCCGATCGTCCCGGTCATCCGCAATACCGTTCCGGAGCGACCGCCACCACGACCTTGGCCGCGGTTGGAGGACTGCGGATCTCGAGCATCTGTGCATTCGGCGCCGACACTACGGTCGCCCCACCCACCTTGGCGCAGTACCGCCCGGAAAAGCGTCTGGAGTGGACCGGAACCCAGATCAGGGTGGGGGCGGTCACCTTGGGATCGGTGACGTAGGAGAGGTAGAGGATACCGGTCGTGGAGTCGGACAGGTAGTTGACGACGGTCCCGGACACCGCTTCGGGGTACGCCTGCTCCAGTGCCGAGGCCTGTGGATTTGGCCTGCCATCAGGTGCCACCAGTGCCTCTTTCGAGCTCCCGGTCGGATCGTTGTAGTACTTCCACGACCAGTAGGCCCACCCGATGGTGAGGAGGTTGGCCGACGAGACCTCGTCGGCGACCAGGGGCGCGCTCTGGGTGGCCCCGAACTCGCTCAGAAAGATCGGCAGGCCGAGCGGCTGGTAGGCGGAAGGGTTGTCGACGACCTGCAACGACCGGTTGAGAAAGCTTCGGGAGACCTCCAAGAAGCAGCCCGAGGTGTTGCTGGGGTTCCCCGTCCTCGGGCTGCGGGCCCCGCAGTAGGCGTGGAAGTTGAGCACCAGGTTGGGATAGGGGATCGGCCCGACGAAGTTGGGGACGTTCTTGTACTGGAAGATCGTCGGTTCGAGGAAGATCATGTGGTTCGGGTCTTGGGAGCGGATGGAGGGGATGACCCCTTCTGCAGGTACGTCCGGACCGCAGTTGAGCGGTTTGCCGAGGAAGGTCCCGGGATGGGAGCGCCCGGTGTAGAAGCACTCGAGCTGGTCGTCGATGGCATGCCCGCTCTGGTTCGAGATGGCCGTGGTGAACGGTTCGTTGATGGGGTCGTAGCCGGCGATCCAAGGATTGCCCTTGAAGGCGGCGGCGACCGCCGTCCACGACCGGTCGAACTCACCCTGGAGATTGCCGACCACGTCGTTCGACCAGAAATTCCCGAATGCGGCGTTGAGCGCGGGGCTGGCGTAGTTGTTCGACCATCGCCCGGGCAGCGTCTTCAACGGGAGCCCGTTGGTGCACACCGCCCAGCGGGGCGCGCCCTCCCCCTTGAACGCCTGGCTGTAGACGTCCTGGTGCATGTCGAGCAACGTGTAGATGTGATAGCGGCCGAGCAGGTCGACGGTCCGGACGACCCGCCGGATGTAGCGGTCGGCCACCGCCTGGTTCCACTGCCCGGGATCACCGGGCGTGCCCTTGGTGCAGATCCTCGGGTCGTTTTCCTTTGCCGTACCCGGCTCGATGCCCTGCCAGAGAATGCCGAGGCGGACGACGTTGAACCCGAACGAGGCGATCTGAGCGGCGTCTCTGGCATCGAAGTTCCACGGCTTGCCCGGTGCCACTGTGAGCTCGTAGGGCGGTCGCTTGTACACCGCGTTCACCCCGTGGAGGAGCACGAACCGGCCGGAGCTGTCGTAGATGCCCGGAACGCTGGGATTGGTCGAGCTGGTGACCTCGGGGCCGTAGGTGGAGAGCAGACCGCTCAGGTACGGTGACTGAGCCGCGTTGGTCTGAGCCGCGTTGGTCTGCTCGCCGCCCCCTGCCGCACCCGCCGGCCGTGGCCCGGCGATGACAGCGACGGTGGCCGCGACGCACACCACGACCACGACCACGAGGCGGGCCACGACCGGACAGGGTCGTACTCGACGGCGAGCGGTGTTCGAGGCGTCCTCCGGCCCTCCCGACCACCTCGGCCACCTCCGAGTCCCCAGATCACCCGCTGCCGATCGCTGTGGTCTGTTCACGAGCTCGGACTCCCTCCGCCTCCGGCGCAATGGATCGACCGACAGGACACCGGGCCCACCGGCCCGGTCGAGGGATCCTTGCTCGTTCCATCGGTCGGCCCAACCCCGGCCTTGAGCACGGCGATGCTCGGAGACCTGCCGTGCGAACCCGGGTGATCGGGACGAGCCGCGCGGGCGGACCACGACGATCGACAACCGGTGTGCCGGCCATGACGAGGACCTGTGGGACAGTGTGCACGTGGAGGAGGAGCCGCTCCAAGGAGGTGTGGCCAACGCGGGGGCGGTGGTACGGGTGGGGCCCTACGTGTTGCGCCCGTCCAACCCCCACAGCGAGCTGATCCACCGGTTCCTCGCCTCGGTGCGTGCAACTGGGTTCGCCGGGGTGCCCGAGCCGGTAGGCGTCGATCCGGACGGACGCGAGCGGCTCGTGTACGTCGAGGGTGAGGTCCCCTTCCCGCCGTTTCCCCCCTGGGCCCAGACCGAACGGGCCCTCGCCTCGGTGTCCCGGTTGCTAGCGCGCTTCCACCGTTCGGCGGCGGGCTTCGTATCGCCCGACGGGGCGCACTGGAGCCCGGAGCTCGCCGACCCGAACGGTGGAGACCTGGTCTGCCACAACGACGTCTGCCTCGAAAACGTCGTGTTCCGCGACGGCATCGCGGTGGCCCTCCTCGACTTCGACTTCGCGGCCCCGGGCCGCCCGCTCTACGACCTGGCCCAGCTGGCCAAGATGTGCGTCCCCATCGACACCCCCGAAGACGCCGCCACCTGGGGGTGGGAACCGAACGATCCCTTCGGCCGGCTGGCGGTGCTGGCCGACGCCTACGGGCTGCCCCCGGGCCGGTCCGCGCTCGTCGACGTCGTGGAGGAGGGCATCGTCCAAGGCGGCGCCTTCGTCCGGCGGCGGGTCGAACGGGGTGAGCCGGCTTTCGTCCGGATGTGGGAGACCATGGGGGGCCAGGCCCGCTACGACCGCCGCCGCTCGTGGTTCGAGCGGCACCGTGCCCGCTTCGTCGAAGCGGTCGGCTGACCGATCGGGGCCGCCATCCCCGGCCGGCTCACCCCCGGTCCAAGTCGGCCAGGGCGTCCAGGATGGCCCGGTGGAAGGTCGGGTAGGCGTAGATCATGTGGCGGAGGGTGTCGGTCGGGATCTGGGCGTGCACGGCGAGCGCCAGCAGGCCGAGCACCTCGCCCCCGGACGGACCGGCCGCAGCCCCCCCGACCAGCACGCCCCGGTCGGCGTCCTCGACCACCTTGATCAGTCCCTCGTTTCCCGCCTTGTGGATCCATCCCCGAGACGAACCTTCCAACCGGGTGGTCCCGACCCGGACCGCGAGGCCCGCGGCGCGGGCGTCCTCCTCGCTCCGGCCCACCGAGCCGATCTCCGGATCGGTGAAGGTCACCCGGGGGAGGGCCCGGTAGTCGGCGGGGACCACCGGCCGGCCGAGCACGTCGTTCACCACGATGTCGGCCTGGTACATGGACACGTGGGTGAAGGCCCCCTTGCCGGTGACGTCGCCCACCGCCCAGGTCCGCTCGGTGCCCTCCACCCGGAGGTGGTCGTCGACGGGAACCGACCGGGCCGACGGGTCGAGGCCGACAGTGGCGACCCCGAGGGTGTCGAGGTCGGCCCGCCGGCCGGTCGCCACCAGCAAACGCTCGGCCCGGAGGGGATCCATGCCCTCTGCGTGGACGGTGAACTGCTCCCCGTCGTGGTCCACCGAGGAGACGGTGACGCCACAGTGCACGCCGATCCCACCTGCGGAGAACACCTCTGCCAACAGTGCGGAGCATTCGGGCTCCTCGGCGCCGATCAGCCGGGTCCCTCCCTCCAGCACGGTGACCACGCTGGCGAACCGGGAGAAGACCTGTGCGAACTCGACCCCGATGGAGCCACCGCCGATGACGGCCAGGCTGGACGGGACCGATTCGGTCTCGATGGCCTCCCGATTGGTCCAGTACGGGGTGCCCTCGAGACCGTGGACCGGAGGGATCGCCACCCTCTGGCCCACGCCGACGACCACGGCCCGTTTCGCCTCGAACACCGAGCCGTCGACGAGGACCCGGCCCGGTCCGTCGAGGACGCCCCAGCCGCGCACGAAGCGTCCGCCCTTGGACTCGAAGCGACGGACGGCCACGGTGTCGTCCCAGTCGTCGGTGGCCTCGTCCCGGATGCGACGGGCGACCGGCGTCCAGTCGGCATCGACCGCCGCCGAGCCGGCCATGCCCACCACCCGGCCTGCCTCGGCAAGGAGATCCGCCGCCCGAACCATCATCTTCGAGGGGACGCAGCCCCAGTAGGGACACTCGCCACCGACCAGCTCGGCGTCGACGCCGACCACCTCCAGCCCGGCCTCGGCCAGCCGCTCGGCCACGTCCGCGCCGCCCGGGCCCATGCCCACCACCACCACATCGACCTGCTCTGCCACACCGACCTGCTCTGCCACGACGGCTCCTCTGTTGGGTTCGGGCAGGCCGGGCCGGGACACAGACCCGACGAGTGCCGACGACCGGTGCCGCCCGACCGGTACGGTTCTACTCCATCAGCCCCCTCCAGGTCGCAATGCCAGGGCACCGTGCCCGGCTCCCATCCATCTTCCGGATCGACGTCATCCCCGACGTCACCCACCAGCAGGGAACTCGCATATTCCATCTGTTGCGTCTTCCTCTCAGAGGGTGACATCCTCGGCCGTGACCAGTCAGGCAGTGAGGGTGACGTGGTCGGGAGGCGACGTTTTGGTGGGCCCGTGGGGGCCGGCCGGGGCATCCCAGCTACCACTCTCGATACGAGGATCGGTCTTCCTCTGAGGAGCGGATGCCGAGTGAAACGCATGAGCGATTCGTCGGCCCTGGGCCGTCTCCACGTACCCGGAGGGGAGGCTCTCCAGGCCCCCGAACACGAGCTGTTCGAAGCGCTGCTGGACCGATGGAGGTCCCAGCAGTTGAGCCGGTTCGATCCGGCATAGCGTCGGGGTATGCGACGCTCCTCGGACTCCCCCGGGACAGGGTCCGACCCTGCCTCGGAGACTCGCCGCCAGCACCAGCCGGATGGGCTCGGTGGAGCTTCGCCTGCCTGGCCCGCAGAGATCAGGGGCATCCTGGCCAACGCGGTCACCACCGAATTCACCAGCCTGACTCGTGGGGGTGCCCCGATCACAACCCCCGTCACCCCGTACATCGGGGACACCGGTTTGACCCTCGATGTCTCCACCGGGCTCACCTACCCTGCCAAGGCAGAGCGTGCCCGACGCAACCCTCGCGTCTGTCTCCTCTATGCCGATCCGGTCGGCACCGGATTGGACAGTCCGCCGGTGGTCCTGGTGCAGGGCCTGGCCACCGTCCGCGACCGCGACCTCCAGGCGAACACCGATCGCTATATCCGGCTGTCGACCGCCAAGCTTCCGGCAGCTACAAGGGGCTCTCCCAAGATGGCGCTTCGCCGAATGCCCTGGTACTTCGCCCGCATATGGATCGAAGTGACCCCGACCAGGATTCTCTGGTGGCCCGGGCGGGATCTGGCAACGGCCCCCCACGAGTGGAGAGCGCCGGAGGGGACGGTCGCCCCGCCCTCCGATCCGGCGCCCCCGGGTGGGCAACCTGGTGCGTGGCTGGCTCCGCCGACGGAATGGGACGGGGTGACCCGCCATGCTCTGTCGGAGATGAGCCTGCGTGACCTCGCGGTTGTGGACGAGAGCAGTTTCCCCATCTGCCTGCCGGTGGAGGTGCACGACGCCGTTCGGGAGCGTTCTGGTGCCACGGATGGCCGCGATGACACGAGGCGGCGCTTCCGCCTCGAGCTGAACCGGGGGGCACCGCCGATTTCCGACGGACCCGCATGCCTGACCTTCCACGAGCATCCGGAAGTGTTCACCCGTCAGGAGAACCTGACGTTGGTCGGCCGTACTCTGAGCATGGATGGCGACCTGTGCTTCGACGTGGAACGAGCCCTGGCAGGATGGAGCCTCGCCGGCAACCGGGTGACGGTCGCGCTGCAGTTCCTGGGAAAGGGCCGGAAGCTGGCGCCCCGGTTGCGAGCTGAAGCCGCCCGTCGTGGTCAGCCGGTGCCCAGGGTTCGCTTCGAGCGTTGACGGTCGCCGGGGAGGTAGTGACCCGTGTCTTCGACGGAGCAGAGCGACGTGACCCCGAGAACCACCACTGCTGGGTGGCGCTCGTGGATGGCGACAACCATGAGATCGACCGCATCAACGCAGAAGCCGGGAATCGCAATCTGAAGGTCCCCGTCGTGGTCGACCTGATTCACGTGATGGGGTACATCTGGTCCGCGGCGTGGTGCTGCTTCGCCGAGGGCGACCAGGCCGCGCTGGTCTGGGCGGGCGCCAAGACCCTCGCCGTGCTCGAAGGCAACGCCGGCGACGCCGCAGCGGGGATCCGCCGGCGAGCCACGACCGCTCGCCTCACCAAGGCGAGGCGCAAGAACGCTGACGCCTGCGCCACCTACCTGACCAACGAGGCCCCCCACCTCGACTGCCCGACCGCGTTGGCCGCCGGGTGGCCCATAGCCACAGGGATCATCTAGGGAACGTGCCGATACCTTGTCGCTGACCGGATGGGTATCACCGGCGCCCGCTGGTCGGTCGGCGGTGCTGAGGCGGTCCTCAAGCTACGGGGGTGCTCCAACCGCGACTTCGACGACTCCTGGACGTTCCACCTCGACCACGAACGACAACGACTCGACGGATCCAGCTACGCGGACGGCGTCATCCCTCTCGCCGCGTACTCACTCCTGCAGCGCCGCACCCAAATCCTTTCTCCACTCTCCGGTGTAGGTCATGCCTGCTGACGCGGACGCAGAGCTGTCGGCAAGCACGCCTGTCAACCACTCGCCAACGCCACCGTCTCGTCTGAGGAGTCCGCTATCGGAAGCAGGAAGGCGAGCACAATATCGGAGTACGCTTCGTACCCGCGGCCGCCGCGTCGACGCAGTAGCCCCATGCTGAGTAGGTGATTGAGGTCGCGCGACAGCGTGCGCGGCCCGGCGCTCGCGTAGAGCTGTGCCAGCTTCGGCGTCAGCCCAGCGAGGTCGCTCCGCATAACCGTCCCTTCCATCGGCATTGCGAGGACGAGCGAGCGCTGGCGGTCCGTCGCTTTGGTATTCGCCTCCTTAGAGAACTGCTCGTGCACGAAGTTGACCCATGCCACCTGCACCTGCTGGTGGCGCACCATGTGGATCGCCTCCCGGATGCCGTCTATGAACCCGGTGATGGCGTACACGAGGAACGGGAGCGTGTCGCCGCCGCTGGTGCTGGCCCTGGCCAGCTCGCGGTAGTACTGGTCCCGCGTGAGGTTGTAGTGGTTCGACAGCAGGTGCGCCGCCGGCATCGGTACCATGCCGCAGTTCGCGAGGATCGCGAACTCCACCAGTCGGGCAGTACGACCGTTGCCGTCCCCGAACGGGTGGATCCACGCGAGGTAGAGATGGGCGTAGACCGCCTTCGCCACGACGACGGCAAACCGCAGCTCGGGGTCGTCGTTCTCGAACGTCGAGCTGTTGAGCCATCCGACCAGCCGGTCGAGCAGGTACTCGCAGTCCTCGGCGGGCGCCCCGCGGGAGTTACCGACGCCGACTGCGTCCTTCCGGATGATGCCGGGCTCGACATGGCCGTCCAGTGGAAGGCTCTTGAGCACTTGGTGGTTGAAATCCTTGATCAGCTGGGTGGTCAGCTTCATTCGCTCACCCCGAACGATCCGCTCGCTCAGGCCCTGGAGGGCCTCGAGGACATTGCGGACCTCCTGCTCCTGGTACTGACGCGAGGGTGGTGCGGAGTAGGTGCCGTCCAAGATCCCGTTCGCCTGGTCCTCGGTCAACGTGTTGCCTTCGATCGCCGTGGTGGCCAGCGCGCCCTTGACCAGGGTGACGCGGTGGAGCTCTCGGGCGACTGCTGGCTTCAGCGGAGCGCCGGCGAGATGCTCACACTTCGACTTGGCCTCGCCCAAGAGCATCCAGTCGTTGGGCGGAACTCGATTGATGTCGGTTGCCTGGAAGCTCATCCAAGGATGGGTGGATCCGTACCGTCGAGCGGACACGATGACAGTATAGCTTGTCAGACCCCTAGTTTGTCCATAGACTTGTCCCATCCTTTGACCAGCTCGATGTCGGCAGAGGCCCGAGGAGCCTCGAGAGGGCAGAGCACGACGAGGGGCCGGAACCTCACAGGACCAAGACGCGAGGCGCATCTCATCTACAGGTACGTGGTCTTCGGGGGCGAGCACCGGGGGACAGTCACATCAGCCGAAGGCCAAGGACCCGTTCCCGCAGCTCAGGGTGTTCGAATACGATCGTCGTCGTCGTCGTCGCCTCCTCCATGTAAGCCCCTCCGACACAAGCCCCTCCATGCAGGCCCCTCCATGCAGTCCCTCGGACACAGCTTGCACCGGTTGGCGAGATCGAGCCGGCCCGGGCCGTGGAAGATCCAGAGATCCGGGGGGTTGTGACCGGCATGACCATACGAGCGACGTGGAACGGGACGGTGCTGGCCGAAAGCGACGACACGGTCGTCGTGGAAGGGAACCACTACTTCCCCCCGGCCGATGTCCACCAGCAGTACTTCGAGGAGAGCGGGACCACGTCGGTGTGCCCGTGGAAGGGTACGGCCAGCTACCGGAGCGTGGTGGTCGACGGATCGCGCAACGACGACGCGGCGTGGTACTACCCCCACCCCAAGGATGCCGCCGCCGAGATCGCCGACCGGGTGGCCTTCTGGAAGGGAGTCACCGTCGAGACCGTCGACTGAACACCGGGCGGGCAACCCCGACCTGGTCATGCCGCAGGGGTGACACTCAGCGCGTGCGCCCCCGGGCCACCTCGAAGCAGGCGACGGTGCCGGCGGTCGACACGTTGAGCGACGAGAGCGTCCCGAACTGCGGGATCGAGGCGAGGACGTCGCACCGCCTCCGGGTCAGGGGCGTGAGGCCCGATCCCTCCGACCCGAGCACGAGGGCGACCGGGTCGTGGCCGAACTGCAGGTCACCGAGAACGGCGCGCGCCTCGGCGGCCAGGCCCACGGTCCACACCCCATTGGCCACCAGCGTCCGCAGGGCGGAGGGGATCCCGGCCACCACCGCCATCGGCAGGTACTCGATGGCGCCCGCCGCCACCTTGGTCACCGTGGGGGACAGGTGGACCGACCGGTGGCGGCCCAGCACCACCCCGGTCACGCCGGCGCACTCCGCACTGCGCAGCAGGGCCCCCAGGTTGTGCGGGTCGGTGATGCCGTCGAGGACGAGGAGGAACGGGCTCTTCTCCGAGGCCGGTCGGCACAGGTCCTCGAGGGGCGTCTCGTCGATCGGGCGGGCCAGGGCAACCACCCCCTGGGGCGCCTCGGTGCGGGCCAGCGATTCGAGCCGGCGCCGCGGGACGCGTTCGATCCGGACCCGGCGGCGGGCGGCCAGCGACTCGATGTCGTCGAGGATGGGGGACTCGTCCATGCCTTCTGCCACGACCAGGGACCGGACCCGGCGGCGGTCGGCCCGGAGGAGCTCCAAGACGGCGTGTCGACCCTCCACCTGGTCGCCGCCGAGACCCCCGGTGTGAGGCCTTGCACCCCCGGCCCGGGCGCGCCCGGTGCCGGTGCCGGACCGCGCCCCACCGGTGCGAGTACCGCCTCCGGCCCGCGTACCCCCTCCGGTGCGGGCGGGACCCGATCGCTCACCCCGATCGGCGCCGCTCCGTGACCGGCCGGCCCGGGTGGTGCCGGCACGGCCGCCCGGAGGGTTGCGCCTCCCACCCCGGGCGCTGCCCGGGGTGGCCCCCGAGGGACGCCGCCGACCTCCGCCAGGTGCGGTCACCGGGTACCTGCCGATCCGGTACCGCCGGAGACTGGCCCGAGCAGGACGACCGCCGTGCAGGCGATCCCCTCGGCCCTCCCGAGGGCGCCGAGCCCTTCGGCCCGGGTGGCCTTCACGTTGACCGGAGCCCCGAGCACCGACCCCAGCCGCTCGCCCATCGCCGCCAGATGGGCGGCGAGGTGGGGCCGCTCGGCCACCACCGTGCAGTCGGCGTTCACCGGGCCCCAGCCGGCCCGACGGGCCAGGTCGACCAGCCCGGACAGCAGCACCAGGCTGTCGGCACCCGCCCAGGTGTCCTCGGTGTCGGGTGCGTGGCGCCCGAGGTCCCCGAGCCCGGCGGCGCCGAGGACGGCGTCGGACAGCGCATGGGCCACCACGTCGGCGTCGCTGTGCCCGTCGAGCCCGACCACCCCCTCTCCCGCGATGGTCACCCCTCCGAGCACGAGGGGCCTGCCCGGATCATCGGAGAACGGATGGACGTCGATGCCCTGCCCGATCCGCAGCTCGCCAGCCGCCGTCATGGTGCGGACCCACCGAGCAGCGCCTCGACCATCACCAGATCCTCGGGACGGGTGACCTTCACGTTCCACGAGTCGCCCGGCACCGTCACCACCGTCGCCCCGAGCGCTTCGAGGAGCCCGGCGTCGTCGGTGGCATCGTCACCCGAGTGATGGGCGGCCCGCAGCAGTTCGGCGTCGAAGGCCTGCGGGGTCTGGACGCCGAACAGGTCATCCCTGTCCACCGTGGCGATCACCTGACGGTCACGGACACGCTTCAGCGTGTCGGACACCGGGACGACCGGGACCACCCCCGCCGCCTCCTCATCGGACAGGCCGTCGACCACCCGGGCGAACAACCCCGGGGTGGCAAGCGGTCGGACGGCATCGTGCACCACGATCACGGCTGCGTCCGCAGGGACGACCGCCAATCCGGCCCGCACCGACGCTGCCCTGGTGGCACCGCCCCCGGTCACCCGGTCGGCTCCGAACCGGGCCGACACCTCGGGACCCGAACCAGCTTCCGCGCCGGGGACGACCAGCACCACCCCCGCGCTCGCCGAACGGGCCGCCTCGAGCGACCACTCGACGAGGGGACGCCCCCCGAGGGCCGCGAACTGCTTACGCCCTCCGAACCGGTGTCCAGACCCCCCGGCCACCACGATGGTCCAGACCGTCCCCGGTCGGCTCAGGGAAGGGCCTCGTTGAGACGGACCTCGGCGGTCTCCTCGTCGACGGCCAGGGCGAAGGTCAGCTCCGACACCAGGATCTGCCGGGCCCGCTGGAGCATCCGCTTCTCCCCGGCCGAGAGACCCTTGTCCTTGTCCCGGATCGAGAGGTTGCGGACCACCTCGGCCACCTGGTAGATGTCACCCGAACGGAGCTTCTCCGAGTGATTCTTGTAGCGCCGCGACCAGTTGGTCGGCATCCGGGCCTCCTTCTTGCGGAGCACGGCGAAGACCTCTTCGACCTCTTCGTCGTTGATCACCTCGCGAAGGCCCACCCCGTCGGTGTTGTCGGCCGGGACCATCAGCGTCAGGTCGCCGTATGCCAGGCGCAACACCAGGTACTCCTGCTTCTTGCCGAACGCCTCTTTCGTCTCACGGCGTTCCACGACGGCCGCGCCGTGGTGGGGATAGACGACCTTGTCACCGATGTCGAACACCAATTCCTCCTGGCGAGACGGGCTGATCCCGGGCTGGAAGGGACATCAGGACCGCAAAGGGAGAGCACGCAATGATACACGCCACCGGCCGCGGACAGCCCGTCGGCCGGCAGGCTCGGTGCAGCTACTGGTACCGCTCGAAGATGCTGGTCTCGGCCATCCGGGCCAGGCCGTCCTTCAACGAGTGGGCCCGGGCCCGGCCCACCCCCTCCACCTGCTCGAGCTCGGCGAGGGAGGCCCGCATGATCTGCTGGAGGTTGACGAACCGCTCGACGATGCGCTCGATGATGGTGTCGGACAGCCGCGGCAACCGGTAGAGGACGCGGTACCCACGCGGTTCGACCCCGGACTCGGCGTCCTGGAACGAGCTCGGGAGCCCGATGACCTCGGCCACCCGCGGCTCGTCACGGAGCTCCTCCGAGGAGAGATCGGCCAGCCGGCGGACCACGTCGGCCACCGCCGCCTTCCGTGCTTCGGTCCCCACCGGCGCGATCCCGCAGTAGTCGCGCACCACGAGGTCGAGGGCCGGCTCCACCCCGTCGATCATCTCGGCCAGCTGGAGCCCGACCAGGCGGCCGTCCTCGCCGAGCTCGACGAGGTAGCCGTCGACCTCCTCGGCGATCCGCAGGACCATCTCCGCCGCCTGGACGGCGCCCACCACGTCACCGACGGACACCGTGTCCTCGATCTCCAGGACCGACAGCCCGCTGACCGCCACGTCGAAGCGGCTCCGGAAGCGCTGCATCGTGGCGAGGGCCTGATCGGTGCGGTCGTGCAGCCATCCGATCGGCTGGATGGTGTGCTTCACCTCGTTCCGGTAGACCGCGATCACCGACATGGCCGCCGATACCGACAGCACCGGCACGTCGAGCGAGCGGGCCACCCGCTGGGCCGTCCGGTGGCGGGTGCCGGTCTCGGTGGTGGGGATGGAGGCCTTGGGCATCAGGTGCACGTTGGCCCGCGCGATCCTCAGGGTGTCCGCGGTGAGCACGATGGCTCCGTCCATCTTCGCGAGCTCGGAGAGACGTTGCGGGCTGAACTCGGTGTCGAGCAGGAACCCCCCCGAGCAGATCGCCAGCACGCTCGGGTCGTCACCGACCACCACCAGGGCGCCCCGCCGGGCCCGGAGGACGCGATCCAGCCCTTCTCGTAGCGGCTGCCCCGGCGCCACCTTGGCCAGCGCTTCGGTGAGAGGCGAGCTCTGGCGGCCGTTCACCCTCGAATGGTACCCGCCCGCCACGGCAACCGACCGGGGGCGGCGCTCAGCCGTTCGGTCCCGGCCCACACCCGCTTCGACTGACCGCCTCGGCCACCGTCGCCGCCCGGACCAGCTCGATCCCATCGGGCCCGTCCGGGGACGACGCCGGCACGACGACCCGCTCGAGCCCGAGCCGTGCGCACTCCTCGAGGCGCCGGGGCAGCTCGGTGACCTGGCGGATCTCTCCGGAAAGGCCGACTTCGCCGACCGCGGCGAGGTCGGGTGGGAGCGGCACACCGGTGGTCGCCGAGGCGACCGCCAGGGCCACGGCCAGATCGGCGGCCGGCTCGGCCACCCGGATGCCCCCGGCCACCGAGGTGAACACGTCCATGCCGAGCACGGCCAGTCCCACGTGCACCTTGAGCACGGCGAGTGCCATCACCAGCCGGCCCGCGTCGAGCCCGACCGCCGTGCGCCGGGGCTGGGCCTGTTCGGCCGAGGTCACCAGGGCCTGCAGCTCGACCGCGAGGGTACGCCGGCCCTGCAGGGCGGGGAGGACGACCCCGCCCGGCACCCCGGTCAACCGGTCGCCGAGCAGGAGGGCGCCCGGGTCCTCGACCCGGTTGAGCCCCTGGTCGCCCATCTCGAAGAGCCCCAGCTCGCCGGTCGGTCCGAACCGGTGCTTGACCGCCTGGAGCAGGCGCAGGGCGTGGTGCCGGTCACCCTCGAAGCTGAGCACGGTGTCGACCATGTGCTCGAGGGACCGGGGACCGGCGAGCGAGCCGTCCTTGGTCACGTGGCCCACCAGGACGGTGGCCACCTCCTCTGCCTTGGCCATCGCCACCAGCTGGTCGGCGCACTCCCGGACCTGGGTGGCGCTGCCCGGAACGCCGCCCGCCCGACGCTCGCCGGGTGCGGCAGCCCCGACGGCCACGGCCTGGATCGAGTCGACCACCACCAGGTCGGGTCGGGACGAGGTCACCGCGGCGACGGCGGCGCCGATGTCGGTACCCGACAGGATGAGCAGCTCGGAAGGCAGCGGTCCGAGGCGCTCGGCCCGCAGGCGCACCTGGTGGGCGGACTCCTCGGCCGACACCAGCAGCACCCGGTGGCCACGGGAGGCCCGGGACAGCAGCACCTGGAGCAACAGGGTGGACTTCCCGATGCCGGGCTCGCCGCCGAGCAGGGTCACCGACCCCGGCACCAGGCCGCCCGCCAGCACCCGGTCGAACTCACTGACCCCGGTGGGGACGGGTCGGGCGGCTGACAGGTCGATCGACGACAGCGCAACCGGCATGGCGGTCAGATCGAGCTCGTCGACCGCGCGAACCAGAGGAGCGAGCTCGGCCTCCTCCACCATGGTGTTCCACTCCCCGCAACTGGGGCACCGCCCGGCCCATCGCAGGGTGGTGGTGCCGCAGTCGATGCAGCGATGGTGCTTCGCCGTCTTGGCCATGGGCCCCGATGGTAGGGAGGGGGTGTGCCGGCGGCGTGGACCCTTCGGGCGGGGATCCGGCCAGCCGGGGATCAGTCGGCCGAGGACCCGGCCAGCTCGACCGGGGGGGGCGGCTCGACCCCTTCGATGGCGGTGAAGGAGAGCTGCAGCTCACCGGCCACCGGCGGGGTGGCCCCCTTCACATCGAAGGCCGCCACCATCTCCTCGGTGACCGTCTCCACATCGACCAGGATGGTCTCACCGACCCGGAACTCCTTCCACAGGATCCGCTCGGACAGCGAGTCCTCGACGAGTTGCTGGATGGCCCGGCGCAGCGGGCGGGCGCCGAGCTGGGGGTCATAGCCCTTGTCGGCGAGAAGCTGCTTCGCCGACGGGGTGAGCACGAGACTCAGACCCTGCAGCTCCAGCTGGTTCGACAACCGCTGGATCATCAGGTCGACGATCTCCACCACCTCTTCCTTGGAGAGCTCGTGGAACACGACCACCTCGTCGATCCGGTTGAGGAACTCGGGGCGGAAGTGGGCCTTCAGGGCCTCGTTGACCTTCGATTTCATCCGCTCGTAGGTCACGGCCTCGGACTGCTTGGCGAACCCGACCGACGTCTTGCGCAGATCGGAGGTGCCCAGGTTGGAGGTCATGATGAGCACGGTGTTCTTGAAGTCCACCGAACGGCCCTGGGCGTCGGTCAGCCGACCGTCCTCCAGGATCTGCAACAGCGCGTTGAACACGTCGGCGTGCGCCTTCTCCACCTCGTCGAACAGGACCACCGAGAAGGGCTTTCGCCGCACGGCCTCGGTGAGCTGGCCGCCCTCCTCGTAGCCGACGTAACCCGGAGGGGAGCCCACCAGCCTGCTGACGGTGTGCTTCTCCATGTACTCGGACATGTCCAGCTGGATCAGGGCGTCCTCGTCGTCGAAGAGGAACTCGGCCAGCGTCTTGGCCAGCTCGGTCTTGCCCACACCGGTGGGTCCGAGGAAGATGAACGAGCCGCTCGGGCGCTTCGGGTCCTTCAGACCGGCGCGCGTCCGGCGGATGGACCGGGCGAGCGCGGCGATGGCCGGCTCCTGGCCGATGACCCGCTTGTGCAGCTCGTCCTCCATGCGCAGCAGCTTGGCCGTCTCCTCCTCGGTGAGCCGGTAGACGGGGATGCCCGTCCAGTTGGCCAGCACCTCGGCGATGACCTCCTCGTCGACGACATCGAACAGGTCGACCCCTTCGGCTCGCCACTCGGCCTCCATCGCCTCCTTCGAGTCGAGGCGATCCTTCTCCTGATCGGCGAGCTTCTTCGCCTGGTCGAAGGCCTGCTTCTCGATGGCGGACTCCTTGTCGGCCCGGATGCGGACGATGTCCTCCTCGAGCTTCTTGTAGGCCGGGGGCGTGGTCATCCGTCGGATGCGCAGCCGGCTGCCCGCCTCGTCGATCAGGTCGATGGCCTTGTCGGGGAGGTAACGGTCGGCCAGGTAGCGGTCGGCCAGGTTGGCCGCCGCCACCAGTGCCTGATCGGTGATGGTGACGGCATGGTGGGACTCGTAACGGTCGCGCAAGCCCTTCAGGATTTCGATGGTGAGGGCCACATTCGGCTGTTCGACCTTGATGGGCTGGAAGCGACGCTCCAAGGCGGCATCCTTCTCCAGGTGCTTGCGGTACTCGTCGATCGTGGTGGCCCCGATGGTCTGCAGCTCGCCCCGGGCCAGCATCGGCTTCAATATGGAGGCGGCGTCGATCGCGCCCTCCGCGGCACCGGCCCCGACCAGCGTGTGGAGCTCGTCGATGAACAGCACGATGTCGCCCCGGGTGCGGATCTCCTTCAGCACCTTCTTCAGGCGCTCCTCGAAGTCGCCTCGGTAGCGGCTGCCGGCCACCAGTGCCCCGAGGTCGAGGGTGTAGAGCTGCTTGGCGGTCAAGGTCTCGGGGACGTCGTCAGCCACGATGCGTTGGGCCAGACCCTCGACGATGGCCGTCTTGCCCACTCCGGGCTCGCCGATCAGCACCGGGTTGTTCTTCGTGCGGCGCGACAGCACCTGCATGACCCGCTCGATCTCCTTCTCGCGACCGATCACCGGGTCGAGCTTGTGGTCGCGGGCGAGCGTGGTCAGGTTGCGGCCGAACTGGTCGAGCACCGGAGAGCCGGCCGGGGTGTCCGAGGCCTGCGAACCCGGTGCGCCCGCACCCACCGACTCCTTGCCCTGGTAGCCCGAGAGCAGCTGGATGACCTGCTGGCGGACCTTCGG
>DAHUZT010000018.1 GCA_027315005.1 Acidimicrobiaceae bacterium | reverse complement strand
AAGACGCTTCGGATGACCGAGACGCCCGACGAGATCGTCGACCACCTCCTTGGGAATCGTGTCGGAGTTGACCGCCGTAGGCCATGCACACGGGGGCCTGCGCACCCACTTGGTGCCGCTCAACTTGAGCTCATCGCGAGTCCCTGGTAGCCCGTGGCTACTCGTTGCGGTCGCCGGGGCAGCGGGAGCACAGCCGGTTGCCAGCAGGAGCGCTGTGACGATGACGCCAATGACGATCCCAAGGCGAATGCGGAAGAGAGAGGGAGTCATGACAGGTCTCCTTCGCGCGCCGGACCGGTCCCGCTCAAGATGCCGGGTCATTGCTGGATTCGAGCTGCTCGCCGCTGGGTGGAGCGGTGTGGCTCCCAACGGAAGAGGACGATCGCGCCGAGCAGGCCGCCTGCGGCCCAGCAGGCCAGGACGATCACGTCGCGTACCGGGAGGAACGGGGCGCCCGAGGTGTGGCGGACGGCGTGCGTCACGGCGTCGATCAGGGGCTGGGCGGGCAGGTAGGTGGCGAGCGTGGACAGCCAGTGTGGCTCGCTCAAGTTGGTGAACAGCACGCCCGAGACGATGATCACCGGGAAGTAGATGAAGATGAGCGTCGGGAAGGCGGCCTCGACGGTGGGGATAGCACTGGTGAGCGCGGTGGCGGTCGCCGCCCAGGCGAACGCGCCGACGAGGAGGACGGCCACGATGGCGAGGGCTGCGGTGACGGTTAGCTGCGTGTCCGGGCCGTCGCCGAAGTGGCTTCCGTAGAAGACGAGGGCGGCAGCGACGGTGACCGCTCCGGCCAGGACGGCGACCAGCGCGGTGGCGAGGATCCGGCCGAGGAAGTAGCACCACCTGGGCAGTGGTGTGGCCCGCCAGCGCTTCAAGACCCCATCTTCTCTGGCGGCGACGAGGCGCACGCCGTAGGTGCTCCAGGCGGTGATGGTGAGGCCGAAGACCGCGTAGCCAGCGACATCGGGTCGGGTGTCCTTGCCCTTGGAGGCCACCAGCAAGATGACCGGCAGCCCGGCACCGACGGCGATCGCCCGCCCGGAGGAGATGAGCAGGCGGACCTGGTAGCGGATCTGGGCGAGCAAGAGCTTGCCAGCGCCTGGGAGCCGGACCGCCTTGGTGCTCGGGACGAGGTTGGTAGCGTCGGCGACGGCACTCGCCGCGGTGGTAGCGGTGTCAGTCATGGGAGTGGACCTCCGAGGTGAGCGGCTCGCCGATGGTGGTCAGGTACGCGTCTTCGAGGCTGGGGGGGCCGACCTCGAGCCCGGCCAGGTCGAGGTGCCGACGGTCGGCCCAGCTGATGAGCCCGCGCAGGGATGCGGCCACGTCGGTGTTACGGATGACGAGGCTGCGGCCCTTCGTATCGAGGTGCCGGGCGAGCCCGGCGGGCAGGTCGGCTCCTGTGATGTGGTCGGGGAGCCGGTAGCGGATAGTGCTCGGGCCACCTCTCCTGCGCAGCTCGCCCGGGGTGGTGTCGGCGACGATGCGGCCCCCGGCGAGCACGATCACTCGGTCGGCAAGTTGGTCGGCCTCGTCGATGTAGTGGGTGGTGAGCACCACGGTGGTCCCCGCCGAGGTCAGGTGCTCGACGCCCGCCCAGGTCCGCCGGCGCGCCTCGGGGTCGAGCCCGGTGGTCGGCTCGTCCAAGAACAAGACCTCGGGTCGACCGACGATGCCGATGGCGAGGTCGACCCGACGTCGCTGGCCGCCCGAGAGGGCCCCGACGCGGGTCTGCGCGTCGTCGATGAGGTCGACCAGCTCGAGCACCTCGCCGACCCGCAGCGGTACTGGGTAGAGCCCGGCGAACAGGCCGAGCGTGTCGGCGACGGTGAGCTCGGCGTCCAGGCTGGTCGACTGGAGCACCAGGCCGATGCGTGCCCGCCAGGCGCGATCACCGCGGTGCGGGTCGGTGCCGAGGACCCGGACGGTGCCGGCGGTCGGGGCGCTGAAGCCTTCGAGGATCTCCAAGGTGGTGGTCTTGCCGGCCCCGTTCGGCCCGAGCACCGCCAGAAGCTGGCCGTCGAGGACCTCGAAGCTCACGTCGTCGACCGCAGCGAGGTCTCCGTACTGCTTCACCAGGTGATCGACCACGACCGGGGTCATCGCCATTGGGATCCTTCTCGGATGTCGCCAGTGACCCTGCCACGCAAGCGGAGGGCACCCCACACGACGAGCGCGGCGCCGACGAGTAGGGACACACGGCTATCGGGCCCGCCGACGAGCCCGTAGACCACGAGCGCTACTCCGATGGGGATCTTGAGAAGCCCTTTGCGGTAGAGGGAGTTTGAGAACATGACTGAGCCTCCTCGGGTTGTCCAACCGGTACTCCAAGCGTGTGCCAGCACGGCCGAACACGCATCGGCGCAGGGGTAGAACTTCGCCGGGTTCGCAGGCCCCAACCCTGGGTAGAGCGACCTCCACCCGGGGTTATACGGGGCTCGACGCTCGCTCTCCACCCTCGGGGCGATGTGGATGATGCCCGCCAGTCGTATCGTTTCCACTGTGCGCGTCGAGCGAGAGACCATGCCGACCTTGGCCGGGCTGCGCCAGGCGCGCGTGCAGCAAGTCGCGATCAGACGATGGCTCCGCCTGCTCTTCCCGGCCCTGCTCATCCTCGTCGTGGCCTCCGGCTTTCACGCCCGTCCGGCTCCTTCGCTGGCCGGCCGGGGCCTTGTCGTGTCGGTCGGACTCGCTGGGTTCGTGATCGGCATCTTGGGTGCCCGCTGGACGCTCCGACGTCCGGGCGCTGTCCACGCCATCTTTGCCGCCGTCCTCGTTGCCGGCTCGGTGGCACTCATGTGGGCGCAGCCGAGCGGGCCGGGCGCGGTGGGTGTTCTCGTGGGTGTGCTCTTCGTCGCCCGGCTGCTGCCAAGGCGGGCAGGGGTAGGCGTGTCGATGGTCGCCTTCGTCGTCCTGGCGGTTATCGCGGGGATCGGCGGTCGGGGTCCCGGCCTCCCCCTGCTCGGCGTCCTCGGCGGCTTCGTCGGGATGGCGTTCCTGGCGAACCGCCTGGGTGAGGCAAACGAGCAGGCAGAGCAGCTGCTGGTCGAGCTGGAGCAGACCCGGGCTGCCGAGGCACGCGCCGCCGGGCTGGCCGAGCGCCAGCGGCTCGCCCGGGAGATGCACGACGTGCTCGCCCACTCCCTTTCGGGGCTCATGCTCCAGCTCGAAGGTGCCCGGATGCTCGCCGCGGAGCGCCCGGGTGATCCCCGGCTCACAGACGTCATCGACCGGGCCCACCACTTGGGGAAGTCCGGCCTCGAAGAGGCTCGGCGGGCGATCGGGATGCTGCGCGATGACGAGCTCCCCGGACCCGAACGCCTGGCCGGGTTGGCCGCGGAGTTCCAAGAGATCCGAGGCATCCCCTGCCAGTTCACCGTCTTTGGCGAAGAGAGGAAGCTTTCCTCGGAGGTTCGTTTCGCGCTCTACCGCGTCGCGCAGGAGGCTCTGACCAACATCGCCAAGCACGCCCGCCCGGAGCGGGTCGACCTTCGCCTCGCCTACGAGCCGTCAATCACCCGGCTCGTCGTCGAGGACTTCGCCACGGCGAACGGCACCCGTCCGCCCCCGACCGGAGACGGCGGCTACGGCCTCACCGGCATGCGCGAACGCGCCGAGCTGCTCGGCGGCACCCTCACCACGGATACCACCTCCAGCGGATTTCGTGTCGAGCTGGACGTGCCGGCATGAGCGAAGCGATCCGCGTCCTCATCGCAGACGACCAGCGAGTTGTCCGCGAGGGTCTCGCCATGGTGCTCGGGCTCCTCGATGGCGTCGAGGTGGTGGGCGCCGCCGCAGACGGCACCGAGGCCGTCGCCCTCGCTGGGGATCTGCGCCCCGACGTCGTGCTCATGGACCTTAGGATGCCCCGCTGCGACGGAATCGAGGCCACCCGACAGCTGCGTGAACGCGTGCCCGCGACCAAGGTCGTGGTCCTCACCACCTATGCGGATGACCAATCGGTGATCGAGGCGTTTCGCGCCGGCGCCCGCGGGTATCTCACCAAGGACGCCGGCGGAGCAGAGATCCGCCAAGCCTTGCGTCGCGTCCTCGACGACGATGCGGTGATCGATCCTGCTGTGCAGCACCACCTCGTCGACGCCATCGTCACCGCGGCACCGGCACCGGCACCGGCACCGGCATCAGCATCGGCATCGGCACAGAGCCGACCATCGGCCTCCCGGCTCCCGGACGGGCTCACGCCCCGGGAAGCCGAAGTGCTCTGCCTCATCGCGACGGGACTGTCGAACGCAGAGATCGCCGCACACCTCGTGGTCAGCGAAGGCACCGTCAAGAGCCACATCAACCACCTGTTCGCCAAGATCGACGCCCGCGACCGCGCACAGGCCGTCACCTACGCCTACCAGCACGGCCTCGTTTGACGTTGAGCACCTGCCGGACTCCTCGCCAGTCTTGCGACTCAGGTCAACCGCTGACCGCGACCGGGCATCGGCTCGCCACGCGCGCTCGAGCGGAGAAATCTGGCGAGAGGGCCTTGACCCTCACGTCGCGTCATGGTTCACAGTGGTGGACATGGAGGAGCACACGATCGGAGAGGTGGCACGGCTGTCGCACACCTCGGTGCGCACGCTGCACCACTACGACGCCATCGAGCTGGTCGTCCCGAGCGGACGCAGTGCTGCGGGCTACCGCTTGTACTCCGCAGAGGACCTGGGGCGCCTGCGCCAGGTCCTCTCCTACCGGGAGCTGGGCTTCTCTTTGGAGGAGATCGCAGAGATCCTGGCCGACCCCGACGCCCGCGCCGACGACCACCTGCGTCGCCAGCACCGAATGCTCCGCGACCGACAGGTCCAGACCCAGGCGCTACTCAGCGCCATCGAGAAAGAGATGGAGGCACGACAGATGGGCATTGCACTCACCCCCGCCGAGCAGTTCGAGATCTTCGGCACCGACAGTCTCGGCGGCGCGTATTCCGAGGAGGCCGAGCAGCGCTGGGGCGACACCGAATCGTGGGCACAGTCTCGCCGCCGGACGGCTGCCTACACCAAGGAGCACTGGACCGCCATCAAGTCCGAGGCCGATGCCAACCTGGCGGGCTTCGCCGACGCGCTCTCTTTCGGCGAGTCGACCACCGGCCCGGTGACGGCATTCCTCGTCGAGGCCCACCGCAGCCAAATCTCTCGCTGGTTCTACGACTGCAGCCCCGAGATGCACCGGGGCCTGGCCGAGCTGTACGTCACCGACCCGAGGTTCACCGCCACCTTCGAAGATGTCGCGCCCGGCCTGGCCCAGTACGTCCACGACGCCATCTGCGCCAACACCGGCAACGCGGAACGCTGATGCCGTAGAACGGCTGAGCCCCCAGAACGTCGAGACCACAGTGGGCCGATCGGACAGGCAGGTCATGTCGAGCGGCATTGCCGATCCCACCGGCGAGCCCGAGGGACACCGGTCCAGGGGTGGCCGGTCGGACCCTGTTGGTACCGTTGCACCGCTGAGCACCGCTGAGCACCGCTGAGCACCGCTGAGCACCGCTGAGCACCGTTGGCACCGCTGAGCACCGCTGAGCACCGTTGGCACCGCTGCACCGTTGGCACCGCTGCACCGTTGTCTCGGGGGCGGGCCTGGGCGGAGACGCCGGTCGGAGTTGGCGGCCAGGGATCGTAGCTGGCCCTGGGCGTCGCCGGTGAACGACGAGGTCGGTCCCGACCAGAGCCGGGCCGGAGCCCATGTGGGTGAACAGATCACCGCAGAGCAGCGTGACCGTCGTCTTCTCGAAGATGACCCGTGCCTCCCAGCCGTGGGGGATGTGGGGGGTGTCGAGATGGCGGACCCGCTTGCCACCGAGGTCGAGCACCTCGCCGTCGGCGAGTGGGCCCAACAGGCGGTCAGCCATCTCGTCGAGCGACACCTGGCAGCCGAGCGCGCCGTGGCGATCGATCGGCTGCGACCGAGGCGAACATCGAGCGGTGCCCGGTATTGAACGATCGAGCGGTGCCCGTATAGGACAACAGTGGCTCCTCGGCGTCGATGAAGAACTGGTTGTAGCTGAACCCGTCCGGCCCGATCTCGGGCACCAGAGTGGAGATCCGGTAGATGCCCTCCGCGACCTCGTCGATCCGGGTGGTTGTCATCGGACTCCTGTCGTTTCGGCCCATCGTGCCGGGTCGCCCGGGGACCCTGTGATGTGAGTCCCCGGCGCCTTCGAACCAGGGATCATCGGCGGTGGAGCTCGTCGTAGGCGGCACGTGCAGTGTCGGCCTGGCGGGCGCCCTGGGCGACCGAGAAGCGCCTCGTGGCCCGTTCGACGGCGATGGTGGTCCATCCTTCTCCCTCTTCGCCGCTCAGGTGAATGAGGAGGGTTGCCCGGTCGTGCTCGACCCGGAGGCGGTGGCTGGGGTTGCCTTCCTCGTGCAGGCTCCGGACAGCCCGGTCGTCTTCGGCCGCCTCCGCCACGAAGGAGGTCCATCTGCTCTGTCGTCGCCGACCCCCGGGCGCCTCGGACCCCCGCCCCACCTCGCCCTTGCTCTGCCGAACTGCAGCCATTGGTCGCGTTCTCCTATCCGCTATCCGAAAGGGCGGACGCCGGTCGTGCCGGTGGCGGCGAAGATGGCGCTGGCCCCGACAGCCTCGCCAATCCCGTCGAGGAGCACTACCAGGCGTCCGGCGAAGTGGCGGACCTCGCCGTCAGCGCAGTGCACGGGTAGGTCGGCGGCCAGGTCGGCCAGCCTGGGTTCGGCCATTGCCCGGGTAAACCCAGCCCAGTGCGCTTCGGCCAGCTCGGCGGGCACGATGAGATCCAGGCTTTGTCCGACCGCCTCGGCGGACATGTAGCCGAAGAGGGTCTCCGCCCCGTTGTCCCAGGAGCGGATCACTCCTTGGGTGTCGACGGTGACGATGGCGTGGTCATCCACCCGGTCAGTCTTGCCGCGGCGAGGCCGGAGCGTCTGCGAGCGGGCAGCGACGGCAGCGACGTGGCGCTCCATGGCGTCGTCCACCCCCTGGCGGTCCCCGGTGGCGAGCAGGTCCAGCAGCAGCCCGCGGATGACGGCGAGCCCGAGGCGAGCCTCGGCCCGGGCGGAACGTTCCTCTGCCCCATGGCGCCGAGCGCGCTCTGCCGCCGGGGTGACCCAGTCGTCGACGATCCCGTCGAGCAACGGCACGGCATGGGGCCGGTTTTGGAGCGCCTGGCCGTAGAGCTCGAAGAAGAGCCGCTCGTGGGGCCAGAGCACAGGATCGGCCAGCTGGTGCCAGAACCGCCGCAGGATGTCTGCGTCCGTGCCCCCTGAGACTTCGTCGGCGGAGCCGTCGGTGTCCCCGTGTCCAACGATCTCGGCCAGTACTGCTCGCTGGCGGTTCTCGACGGCTCGCACCACGGCGACAAGGAGACCCTCCTTCGACCCGAAGTGGTAGATGAGCATCCGGTGGCTGGTGGAGAGGGCGTCGGCGAGCTGGCGAAGGCTGGTGTCACCCAGACCATGGCCGGCGAAGTGCTCGATCGCCCGCTCCAGGAGCAGTTCGCGCTGGCTGACAGCTGGGCTGCTATCCGGGCTGACAGGCGGGCTGTCGGATTGCGCTGGCATGTACCAGATGGTACATATCTTGGGAGCACACGGGTGCCGCTGGTCTACCGGTCGACGGCACCCCGGGAACCACGAGCAGGGAGACAGATGGTGCACGCCGAGACGCCAGTCGACATCGACGCCACACCCGCCGACGTATGGAGAGTGCTCATCGACGTCGAGCGGATGCCGACGTGGACGGAGTCGGTGAGCAAGGCGGAGCGCATGGGCGGAGAGGAGTTCGCCGTCGGCGCCAAGGTGCGGCTCAAGCAGCCTCGGTTGGCGACCATGGTCTGGGAGGTCACCGAGCTCGAGTCGGAGTCGTCGTTCACCTGGCGCACCAGCCGGGGAGGGGTGACCACCACGGCCCGTCACCAGCTCCGGGCCAACGAGGACGGCACCACCTCAGTCGTCTTGTCCATCGACCAGCGCGGCCCCATGGCCGGAATCGTCGGCCTCTTCACGTCGAAGCTCACCGCCAAGTACCTGGCGATGGAGGCGGAGGGGCTCAAGAGCCGGTGCGAGGCCTGATCACCGATCGCTCCGGCGCCAATCGAAGTCCTCGCCGGCCGTAATCGCCCGATCCGACCAGGTGAAGCGGGGACGACCAACCTGGCGGCGCAGCACGGCCAGCTGTTGGCGGAGAACCAGGATCTCCGTGTCCTTAGCGGTCGAGTCCATCCTGTGGACGCGAAGCGCTTCCATGATGCGCCGAACGACGGTAGGGGAAAGAACGTCACACGGCGAGCGAGCCTGCCCGTGCTCATTGTGGCAGGTCAAGGGGCCATCGTGTCGTTGGACCCTTCAGGCTCATCGGATCGACAGGTTAGGGTTCGAATTCGATTCTTGACAGGTCCGAAATCAGTGCCGTACCCCGTGTGGGTGACGACTCTGCCGTTGACTGAGGCCAAAGCGAAGCTCAACGAGCTGGTCGAGGAGATGGTAGCAACGCACGAGCGAGTGACCATCACCCGCCACGGCCGGCCGGCGGTCGTGCTGCCGTCGGTGGAGGACTTGGAGGCCCTGGAAGAGACTCTGTTCTGGCAGGGGCAGCCGGCAGTCCGTGAGGACATCGCCGCCGCACGCGAGGAAGCGCGCGCCGCCAAGCTGTATGACGAGGCGGCGGTCCGCCGACGCTACGGAGTCGGAACCCCCCGGTGAGCTGGACTGCCGGCCTGTCCTCCGCTGCCGTCCGCTCCCTCGACCGACTGCCCGCCCGAGTGGTTCCGGCGGTCATCGAGTTCGTCTTCGGCACCCTCGCCGAGGATCCGCACCGGGTGGGTAAGCCGCTTCGCGGTGATCTGGCCGGGTTGCACGGCGCTCGTCCGGGTAGCTATCGGGTGCTGTACGAGATCAACGACGAACAGCAGGCGGCCACGGTGGTGCGTGTAGGGTCTCTTGCCGACGCCTACCGCCCAGAGTGACCTCGTCTTCTTGCCGTTCCCACCCGTAGTTTCCGGGTCGGGAAGCGGCGGGACGGGCCGAGCGGGTTTGGCGACTTCTCGGGGAACCCGGCCGCCGGACCGAGATTGCGTAGGGCAGCCTGCCTGGGCAGCGCATATGCACGACACCGTGACCTGCGGTTTCATCGGGTCGCTAACCCTCTGGTCGCACGATGCTCCTTAACCCCCGCCACCAGGAAAAGTGCGGGTCAGGGCCGATCCGCAAGGACCGGCCCGTCTGCTGCCCCCTTGAGAATCCCAAAACGAATCCCAAAATCTGGAAACGCTTGCTCTCGTACGTGGATCGAAGCGCGAGATCAAGCGTGGGGTGTGGGAGCTGCGGGTCTCCCTTGGGAAGGACCCGGTCACCGAGGAGTACAAGGTGCGCTCGGAGACCTTCCACGGGTCCGCCAGGGCCACTGACGAAGCACCCCGGGACCTCATCGACCAGCGGGCTTCTTCCCGCTCGGACGGGATCGGAGCGACCTTCGGTCAGCTCCTAGTCCAGTGGCTCGAAGAGTGCGAGCGTCTCGACCTCTCGCCAACCACCCTTCGGACCTACCGAGCACAGATCAAGCAGACCATCCGGCCACGACTCGGCAAGGTGCTCCCGAGCCGTCTCTCTGCCAGGAATCTCGAGGAGCTGTATGGCGCCATGAAGGACGCCGGAGCCTCTCCGAAGACCATCCGGAACCACCACGCCATCATCGCCGCCGCTCTCCACCAAGGCGTCCGGTGGGGGTCGGTTCGGTACAACTTCGCTGAGCGGGCGAAGCCTCCCCGTGTGGAGCATCGCCGAGTACAGGCACCCTCCGTTGACGTCGTCCACACGGTCATCGATGCCGCAGAGCAGCGGGACCCTCGGCTTGCTCCTCTCCTGATGCTCGCCGCTCAGACGGGGATGCGCCGAGGGGAACTCTGTGCCCGTCGCTGGTCCGATGTCGATCTACAACTCGGGATCGTGAGCGTCTTCCGTTCGTGGTCGTTGTCCCCGGTGGGCTAGCCGAGAAAACCACCAAGACGGGGCGCTCCCGGAAGGTTGCTCTCGACCCGTTCGGTATTGCGTTGCTCACGGAACACCGGGTGAGAGTTGACGAATGGGTCACCGCCGCAGGGGCAACGCTCGCCTCGGATGCGTACGTCTTCACCCCCTTCGTCGATGCCGAGACTTCCTTCCGTCCCGACAACGTGACGTCGTTCTTCATCCGTGTCCGGGATGAGGTCGGTGCTCCAGACGTTCGGTTCCATGATCTTCGGCACTTCACCGCCACCCAGCTCATCGGAGCTGGGTGGACGTCCGGACCGTGGCCGACTGGCTTGGCCATTCCGACCCATCCCTCATCCTTCGGGTGTACAGCCACCTCATCGAAGAACGGGACCGGGCAGCCGCCGCCATCATTGGAGGCGTCCTTGGTCCGAAGAAGCAACTGCCCAAGGCGGCTGCAGGATGACCGAGCACGAGCAGCAAGAGCAGCAGCGACAGCAACAACGTCAACAACAGCAACAGCAACAGCAACAGCATGAGGACGAGCATGAGCATGACAATGATGTCGAACATGGTGAAGCCAATGATGATGAGGTTGCAGGTCCCTTCGAAGTGACGGTCGGCGTCATCTCGATGATCCAGCAGGACTGGTGGCTGGATCATCGAGATGCCCTCAGTGAAGCCGAAGCCGTCCTCTCCTGGGAAGAGCTGCACGTCGAGCGTCGCACGGTCGGGCCGGTCATCAAGGACCAGCCCGAACAGCGCCTGACGATGTTCGTCGAAGTAGCAGCCGTCGCCCTTTGAGAGATCCACTGCATCCACATCGGCAAGCGCATCCTCGTCCCCATCGCTCGTCTCAGCACGTGGAATGGTCGTTTTGCAAGTGCCTGCACGAGGTCGGTGGCTGACGCTACGACGTACGAGGAGTGGGTGGCGGAACTGGGGCTGGAGTGGCGTGAACGACTGGGGTCCGTTCGGGCCAAATCTGGAACGGACATCCTCCTTCGGCTCCTTCCCGGTGCTCTAATCCTGACTGCTGACAGCGCTGCAACGCTTCTCGGACGGACCTACAAACCGGCAGCCGCTGCGATTGAGCGGCTCGTCGACGCTGGGACTCTCCGACAGGTAGACGTCGGACAGCGAAACAAGGCGTTCGAAGCACCCGAGGTCATCGCTGCGTTCACGGCTCTGGAGGGACAGCTTTCCAGTCCCGAAGGCGACACTCGCACGAGCGAGTCCGTGCGGACCGTTCCTCGTCGTTGCTGACTCGTCGGCTGGGCGAAGAAGCGCGGTTCCCCGCCAGCGGAGCCGATCGATTCGTTCGGGCGCAACAGCGGTGGTCGACGTTCACCACTGGGGTCATCATTCACGACGAAGTCCGTTATGTCGACATCGGAATAACGGGTCCTGCGGCAATCGTCTCTCAGAGGGGGGCGACCGAGATGGCGCTTCTCGGACCTGCGGCGTCGCTGCAGGAGGTTGGGCAAGTGACGACAGGACAACGCCGCCATGCTGGTGACACATAGGGACAGCGGCGTAGGTCTCCGGGCCGATAGGGGGTGTCAGGATCGGACGGGTCCGGGCTGTCAGCTCCCTCTGGACGGTCCTCCAAGAAGCTCGCGGACCAGGGGAACCTTGGTGTCGGCATAGAGGTTCATGTCCGGCCACTCCCGGGCGGCGAGCGACCGCTTCAACTCTGCGTAGTGGGCACGGGCGGCGGGGTCGGCCCGTAGCCGGTTCCGCAGACACGGATACTGGCCGCTCTCCGGACTGGTCGGCTGGTAGCAGTGGAGGTTGGCGGGAAGCACTGGCTCCCCGACCGGACGGGGGGCGTCGGGCTCGGCGCGCAGGCGTCGGTGGCCGGGCTCTCGGACCCGCAGGTCCCAGCCGGCGGCGTAGGCTTCATACTGCGCCTGCCGGGTCGGGTCGGCGTCGGCGATCACAACGGTGACCGGGGCCGGTCCCCGGTCAAGTACCCGCCTCAGCTCCTCCGACCGCTCGTCGCCGTCGCCCACCCGTCGAGGACAGGTGCCGTTCCCGCTGTGCGGCGCCCGCCAGCCGGCGAGTACCTGGCGACTTGCCTGGGCGTCCATTGACCAGCCTGCGATCCGTTGCTCAAAACCCTCGGACCCGGAGCGGGTTCACGCTCTGGGTGAGCTGGGCGTGGCGAGTCGGGCGGTGGTGAATGCGTCGGTGCCGGCGTGCCAGGTCCGGTCGAGGTTCGATCCGTCGAGGAACCGCCGGTCGAGTTCGAGGATGAGCGTTCCGTGGGAGAAGGACCACAGCGCTTGGGCCAGGTACGGCTCGCCCACCGCCAAGTAGAACGGCTCACCGGCCCACGCCTCCAGACCGGGGAGCAGCTCGGAACGCGGATACGAGTTGGCGGTGATCAGCCGGTACAGCTCGGGATTGGCTAGTCCCATGGCCCGGTAGGCGCCGAGCAGGTCAGTGACCGGATCGCCGTTCGAGCGTTCCACCGCGACGTGCAGGGCCAGCCCGCTCTCGTCGAGGCCGGTCTCAACCAGGGCCAGTTCCAGCGCTGGGCGTCCATTGATGTGCTTGTACAGCGACGGCGCCCGAATCCCGAGCTCGTCGGCCAGCCGTCGCATCGTCAAGCCGTTGGGGCCGACCGCCTCGAGCAGCCCCCGGGCGGTGTCGATGATCTGGCGGGCCCGGGGGGTGCGTTCCCGAGGTGTCGGTCGAGGTGAGGCGGCGGGCGCGCCTTTGGTCACGACGGCGGGCGGAGGAGGAAGACCGGGTGGTTGGGTCCCGCTGCTCGAAGCTCGTCGTCGGAGGAGTCAGCGGAGACCCCTTCGAAGAACACGCCGACCTCTGCTTTCCACCGTCTCAGGTAGGCGCGCAGCACCGGGGGCTTCTCGGCGTCGGTCAGCTCAGTGGCTACCCAGCGCTGGCGGGTGCGGCCGAGGAGCAGGTCAAGTCGGCCGCCGGCGGCCCGAACATTGCGGACCCACAGGCCGGTGCCTCGCGCCGAGACGAGGTACTGGTTTCCGTCGAGCGAGAGCAGGTTCACCGGCACCCGCCGTGGGTCGCCAGAGTTGCGCCCGACCACTTCAAGCACCCGGCTGCCCCAGATGCTGACCCCGGCCCGGGTGAGTAGGGAGACCGCCGTGTTGAGAATGCGCCGGGTGAACCAGCCCGGCTTGCGGTACCGGATAGGACTGGCTTCGTTCATTTGGCCTCCGAGTGGAAGTGGCTAATGCCGTTAGTCAGCAAGATAGCTAACGCCGTTAGCTGCGTCAACCCGTCAGGGACAGGCTTGACGGTTTCCATCGCTGCGCCCGACCATCTCGATCGGTCCGGGGTCGAACTCCTTGCCGACCACGATGCGATAACGGTCGTTGTGGCCAAGGAGGCATTCCAGTGCTTCCTCCTCGCTACGAGCCCGACGACACCACCCGGGCCAGTCGAACGCCGTCGCGAACACCCAGGTCGAGCTCAACTCCAGGCAGACACGCGCAGGGCCCGGCGCGCGCCGGCGACTCATTCGCGACGGCTGCGTCCTCTCGGCCACGTTCCCAAATGGTGCTCAAGACCCAGCAGCATCGGGCAAGAGGCAGAAGGGGCGGCCTTCGGGATCCAGCATCACGCGCCAGCGGTCACCTCCGGGCTGGAACTCGGGCACCGTTGCTCCCAGCTTCATGGACGCGACCTCCGCCATTGCGACATCGGACACTCGCAAATCGAGGTGGTACTGCTTGGCGTGCTCGTCGTCGGGCCATCTCGGCGGGGTGTAGCCGTCGATCCGGCCGAACCCGATGGAGGTCGTTCCATCCGAGACCATCGAGTATTCGTCCTCGCAGTAGGGCATCTCCCAGCCCAGGAGCGCTGAGTAGAAGCCGGCCATCGCCCGGGGATCAGCGCAGTCCAGATTGACCATGTACAGGCTCGCCAACCGCTCGGAGCTCATCGCGCACCTCCCGAGGCACACATCTTCCCTCGCAGCCTTATTATTGAGTGCGTCACACATATGAATCTAGACTGTCCTCTATGGATGAGTCAACCGGGGCGCGACAGGTGAATCTGCTCGCCACTCTGGCGGTGGGGCTCAACGACCGCGTCCGCGACGCCGAGGAGACGGCGGCCGGTCACGGATCAGCCGCCCCGGCGGCGTTGGTGGCGCTGCACGAGTTCCTGGGTGGCGCTTCGATCGACCAGCTCCGACGAGTCGTCGGGCTCACCCCATCAGGTGCGGTACGTCTGATCGACAAGCTCAGCGAATCTGGTCTCGTCAAGCGTGGCCCTGGACCCGACGGGCGATCTCGCGCAGTGACGCTCACCCGTCGTGGCAGCGACGCAGCACGGCGGGTCTTGGCTGCCCGCCGAGTAGTGACCGAGACACTCTTGGCGGGGCTGAGCACCAGTGAGCGCGAGAGCCTCGTACCACTACTGGAACGCCTTCTCCATGCATTGACCGCAGCACGACTCGGCGAACGGGCAAGCTCCAAGACTCCGCCGGGCGGATGGCTCTGCAGGCTCTGCGACTTCTCCGCATGCGGTCGTGACGAGGGCGCCTGTCCGGTCGCTAACCTCAGCGAGCTGGCTGTGGAGCGTCAACTTGAAGGGTCGATGAGCGCCAAGACGCAGACACGCAATTGATCGGCCAAGGCACGACACGTTGGAATCTCTCTCATGACACTCGATTCAGCGGAGCTGATCGTCTCGAACGTCGCTGCCTGGCGGCGATGGTTGGCAAAGCGCCCTTCGGACTCAGAGGGCGTCTGGCTGGTTCTCGCCAAGAAGGGCACAGCGCGCCCAACTTCGCTCAGCTACGACCAGGCCCTCGAGGAAGCCCTCTGCTGCGGCTGGGTCGACGGGCAGCTCGCCCGCCGCGATGATGGCACCTTCCGGCGACGATTCACCCCTCGTCGTGCAGGCAGCGCCTGGTCAAAGCGCAACATCGCGATCATCGAACGACTGACCGCTGAAGGTCGGATGCGTCCAGCCGGGCTTCGTGCGGTGGAGCGCGCAAAGGCCGATGGGAGCTGGGACGCCGCCTATGGCGGTGCCGCTAGCATCGAGGTCCCCGACGACCTGGAAAGGGCGCTCTCCGCCAACCCCCGGGCCTCGAAAGCCTTTGCAGGGCTCGACACGGCGAACCGCTACTCCGTCCTCTACCGGGTCACAACCGCCCGGCGTCCTGATACCCGCGCGCGGCGAATCGAGCGGCTGGTCGACACGCTCGCTCAGGGCCACGTGACTCATCCCGAGTCCAAGGGACGGTGATTGCGCAGGTGGTGACGGGGTGGCTGGCGGACGGACCGCGTTCGTAGTGCCCGGAGCATTGGGGGGTGACACGCTGGCCGTTCGCACTAGATCGGCTGGAGGATGCGTCGCTGCATACGCACTGCCCAGGATGCCAGGCGCGCCGCTGTCGTTGCCCGAACGCGAGGAGATCGGCGTTGCGCTGACCGAGGACTGCACCACGCCATGGGCGGTGATCGCCCGCAGAGTCGGACGTCACCCGACGACGGTCACGCGGGAGGTGATGGCGAATGGCGGAAGGGGGCCACTACAACCGACACCGACCTTCTCATGGGGTCCCGGACCTGTCGCGTGACGTGGCATAGGACCACCGCGTAGCTGCGGAGCACCGACCCCATCGGTCTCTCAGCCAGCGTTCGCCGTCCGCGCTCGACACCGCTCCGGCGCACTTCAGCGACGTCGATCTCGCCAGGAATACGAAGAAGCGATCCGCTGGGCGTCCTCATCCCGCGTACCGGATGGTCGCCTGAGCTGGGAAGATGGAATCCCGGCACCGACTGGATCGGCTTGCGGGGCCACGGCCGAACGACTCAGAGGTCGAGGACGATTCGTAGGGCTGCCTCGACGTGTCGAAGTTCGTGAGAGGTGAGGTGGCCGAAGCTGTCTCCGAGACGGCTGGGATCTGCTGCCGTCGTTTGCTCGGCCAGCACGCGGGTCGTCCGCCCGTCGATCTCGACCTCGGGTCGAAAGCTTGCTCGACGTGCCGAGGTGGACGTCGGAGCAACCAGCCAGGTCGAGAGTGGGAGCTGGTCAGACTGGACAACCACGGCGTATCGGGGGTTCTCCTGCTCATGACCCCGGGGGTCCCGAGGTGCACGCAGCCGGTAGATCTCACCACGCACGCAGGCACTCCATGTCCCGCAGGACCTGTGCTGCCTCGGCCCGATCCTGCTCGTCAGTGGCTAACGCCTCGGCCTCGGCACGTAGGGCCGAGCGGGCACGCTCGCGAGCCGCGTCGATCAGCGCTGCTCGCACTGCGGTCGACACCGGCGTGCCATCACGGGTCAACACCGCAAGAGCGCGAGCTGCGTCGTCATCGGGACGAAAGGTGATCGTGTCAGCCACACCGACCACTGTAACACAATACGTAAGACAGAAGCGGTCCGCAGAGCGGTTCCTTGCGACGATGGTGGGGACCCCACGGGCCGTCCTTCGTCGCTCGGCAGTCTGTGCGGTTATCTCCGGTGACACATCGGCGAAAGCCGCGCCCACTCGGGAATGCGGCTCGGCTGGGCAAGCAGAGCCACGACGGCATCGGGATCGGCTTCACTCTCGATGCCCTGCGTCTCGGTCCGTCAGTCCACGTCACCACGGTACCCGGATGCGGCGACGATGGCTTGGCTGATACCCGGTGACCGATCGTGCTGCAGACTCGGCCACGGCCGGAAGGAGCTCATCAACGTGCGCCCACGGTCACCGGAACGCCCGGCACCTTGCGCCGGGCAGCGGTAAGGGCTTTGGCCAGCATAGGCAGGGTCGTGCTCGTGAGCAGGGGCTCGTTGGCGACTTCCAACCCGGTCAGGGACGGCGGCAGCCCCCGCATTTGGCCTTGATGTCGGCGAGGATGGCGGCCTCGTTAGCTACCCACCGAGCTGTCGACTCCACCACCTGACCAGGCCTGGGGAAGCCGGGCGTCGGTGGCTCGGCGGGCCAGTTCCCCCAACGGAAGTAGCCGTCGGGACCGGCTTCGCCGCCGATCAGCAGGACCGCCCCGATGCCGGCCCGCTCAAGCTCCGAAAAGACGGTTCGCCAACCGCCCTCGTGCAGCCGCTCGGCTAGGGCGGGGAACGGCGTACCGGCGTAGGCCTCCAGTCGAACCAGACGGATGGGATCGGCGACCAGCAGCGAGACAAGATCCCGGCCGCTGGGAGAGTCAGGCTGGCCAGTGAGAAAGTCGATCGGAGAGATGTCAGCCCCGATTTTGAAGCCGCTCATCGGAGAGGCGAAGTGCACCGGGACTTCCGCCGGCACTGAAGCGGCACCTCGCGCCGTGGGGGGCTTTCTCGGCTCAGCTGATGGAGCGGGGCAGTCAGGCAACGCTAGGACGAGAGTGGTCGCCGTCAGGAACCACGCAACCCCATCTCAGCGCTGGGAGTGCACCGGGAGATCGTAGGCGGCGATCGCGCCCTCGTTACCTGCGCTGATCAGTATGGGCCGCTGTCCGGTGGCAGCAGTGTGAGAACCGATCTGGCCAGCCACCTAGAGCCGTAAGTCCGGCTTCGGGCAGCGTTCGGTGTCGATTGTGCACTTGTGGCTGACGCAGCGGCGCTTCACGGACGGAGCGCTTCGGGATCTTCCCGGGCTGTGCACTTCTCGACAGAATGTCGACCAGTGTCCGACCGATTTCGCCATTGGCGCCATTTACGGGTACCGCGCTGCATTTCCAGGACGATGTGTCGAATGCATTTGCTCGAGAACGGTCGAGACGAAGCTGCGCGTGCTTTGCCAGATGACCATCGGCTTCGTACTTCTCATGCCAGCAACACGTCTATATTGCCGAGGGGTCCCGTTGTCATCATGGTGTAAGACAATGGGCCATGGAACCGCAGGACATCATCGAAGCACTGAATTTGCGACCTCACCCCGAAGGTGGGTGGTTCGTCGAAACATGGCGTGGATCCTCCGAAGATGGCAAACATCCGTCTGGCAGCGCGATCTACTTTCTCCTGACCCGAGAAAGCGACGCGCAGCCTCACCGGATCGACGCAACGGAGGTCTGGCACTACTACACCGGTGCCGTTGTAGAGCTGACCTTCACCCTCCCAGATGGTACCGAGTCCGCTCACCTGATCGGGCCAGATGTGAGGTCCGGTCAACGACCGCAAGGTGTTGTGCCTCCAGGTGCATGGCAACGCGCGCGCACGCTGGGCGACTACAGCTTGATGGGCTGCACGGTGTCACCGGCATTCGAGTGGTCCCACTTCGAAATGAAGTGAATGTCTGCCCGGGCGCCAGATTCTCAATGATGAAATGGTGAAGACGAGGGATGGCTTGTCTGATCAGGGCGCCGGCGCGGTGCGGATATGCAGAACCCGGAAGCGTTCTCAGCCCCATGCCAGGAGAAGGCATGCGGCTGACGTTGATGGACACATGCACAGGCACGCGTCGTTTCGGATTGTGGCGGGTGACCGCCCCAGTGACTCGAGAGTATGCCGGTGGACCCGTCGCAGGAAGGCCAGCACACCGTTGCCCTGGTCGCGGATCAACCTGAGGGCGGAACACTCCGAACAGTTGCCGGTAGGACAGCAGTCAGAGAGGTGTAGACGACGATGTTGGAGAGGTAGCTCCCTGTCTGGTGATCGAAGACTCCTCCGCAGGTGACCAGTTGTAGAGCACTGACCCCATGGGACCCGTAGACCCGTTGGGCGGGAAACTGCTGCTTCGAGTACATCGCCACGGAGTTGACGGTGAACTGGGCCGTGATGCCATCGCTCAACTCCACATCCACCTGATCCCCGGCGGCCAGGGTGCGCAGAAGGAAGAAGACCCCGGGCCCGAGGTAGCTGTCCACGTGTCCGAGAATCACCGCCGAACCGATCTCACCCGGGGTCGGGCCGAGCCGGAACCAACCTGGATGCTTGGTGCCGTTGGGCACTTGAACCGTGCCATCAGCATTCAGAGCGAGGGTACCTACCGTTACGGAGACCCCTATCGCGGGAATCCTCAGTGTCTGAGGCACGGATCGAGCCGTCTGCAAGAGCGAGGTCGCGCCGCGAGGGACGACCGCCGCTTTCAAGGCAACGGGTGACGGGCGGGGCGCTGGAAGCGGGTGGTCACTTCCCCGAAAGCCAAGCGTGAGTGAGGTCGCTCCCACCATCATCAACACCAGTGCTGCCAACCACCAGGAATGTGAACCTCGCGTGGCCTCAAATGGAACCGTGCGTGTCACGACACTGCACCCGGAGCCCCTCTTCTTCGCAAACCTGGGCGGCGTCGAAGAGCAACGATGAAGGCTCCGATCGAACCCGCGATGGCCAAGCCACCGAACGCGATGAGGTTTCGGTCTCGCGCATGGGCTGCTCCTCCGTAGCCAGTGTGGGGGAAGCCCAGGGGAACGCTCGTGGCACCGGAGCCGACGCCGGTGCTGCCAGCAGCATTGGTCCCATTGGCTCCCGCACCGGTTGTCGGACTCCCCGTGGCCGCGGTCGAACCGCTACCCGTACCTGTCGAGGCGGTAGGCGTTGTCGGGGTACTGGTCGTGGTTGTGGTGGAGCTGGAGGCGGCGCAGGTGGATGGGGTGGTGATGGTGTTGGCGTCGAGAGTGACGGCGCCGTTCCTGGCCAGCACGCGTCCCTGTACGGTCGCGCCCGAATCCAGTGTGGCTGACGTGAGCGCCATGATGGTGCCGACGAAGGTACTGCCGGAATTCAAGGTGGCAGAGCTACCGACCTGCCAGAACACGTTGCATGCCTGAGCACCGTTCTCCAGTTGGACGACGCTGTTCGATGCAGTAACGAGATCGGACGAAGCCTGGAACACGAAGACCGCATCGGTGTTGCCCTGACCGTTGAGTACGAGTGGGCTGGACGCCGTGATGTTGGCGGTGGCCGCATGTCCGAAGGCGTAGACGCCAGGAGTCAGGGTTTGCCCTCCAAGCTGGTTGTCAGTGGTGACGAATGTGGTGGTCGGAGGCTGTCCTGCTGCAGCCACATACGCGGTGGTGAGGTCGTTCTGTGCTGTGGTGAGGAGAGCCGGATCGTTGACGGTTCCCGTAGGCCCGGTGCCGTCGGTGGAATAGATGGTTCCTGTCACCTGCGCCTGGGTAAGGCCGGCGTAGTTGGTACCTGAAGCAGGGCTCAGGCCGACGTCACCCGTGATGGATGAGGTGGGAACGTCTGTGACCGCGGTACCGGCCAACACCGCGAAAGGAGCCGCTGCCCCCAACTGCACGGTCTGGGCTGCAGAAGCTGAGGGAGCGAAGAAGGTACTGGCCAGGAGCGGCACTAACAGCAGGCTGGTCACCACAGCCAGTCCTGGCCACCGCCGATGATGCGACCGCGAATACCGGTCGGCCGGTTGTCGGTTACCGCGAGCGCGCGAGTCGACGAAGATGTGAACGGACGAGAACCAGGCCGACGGCATGGCGAACTCCTTCGTGCACTCCCGAAATAGACAACCGTCGGCGACGGACGTTCGGGCCTGCACCGCAACAGTACTCTAGTATCAGAAAACTAGCAATAGATTTCTTTGATCTGGTAGCGTTTCCGTGTGCCCGGATGGACGTTCTTGAGCAACCACGGTCGAGCCCTACTGAGTATCGCTCGGGAACCAGACGTGCGTCTGCGAGAGCTTGCGGCCGAACTTGGCGTGACGGAGCGGAGCGCCTACGCGATTGTCAATGACCTCGTCCAAGGCGGGTACGTCGTGAAGGAACGCGACGGTCGTCGCAATCGCTATGAGATCCAGCACCATCTGCCACTTCCGGAAGCGCCTGAGGAAGAAGGGGCCATTGGTGAAGTGCTCCGCCTCCTCGCTGGGACCGAGTAGACGTCAGGTCGATCTGCGGGGGCCTTCTTCGGAGGTGTTGTGTGTGGCCTCCATCTCCAGGGGAGTGTCGGTGATGAGAGTGTCGGTGATGCCGAGATGCCGTTTGGCCCGAACAACTGACCGCGTTCGGAGCATCGAGTTCGCGCGTTGCCATCCAAGGCAGGAAGGATTGCTCGACGGTGACCGCGACAGCGGTCGGCTCCCGATACGGGTGGCGACAGGCTGCCCGCGGGATACAATAGTAGCGATTGGCCGGCATTGGCATTGGCAGTGGCAGTGGCAGTGGCGAGATGGAACATGGACCGGCGAACTTGGTGGACGCGAGGCTCGTGGCGATCACTACCTGTCGGTCGGTAGCGAGGAGGCCGAGATGGCGGATCTGGTGATCGACGGCGATGAGCTGGTGCTCCACCTGAGCCGAGCGGAAAAGGTCGAGGCCATTCGTGGCGACCTCAGAACTCCGCTTTCGACTGTCAGCTGCGCCGAGGTGCTTGACGATGCCCACCAGGCGGCGGACTTCGTCGGGTTCAAGGCCGGCACTCGGATCTCTGGGACCGTCGAGGTGGGAACGATCTGGGGGAGCCACAAGAAGGTCTTTGCGGCTGTCCACCGTGACACTCCTCGTGGCGTACGGGTCAAATTGGAGAGTGCGGACCAGGACGAGTGGGTGGTGGGCTGCGCTGATCCGGAAGCGGTCGCCGCCACAGTGAACTCGGGGATCCAACCGCCCGGGCGTAGTGGACCGAACGCTCGCTGATGGACTGCACCTGTACACGACTTTGTGGATCCCGGGAGTGTCGCTGAAGGCCGTCCACCTCGGGTGGGGGAGGATTCAACACTGTCCGGTCGATGGGAACTGGAGTCTGGTCACGCTCGTCAGGTTCGCCGAGCTGTCGTCGGGCGATCGCATGCTCGCCTTCGAACGATGGGATTTCTCGATCTCCTGACACGGTGATCGCAGACGTTCGCGGCGACGCTCTCGGCGGCGTATCGTCCCGGACTTCGACGTTCTATCTATTTGGCTGAATCCGAAGACCACCTGGCTGCGTCCGAAGACCGGCAACATCTGCGTTTGCCGGGTCGCCCGTACGTCCGACCTGATGCCAGGGTTTTCACTTCTGTAGCGATCCCGTCGGCGACGTAGGCTGATCAGATGTTGCCCCATACCGCGCGACGACTGGTCCGTCTGATCGCCTGGGGCCGGATTGGCATCGGCGTGATGGCTCTCCTCACTCCGGAGAGGATGGCCGAGCCCTGGGTGGGGGAGCTTGCCCGATCTCCGTCGGCGCGGGTTTTGTCCCGGGCCATGGGCGGACGCGATCTCGCCATCGGTGTGGGTTGTCTTCGGGCACTGATCCGGTCGGACGAGGAGGCGCTTTCGTGGGTCGCGCTCGGGGGCATGGCCGACGCTGTTGACACAGTCGCCACGCTCATGGCGTTGGGTCACCTCCACCCGGCACGGCGATGGCTCGTCCTGGCCCTGACCGCCGGGGCGGCGACCAGCTCATTTTGGGCTGCCAGCTCTCTCGATGCTTTCCGTCCGGACATTCGAGGGTGAGCTCCTGATAGCCAGGCTGAACCCGGACCGAACCCGCCCCTCTGGGATCGCCTGGTTCCACGTTCCGCCACCTGCGGCGCACGCCTCGCTCCGGGGTCCTTCGGCTTTTGACGTTGCCCAGCTCCGGTGCGGAGCGCGGGCCAGGCCGCCAGACCCAGGACCACCATCAGGGGACCCAGGTCGGGGTCGGTGGCGCCTGTACCGGGGAGACCTCCTAGCTGCTGGACCACGACCCAGAAGAACAACGACAGGAAGATTCCCAATGCGGGCCAGAGCCGTGGCCAGCCGTTGGCGAAGAGCGCTCCCAGGCCGATCGTCACCTGGAGGACGGCCAGAGCGACAGCCACGGTCACGGCATGTCCGGACGCGACATGGCCGAACCAGGTGCTGGTACTCGCCAGCAGTCTGGTGGTGCTCAAGTTCTCCTCCAGATTGGCCTGAAGCACCTGGCCGACCGGATGGGAAAAGGGATACTCGAGAATGGCGGCGCTCACCCAAAGGGTGACCCAGGTGACCGTCCATGTCCGATGGTCGACATCTGGTCGACCTGCACGTGGCCAGGCCATCACGGCGAGCAACACGTAGAGGAGGGCTGGGCCTGGCGCACCTGCCGCCATCAGACCGAACCCACTCAGCAGAGTGCCGAATCCCTCACCCAACCACCAGACGACAAGGGCCCAGATGATCGAGACCCCGAGTGCACCTTTGGTGAACCGACCTGTGACGAGGCAGATACCGATGACGAGTTGGATGAGGACGGCGCCCAGGTTCCACAACGGCCAGTAGGCGACGAAGGGATGGATTCCGGCGAAGATCGACCGATTGATCCAGTTCGGCTCTCCCATCACCGATTGGGCCAGTGTGCCGAGGGGATAGGCGTGGGCGAATTTCGCAGGTTCCGCTTGCAGGCCGGCGTCGATCAGCCAGATCACGCCCAGAGCCCGTTGCAGCCCGAGCCGTCCGATCAGGCGGCGTCCTTCCCACAGATGTTGCTCGATCGAAGCGTCCTCCATCGCCGGTACCGCTGGTGGTTCGATGCCGGCCGGGGGGATGGATGCCTCTTGATCCGGACTCCACTTCCCGATCAAAGGTCCGGGGGGTCCATCGGAGGGCGATCGGTCGTGGGCTGCGAAGGGTTGTCTGGCGGCGCCTCCGGCCACGAGCCGGACGGTTGCATGGCGCGTTCGAGCCTGGCTTCGAGGTGCGGTGCCGATGCTTCGTGGTTCATCGAAAGGTGCAGACGGTAGGTGAGGACCCCACCGTCCACCTCGAAGGTACGACTGACCCCGGTGACATTGAGGGCAGTCGGCGTCCGGGCCACCACCGTCGAGTGCAGCTCGACGAGCTGTCCGGTCAACCGTCCCGCGTGGATCTCGACGATCCCGGTCGGCTGGGTGACCACCAGTTCGATTCGGTGATCGGGGCCGGCCCGGAGATAGCCCGATTCGGTGTGCAAGGGGCGACTGCCTTCAAGTGTGGACGTCCACTGGTGATAGGTGATGAACGGGCCTCCACTTTGTGTGAACTCGACCCGCTCGCGGTAACGGAAGACCGGATCGTCCGTCCAAAGGCCTCGCCCTTCACCCTCCCAGGACCCGACAAGAAATGCGACCGGGAGGACCAGTGGGTGGAGCGGGACGTCCATCGGTCGGCCAGTGCGAGTCACCCTCGTAGCCCGCACCGGGTCGGTGCCACGTCCGTGTTCCTCATAGGGGTTCAAGGTGCGAGGCACCCCATCTGCGATCTGCCGCTTGCGCGCTGTGACCGATGGACGCCACGAAGAGGGTCAACCGCCACACCCTGCGAGGTGCGGTGTCTCTTCGTGAGGCCGGCATGGAACCAGCCCGACGTCGGGTCACAAACCGACCAGACGGGAGGCGGGGCACATACTGCTCACTGCCGGTCTGCCACTGCCGGTCTGCCACTGTCGGTCTGTCACTGTCGGATTGCCGTGCCCCTGATGGTACTCCGGACGATGGCTGGAGCCCGACTCATGCCTTCATGTTCGATGGAGTCGAAGACGAACCCGGTGGCGGTTATGGCCACTTCTGTCGATCGGGTCAGGTGGCAGTTTCCACTGACCAGTCGCCAAAGTGGCTCGATCCGCCGCTGCCAGCGAAGGGTGTCGGGGTCGTTCACGCATGCTACGTGCTCGAGGAAGACAAATACTCCTCCCGGACGCAACACCCGACGGATCTCTCTGAGTACGGCACCTTGGTCAGCGACCGAGCACAGAACGAGAGTGGCGACGACCGCGTCGAAGGATGCCTCGGGAAAGGGGATGTCTTCACCTGCGGACCCGATGACTTCGACCGTGTGCTCAGAACCTGCGACCCTCCGGAGCAATTGCGACCTCATGTGCCGGTCCGGTTCCGCCAGCACCAACTCCGTCACTTGTTCCGGGTAGCGATCGAGGTTGGCTCCGGTTCCGGCACCGATCTCGAGCACGCGGCCGGACAGGGGATCGAGGAGAGATCGACGCCATTCGGCCAGGCCACCTTCCTCCACCCCAGACATGATCCGGTCGTAGAGCCGAGCGGCGACCTTCAACACGTGGGTCGTTCCCTTGGTGACGCTGGTGGAGAGCTCACGTATGGTGCAGTCTACCCGTTGCAAGCTGGAGAACCAGGCTCGACACTCCGACCAGCGTCCAGAGAACTGCTCCGAGCGCCAGCGGCCGGAGCCCTGCCCGACGGATGTCGCGCATCCTGGTCGAGAGCCCGATGGCTGCGAGGGCGATGGTGATCATCAGCTGGGCGGCGTAGGAAAGCCAGTGATGCCATTCACGTGGAATCAGGCCGACCGTGTTGATACTCACTGCGACGAGGAACCAGCCGATGAAGATCGGAAGGATGTTTCGGATGTGACCGAGCGATGAAATGATCGAGTCGGTGGTCCCGGACCGCCGACGGATACGGGCACGCCAGAGCGCTATTCCGACGGAGATGGGGATGATCATCAAGGTCCGGGTGAGCTTCACCACTATGGCCGTCGACGTCGCTCCATGGCCGAAGATCGATGAAGCGGCGACAACCGATGACATGTCGTTCACCGCCGTACCTGCCCACAGTCCGAAGGAATGGGGGGACAGACCGATCAGATGTCCGATTGTGGGGAAGGTGAGTACGGCCAAGACATTGAATGTGAAGATGGTCGCGATCGCATAGGACACGTCGGCTTCAGACGCCGAGATGACGGCGTCGACGGCAGCGACTGCCGAAGCACCGCAGATCCCCGTACCGACGCCGATCAAGGTTCGCAGGTCACGATCGATCGAGAGGAATCGCCCGATCACACCCGCCCCGACCAGCGCGACGGTCAGGGTTCCCAGCAGTACCGGAAGCGAGGACGATCCCGTCGACAGCACCTGCTCGAAGGAGAGCCCGGTGCCGAGCACGACGATGGAGGCCTGGAGGACGAACTTGGCCGAAAATGCCAGGCCGGGCCGGAGGGCACCGGATGTTGGGGCGAAGATCGACAGGACGATGCCACCTACGATGGCGATGACTGGAGCTCCCACGACCGGTGCGAGACGTCCGAGTACGGTTGCCGCCAGAGCCACGGCCACCGCCGCTCCCACTCCGGGAATGACCTTGACCAACTGGTTCCGCCCGCCAGGTTCGGCCGGATGACCGGCATGTGGATCGGTCCTCTCACCGACAGGGCTCGGCACATGGTCCACATCAGCAAGTGTCGGGCAAGCGATCGCAATCGGGAAGTCCGCCTCCCCCAGGCATTCCATAAGTGAGCGTTATGGTGCGACGGCTCAGAGATCCCCTCGATGCCCTCGCCGTATGCTGGTGACGTGAGCAAGCCGCTCAGACCGCGCGACCTCGCGGTGGTCGACGTCGATTGCGTGGACGATGTGCTGGCGCTGGTGCGATCCAGAGGAGGCCGCGCCACCTCGTCACGGCGCGTGTTGCTCGAAGCGCTGTTCGAAGCCGAGGGCCATCTGAGTGCGGAAGACCTGACCGAGACGGTCCAGGCCAGGGTCCCCGATGTGCACATCTCCACGATCTACCGCAATCTGGAGGACCTCCAGCGACTCGGAGTGATCGTCCATGCCCACCTCGGCCACGGACCTGCCACTTATCAGCTGGCCACACTGGCTCACACCCACCTCATGTGCGAGGAGTGTGGCGCCATGATCGAAGCACCCGATGAGCTGTTCGCGGACCTGGCCCGTTCGATCAGATCGCGGTTCGGCTTCACCATCAATCCCCATCACTTCGCAATGCCGGGACGTTGTGCAGACTGCTCTCCGTAGCGTCAGCCGTCCGCGGGTGTTTCCGGCCCAGACCGCGGGATCTGGGATTACGGGACCGCCGTCTCCATCCCCCGAGTGGCAACGGAGGATCCGCTCCCCGATTCGCGACGGGTTGAACGGATGGCCAGGGCGGAGATGAGGAACCCGATCAAGGCGAGGCCGGAAGCGGCGGTGAACGCCGTTGTGTATCCGTGAGTGGTAGCTATCGCCGCGGCTGACCCGGACAGGTGCCCGTGAGAGGCTACTGCCAAGCTCTCCGCTTTGCTCCTCGAGGCGTTGATCGCCACCGTTGCCAACACCGCGAGACCCAGTGCGCCGCCCACCTGCTGAGCAGTGTTCAGCAGCGCCGAAGCGAGACCGGCGTCGGTAGGTCTGACACCCGATACCGCGGTCAACGTGAGAGGGACGAACGACATGCCCATTCCCAGGGCGATGAGGACCAGGGGACCGAGGATCTCGGGATAGGTGCTGTTGGGAGTCAGTCGGCTGATCCACGCCAGCCCGGCCACCGTCCCCGCTGGTCCGACGAGTAGGGGGACCCGGACCCCGACCCTTCCCACCAGCCGGGAGGTGAATCCGGCGGCTAGCACGATTCCGGCGGTCATCGGGAGGAAGCCGACGCCCGCCTTGAGCGGGCTCCAACCAAGAACGTCCTGGAGGAATTGGGTGAGGAAGAAGAACATCGAGAACACCGCGGTTCCCAAGCAGAACATGAGCCCGTACGCCGCTGAACGATTCCGGTTGTTGAAGATGGAGAAGGGCATGAGCGGCTCGGCACTGTGGGCTTCGACGAGGCCGAACGCCGCGAGGAGGAGGAGCGCAGCCCCAAGGGGAAGCAGGGTGCCCAGACTCGACCAGCTGTGGCTGGCTGCATTGGAGAGCCCGTAGACAAGGGCGAGCATGCCTCCGGTAGCGGTCACCGCACCTGGGACGTCGAGGTGCCCCGAGGTGGTTTCGGACTCGTTTAGGGCTCTCGGGGCGAGCAGGAGCACGAGCGCTCCGATCGGTACGTTCACGAAGAAGATCCACCTCCAGGACACCAGGTCGGTGAAGATTCCACCGAGGAGGAGCCCGAGGGCACCGCCCCCGCCGGACATGGCCGCGTAGACCCCCATAGCACGATTTCGTCGATGCCCCTCAGGGAAGTTGGTGGCGATGAGGGAAAGCGCGGTGGGGGCTGCGATGGCAGCGCCGATGCCCTGGAGACCCCGGGTAATGATCAGCCAGACGTCGCTCTGGGCCAGACCTCCGAGCAGAGACGAGACCGCGAATGTGGCGATCCCCAACATGAACATCCGCCGCTTGCCGAAGAGGTCGCCGGTGCGCCCACCAAAGAGGAGAAGACCTCCGAAGGTCAGCGCGTAGGCCGTGATCAGCCACTCGAGGTTGGCCGATGAGAAGTGCAGGTCGGTGTGGATGGTGGGCAGCGCCACGTTGACGACCGTGGCGTCGAGCACGATCATCAGCTGAGCCGCCGAGATCACGGCCAGGGCGAGGCCCAGGTGTTTCCCTGCTGTGTCGGCACCCGCCGCGCCGACCGGATCAACGCTCTTCAAGGGGGCTCCTTCGTACCTCGTCGTGCTCGTGGTCGACGTATGCATCGTCAGCGTTGCAGGCCAAACCCGTCGGGGTCGCGGTGGTGGTTTCCAACGCCAACGGGAGGATGATCTCGTCGACGATTCGCTTCGCCAACGTCGGTTCGGGCAGTTCGCCATGGACGAGCAGATGTTGCAGCATCAGGGCCGGTACCAAGGACGCAAGTAGATCGACATCGCGGTCAGTGGTGACTTCGCCGCGCCCCACCGCCCTTTCGAAGATCTCCCGGAAGAGGTCCAGCTTGCCGGCGATGAAGTGTTCGCGAAAAACCGTGCGTAGCTCGGCGTCGCGTCCGAGTGCGGAGACCACGCCGAGTACCAGCTGGCCGTCGAAACGGGAGTTCCTGCTCGTTGTTCGTCCGATCATGGCGTACAGATCGCCTCGCAGCGACCCGGTATCGGGCACCGGATCATGGACTGCCCGGCATTCGAGTGCATCGACTACGAGCTCGGGTTTGCCCGCCCAGCGCCGGTAGATCGTTGTCTTGCCGGCCCGGGCACGGGCGGCTACGGCGTCGATCGTCAGTCGGTCGTATCCGCTCTCTGCCAGGAGCTCCAGCACCGCCTCACGGATGGCCACATCCCGACTGGCGTCAAGGGCGCGGCCGCCATGGCCGACGGTCGTCGGTTCAGTTGCCGGGGATTCCGCAGCCCTAGTGATCGTCGCCCTCCTTCCCTCATCTCGTCCAGAGCGAGACTGCTCGCTCTATCGACGAGCCATACCGGTGAATACCGATACTATCACGTACCGATACTATCACGTACCGATACGATCACGTACCGATACAGGAGCTCGCCGTACGCCTCGGTCGGCCTCCCTCGCTGCCGACCCCTGGATGCCTCGTTCCTCGGTGAGCCGACCCGTCCACCCAACCGCGCAAGCGGCATTGTCCAACGATTTCCTCACCCCTACGCTCGGCACGGTGAACGGCCAACTGCGCTACGGAATCATCGGTGTGGGCATGATGGGGCTCGAGCATCTGCGGAATCTGCTGGAGGTGCCGGGCACCGCGGTGGTGGCGGCTGCCGACCCTCAACCGGAGTCGCTGGTTCGGGCACGAACCACCATGGGGGACAGTCCCATCGAGTGCTTCGACGATCATCGCTCCCTTCTTGAATCAGGGTTGTGCGACGCGGTTGTGATTGCGAGTCCCAACATGACCCACGCGGACATCCTCCTCGACGTCTGCGATGCAGGAGTCCCCGTCCTGGTCGAAAAGCCCCTCTGTACCACCATGGCCGACTGTCTACGGCTCTCAGGTGCACTGGAGGACTACCCGAGGCCGCTGTGGGTAGGACTCGAGTATCGCTACATGCCTCCGGTGGCACGCCTGATCAGCAGTGTTCAGCAGGGTGACGTGGGAGCAGTGCGAATGGTGGCCATTCGCGAGCATCGGTATCCGTTTCTTTCCAAGGTCGGTGATTGGAACCGTTTCAACCGGAACACCGGTGGCACGTTGGTGGAGAAGTGCTGCCACTTCTTCGACCTCATGAACGTCTTGACTGAGGCGATCCCGGTCAGGGTCTTCGCCTCAGGTGCCCAGGACGTCAATCACCTCGACGAGCGCTATGACGGCGAGCCTCCCGACATCCTGGACAACGCCTTCGTGATCGTCGACTATGCCAACGGCACCCGGGCCGCCCTCGATCTGTGCATGTTCGCCGAGGGTACGACCAACTGGGAGGAGCTCAGCGTGGTCGGGGACGCCGGGAAGGTGGAGGCGGCGCTACCTTCCGGCACGTTCCGGCGAGGACTCCGCAACAACGGAATCGGTGGCGTGGACGAAGAGATCGTGGAAGATTCGCGGATCCGGCACCAGGGGTTCCATCATGGCGCCAGCTACCTCGAGCACCTCGGATTCCGCGACGCCGTCGTCAACGGTACTCCGGTGGAGGTGGGACTCCGTGACGGGGTGCTGAGCGTGGCGATGGGAGTGGCCGCCCACCGGTCCATCGACGAGGCGAGGGTAGTGACCATGGACGAGGTGTTCAGTCGGTGACGACCATCGGCGCATGGTCGAGCAAAGGGAGCACCAACTCGCCGAAACGCCTGCACTCATCCAGGTGGGGATAGCCCGAGAGGATGAATGCGTCGATACCCATCTGTCGGTACCGCTCGAGTTTGGCCGCCACCTGCTCGGGGTCCCCGACGATGGCCGCGCCGCATCCTGAGCGACCACGTCCGACCCCGGTCCACAAGTGGGGCTCCACGTATCCCTCATCATCGGCCTGATCGCGCAGTTCCGCCTGGCGGTTCACTCCTTGCGAGGAAGCGTCGAGTGAACGCCCACGGATCTTTGCTCCCACATCGACATCGAGATCGCTGATCAGGTCGCGGGCGGCCTGGCGAGCTTTGGACTCGGTTTCGCGCACCACGACATGGGATCGGTAACCGAACCGGAGCACACGGCCGTACCGTGAAGCACGTTCGCTGAGGTCAGCCAACAGTCGCGCCACCGCCGTTTCGGTGTCTGGCCACATGAGATACACGTCGGCAGCTCTGGCGGCGACCTCGCGGGCCGGTTCCGAGAGTCCGCCGAAGTAGAACGGCGGGCACCGGCCGGAGACAGTGGTGATCCTCGGTGGGTCCACCCGAAGCGGATAGTAGGGGCCTGGTTGGTCAACAGGTTCGCCTTCGAGGAGGGACCGCACGATCTGCATCACCTCGAGGGTGCGGCCATATCGTGTTTCCGATTCGAGTGCGGTCCCGGGAAGGTCGCTCGAGATGATGTTCACGGTGAGCCGGCCTTGGAGCAAGTTGTCCAGGGTCGCCAGCTGACGGGCCAGTTGCGGGGGCCACAGTTCACCGCATCGGACTGCGACCAGCAGGCGGATCCGTTTCAATAGCGGGGCAACTGCCGAGGCGAAGGCCACCGAATCGATGCCCAGCGCATATCCAGACGGGCAGAGGATGTTGTCGAAACCGACACGTTCCGCCTCTCGGACGATGGCGGCGCAGTGGGCAAAGCTGCTCACCAGTACGGGATCTGGAACGCCGAGCCGAACGTAGTCGTCATCGCAGAGAGCGGCGAACCAGGAGATCTCCGGTTTCATGACACCCAGTTGATCACCTCCAGCTGACGCCGTCGTCACGGACGCGACCAGTGTCGGTGCGTGCCCTCGCCTCACCCTAATCTCAGATTGTGCCCCTTCCCGAACCATGCCCCGATCTCACCGCTCTCGACATCCTGGTGAGCGTGGGCGAGCTCGGTTCCATCAGCGCCGCCGCCAGGGCCCACCAGGTCAGCCAGCCGGCGGCCAGCATGCGGCTCCGGAGTCTCGAGGGCTTGCTCGGTCTCCAGCTGCTCGAGCGCGCCCATGCCGGAGCGCGCCTGACCTCGGCAGGTGAGGCGACCGCTGAGTGGGCGGCAACCGTACTCGGGGACATGCGTACGCTCATTGCTGGGACCACCGCGCTCAGGAGCGATGAACGTTCCAACCTCCGTGTCGCCTCGAGCTTCACGGTGGCCGAGTACCTGGTCCCCGCGTGGTTGCAGCAGCTGGCATCAGTCGCTCCTGATGTCACCGTCTCGTTGGTGGTGGGAAACACGGCGACCGTCAACCGGCGTGTCCTCGATGCGGCGGTGGATTTCGGTTTCATCGAAGGGGCCCGTCCACCGGCTTCAGTCCGTTCCCGGGACATCGTCGACGATGAGCTGGTCATCGTGGTCGGCAACCGGCATCCCTGGGCGCGCCGTCGCCACCCGCTCACTCCTACGGAGCTTGCTGCCGCCCCGATCTTGCTCAGGGAGCAAGGTTCGGGAACCCGGGACACCCTGACCGCGGCCATGGCCGATCAGGGATTGTCGGTACAGACCCTGATGGAGCTCGGGTCGACCACGGCCATCAAGTCGGCGGTTGCGGCGGGTACCGGTCCGTCGGTGTTGTCACGCTTGGCGGTGGAGTCCGAGCTGGAGACCGGGCAACTGGTGACCGTACCAGTCGCTGGTCTCCGGTTGGACCGCACCCTCCGTGCCATCTGGCGCAGGGACCATGCGCTCACCGCACCCGCCAGACGCTTGTTGGCCATCGCAGTCGGACGGGCGGATACCACGTGACCGGGCCGGGAGGCTGACCGGGCCGGATGGATCTTCCGACAAACCTGCCCTTGGTACCCAGGGTGCCGCCTGTAGGGTCGGAAACGCCCATGATCTCGCCCCATTTCAGCCCCCGCGGTGGCCCGGGGTTGACCGCTCCGCGCCGTAGGAGGCTCGTCTCCTTGGCCGTGTCGGTGGTGCTCCTCGCGGGCGTGAGTGTCTCGGGATGCTCTTCGCTGGCCACCCCTGGCACCCTGCCGGCTGATTCGGCCTCTCTCGCTCCTGCCGGATCCATGGGGTACGTGGTCTGCCCCGATGCCCTGACGCCGATCGAGTTGGCCACCGACATCTCCGAACCGCCGATTGATCTCCCGATCACCGGTGGCCCTCCCAGCGGCGACTTCGCGGTCACCGCCACCGCGAACGGGCGCTGGGCGTACGTGGTCACCGGTGACGGGACCGTCGGACGCTCGGCGATGGCGTCATTCGGTGCGGCCTCGGAGCATCGTTCGGTCCCTTCCGCACGTTTCGGTTTCGCCAACGTTGTCATTCCTGTCAATCTCGTCACTCAGCGATCCGGCCGGCCCATCGCGATCCCCGGAGATGGTCCGACGCGCGCCATCGTGGTGCTCCCGGGAGGAAGGACCGTGTTCGCATCAAGCGGCAGCTCAATCGTGCCCGTCGACGTGGCCAACCGAACAGTGGGAAAGCCGATCGACTTCGGTGCGGGGAGGACTGTGTTCGGAATGGCCCTGCGGCCCGGAGGAGGCACGCTGTACGTGCTGGTGAGCGGGGGCGTCGTTCCAGTGAACACCGGCAATGACGCACCAGGGCAAGAGATCCCCACCGGATTGTCCCCGTCGTCTGTCTATTCACCCCACGGCATCGTGGTCAACGCTCAGGGAACGATGATCTACGTGGTCGGACAGGGCGGACCGAACTACGGCGGCCGAGTCGTCCCGATCACCACTGCGGGTACCGTACTTCCCGCAACCAGTTTCGACCGATTCGGCATCGGTGACCCGGCCGCCTTGGCAATCGTCCCTGGTGGCGCATCCCTCGACGTCGTCGATGCGGCCAACGACTGGGTGAACCCAGTCGTTCTGTCGTCCTATCTCAATCCGCCCGATCCAGTGCCGCTCCCTGCACGTACGACCACCATTCCCATCGGTGGTACCCGCCATCCCACCGACATCGTCGCTGGCCCGGGCAGCACTGGCATGTTCATCGTGGTCGGGTTCGACTCGGTCGTGCCATTCGAGCCGGCCACCGCCAGCTTTGGAGCGGCGATTCCGGTGTGCGACGGGGCGTCATCGATGACGGTGGCGCCGTCCCCGTGACTCACCTGCCGCATGCACATCCGGTGCGACCTGCGGCATGAGCATCTCGTCAGAGCGAGACCGATGGGAACAGCGACTCCTCGCCCTCAGCGGTTCGGTACGTCGAAATCGGAGCGTGGGACGGCGTCCTCGTCCTCGGCCCGGCGATCGACCGCGGTAGCCAGCCCGGTGTGATAGAGCAGCTCGTCGACGGCAAGGGGGATGTCGGCCACCAGCCTCCACAGTTGGGGGATCGACTCGGGGCAGGCCATCAGCCCCCAGTGGAGCGTCCCCCTGTAGCTCATGATCGTGATGTTCAGTCCCATCCCGTCCATCACCGGTCCGAGAGGGAACCCGGCCGTGAGCTCGGCACCGCACAGGTAGAGGGGGGAGTCGGGTCCGGGGACGTTGGAGATGACCAGGTTGGCGATGGGCCGATGCCGATCGGCCAGCCGCATGCGCGAGTAGAGCCGTGCGGCGTTGGCGAACACAGTGGGCGTGGCGTGCTCGGCCCAGTTGAGGAGCATGTCGGCACCGAGGGCGTTGTGCTCCTCTTTGGCCCCCTTGGTTCCTTCGTGGATCGCCTCTAGTCGTTCGATCGGATCGGCCAGGTCCACCGGGAGCTGGACGAACATCGACGACACCCGGTTGGAGCTTCGGGTGGCGACGTCGGTATGCACCGATACCGGTACCACGGCAACCAGTGGTTTGTCGGGAAGCTCGTTCTGCCGGTCGAGGAACGAACGAAGGGCACCAGTGCAGACGGCCAGGATGACGTCGTTCACCGTGGTGCCGGTGTGGTTCTTCAGGCGCTTGACGTCGTTGAGCGGGGTGGAGCACATCGCCACGCTCCGCCGCCGGGTCACCGCCGCGTTGAACGATGTTCGGGGAGCCGAGAGGGGGAGTGCCGCCTTGGTCCGATTCGACCGCGGGGGTCCGCTCAGGCGGACTTTCCTGACGTCGAGCAGACGCCGTCCGGTACGGAGGACCTCACGAGTCAGATCGACCTGTCGCATGGCCCTGGAGAACAGGGCCTGGGTCACCAGCTCGATCGAGGACGGAATCGGCTCCGCCGTCGGGGTCGTGCCCGGGGATGGGGATGACCTACCCGGCGCGGGGTCCGTGTCCGGGGTCGGACCTGGACCCGTTGTGGCAGCTGGATCCGGTTCGAGGTCGAATAGGACGGAGAGGAGGGCCGCTCCCGATACGCCGTCAACCGTGGAGTGGTGCATCTTTGCCACCAGTCCGATCTGCTCGGCGTCCAGACCTTCGACGAACCACAGCTCCCACAGCGGTCGGGATCGGTCGAGCTGGTGTCCGGCTATGTCGCCGGCAAGGTCGGCCAACTGGTGCAGGCCACCCGGTCGGGGCACGGCCGTCAGCCGGATGTGGTAATCGATGTCGAAGTCGGGGTCGTCGATCCACACCGGATGATCCAACGCAAGAGGAACCTCCACCAGTCGGCGGCGGAAGACGGGAGCTTCGGGGATGCGATGACCGATCGCCGCCTTGATGCTGTCGAACGAGTACCCCCCGGGAACCGTCTTCGGATCGAATACCATCGCCAGAGCCACGTGCATGTGCAGGCTGGGTGTTTCCAGGTACAGGAAGCTGGCGTCCAGCCCGCTGAGTCGCTCCACACCTGCTCCTTCCGTAGGACTGGGCCAGGGAGCCCAAACGTTCTCGTCACCGTCCTCGCCACTGGTACGTGCGGTAGACAGGAGAACGTGGCCTGGGGATTGCTTGCCGCCAGCATGGTCTTCGCCGTCCTCGCGGTCAACGCCTACAGGCCGGTCCGCCGTGAGCCGGCAAGCGTGGTCAGCTTCGTGCTGGGGTGGATCCCCGGTGAGCTTCCGCTCCATGTGCTTGCTGTCGAAGGTGCTGTCGTCACCGGACTTGTCGCATCGGGAGCGGTGTCGAGCTCCTCTCGGAGCTGGCCGGGGTGGCTGGGCCTGGCCATTTCGGTACCGTCCTGGGCCGGCCTCGTCGGTCTGACCGTCGTCGCCCACCGATCCGGTCGTGTCGTGGAGGAGGCGCTGGCGCAGGCTACCGGGGGTGCGATCACCCTCGAGGGAGACGAAGGCGTGCCGGCGTGGAACCGGTGGTGGCGCCTCCTCGTCGTCGTACCCTTCCGGTTCTACGGAATCCGGAGGTTCAGGAACATCGACTACTGGGGTGACGGCCACGACCGTCACGAGCTGGACATCTTGGTCCGGAGGCGCGTAGCGGCCCAACGGGCTCCGGTCTTCGTGTACGTCCACGGCGGAGCCTGGGTGATCGGGGACAAGCGTCAGCAGGGCATCCCCCTCATGCACGAACTCGCCCGGCGGGGCTGGGTTTGCGTGGCCATCAACTATCGGTTGGCCCCAAGAGCAGCCTGGCCGGCCCAGATCGTCGATTGCAAGCGGGCCCTGGCCTGGGTGCGAGAACACATCGCCGAGTACGGCGGCGATGTGGGCTTCATTGCCGTGTCGGGGGGTTCGGCCGGGGGTCAACTGGCCAGCCTCGCCGCCTTGACCGCGGGAGACGCCGGGTGGCAGCCCGGCTTCGAGGACCTCGACACCTCGGTGGATGCCTGTGTGACCTCCTACGGCGTCTACGACATGACCGGCGAACGCTCGGGATTCGGCGCGTACGGTACCGGAGCACTCGAGTTGTTGGAGCGCTCAGTGATGCAGGCCACCTACGCCAACGATCCCGGGCTGTTCGAATCGGCGTCCCCGGACCGACGGATCACCTCTATGGCGCCCCCGATGCTGGTCTTCCAGGGATCGAACGACACGTTGGTGGCACCGATTGTGGCTCGCAGGTTCGTCGAACGCCTCCGAGAGCGATCGGCGAGCCCGGTCGTCTACGTCGAGTTCCCACGCGCCCAGCATGCCTTCGATGTGCTCGCCTCCATACGTTGCCGTCACGCCGTGATGGGAGCGGTGGTCTTCCTCGAACGGATGCGTGCCCGGCCGGGGCATTCTGGGCCCTGAACTGCGCTCCTTCACAGCACTGTGAACGAGGGACGCCGCAGTGGTAGACACTCGACAAAGTTTCTGACGTAGAGTCACATGATCGTGGCGCAGGGACGGCACCACTGTCCCGTGCGCTGTCCGGAGACCAAGTGAGACCAAGGGGGAGCCTTGCGCTCTGCATCGTGGAAGACGCGCTTCACAGCACTCGGCATCGTCGTTCTGGTGGCTGTCGGCGCGGTCGCCTGTAGCTCGACCAACTCGACGGCCACAGCGACCACCGGCTCGAGTTCGACCAATGGGACTTCGAAGATCCCCTCCAGCGCCTTCAGCGACCATACCGGGGTGACGCCCACCGCGGTCGACGTCGGCAACGTGTCGACGCTTTCGGTCGTTCCCGGCCTGTTCAAGGGCGCGGTGGTGGGGACCGAGGCCTACGCGGCGTACGTCAACTCGACCGGGGGCGTCCACGGCCGCAAGATCGTCGTCCAGCCTGCCGATGACAAGTTCTCGGGGGCGGGCAACCGACAGGCCACCCAGAGCGCCATCGAGAACGATTTCGCCCTGGTTGGAAGCTTCTCGCTCCAGGACAGTTACGGCGGGGCGTTGCTCGCCCAGAACCCGGGAATGCCCGACGTCTCTGTGGCCCTCGACCTGAAGACGAACCAGCTGCCCAACGTCTTCAGCGCCGTGCCCGCACTCGGCGGCTGGCTGACCGGGCCGCTCGAGTATTTCAAGCAGCAGTTCCCGAGCACCGTGGACAAGGCGGCAACGCTCGTGGCCGACACGCCGTCTTCCCAGACCGACTGGGCCGGAGAGAAGTACGCCCTGGAGAAGGTCGGGTTCAAGGTCGTCTACGACCCGGTCTACCCGGTGACCCAGACCGACTTCACCCAGAACGTCATCCAGATGAAGAACCTCGGGGTGAAGATCCTCTTCATCGACCAGATGCCGGCGAGCTACGCTTCGGCCCTGCTCAAGGCACTTGTCCAGCAGAACTTCCATCCCAAGGTGGTCCTGGGAGCGGCCACCTATTCGAACGCCCTGGTGGCGGAGTCCGGTGGAGCTTCCGCCGTGAACGGTTCCTACCTCGACCAGAACTACTCGCTGTACCTCGGTGGCGACGCCGCCGTCATTCCCGCGGTGTCCACCTTCCTCCACTGGGTGTCGAAGACGAGCCCGGGCTTCCAGCCCGACCTGTTCACGCTCTACGGATGGCTGTCCGCCGAACTGTTCACCCAGGCGTTGCAGAGCGCCGGGACCAACCCCAGCCGGGGATCGCTTCTCCAGGCCCTCTCCAAGATCACCAGTTTCGACGGCAATCACATCATCGCACCCAACGATCCGGCAGCGAAGAAGGTAGGCAACTGCTACCTCATCGGCGAGGTTGTCAACGGCCAGTTCGTTCGCACCAGCGCCGATCCGTCGGTGAGTGGTCCGACCCACGGATACCGTTGCAACGGCGCCTACCTGACTCCGCCCGGAACTCCCGGGACCTGAGCGCCCCGGCAGGCGTAGATGGCCCCTTACGCAACCGGAAGGGGGGGATGAGCCGGTGAGCAACTTCCTGCAGTACACGGTGTTCGGGATTATGCTCGGTGCCGGTTACGCCATCGCCGCCACCGGGCTCGTCGTCACCTACACCACCTCGGGGGTGTTCAACTTCGCCCAGGGTGCGGTGGGCATGATCGCCGCCTTCTGCTACTGGGAGTTGGTCGTGGCCTCTGGGCTGCCGGTGCTGGCCGCGCTGGCCGTCATCCTCCTGGTCGGTGCCCCACTGTCGGGCCTGGTGGTGGAACGGGTGTTGATGCGTCGGCTGCACGGCTCCACCGCCGAACGTCCGGTCATGGTGACCCTCGGGCTCACCGTGATCCTCACTGGTCTCGCCACCATCGTCTGGAGCCCGAGCACCCAGCGCACCGTCGAATCCATGGTGTCGGGCCAATTCGGCCTGTTCGGGATCAACATCCAGTACCAGGAAGTACTGCTGATCGGGGTGGCCGCGGTGGTGGCGGTCGCGCTCCGCATCCTGTTCCACTCGACGCGGCTGGGGCACGGCCTGCGGGCTGTGACCGACGATCCGCAGCTGTTGGCGATGGCCGGGGCTTCGCCCAACCGGATGAGCCAGTACGGATGGATGCTCGGGCTGGCACTGGCCGCTCTTTCCGGCGTTCTGCTGGCGCCGACCCAGGCCACCGGCATCAGCATCGAAGCGGTGACCCTGCTGGTGGTGAACGGGTACGCCGCGGCCATCGTGGGACGCCTGCGCAACATCCCGGTCACCTTCGCCGCAGCGATCGGGATCGGACTTGCCGAGAACTACGTGATCAACTACCTGCTGCCGCATCTCCCACAGAACCTCCAGCCCGACATCACCGTGGCTCTGCCGATGGTGTTCCTCTTCATCGCCCTGGTCACCGTACCGTCCGTCCGGCTCCGTGCAGTCGGCCGGCTGACGACGGCACGGGCTCCACGGGTGATCGGTGGTCGTGAGTCACTGGTCGCCGGAGTCGCCTTCTTCGCTGTCGCCGCCGTCCTGGGGGCGGCGTTCAACAACACCCCTTTTGACGGAACCACAATTCTGTCACTGGGTGGCGTGGTGATGAGCCTGGGCATCGTGGCGCTCTCGCTGGTCCTGGTCATCGGCTACTCGGGGCAGATCACGTTGTGCCAGTTCGCGTTCATGGGAATCGGGGCCTTCGTGATGGGCAAGACGGCCGGCGGCGGGTCGCTTCTCGGACTGTTGGCGGCCACGGTCCTCTGTGCGGTGGTTGGAGGGCTGATCGCCCTGCCCACCATCAGGCTGCGCGACCTGTACCTGGCTCTCGCCACGTTCGCCTTCGCCGACGCCGTGGCCACCGGTTTCTTCCCCGACAGTCATGTCTATGGAAGTGGAGGCGTGAGCATCGGCCGGATCGTCCTGCCCGGCATCTCCTTCGGCGGCGACGCATCCGAATTCCTGATGGTCACCTTCTTCTTCGTGCTCTCCGCCTGGTTGGTGCTGGCGATCCGGCGCAGCTACTTCGGACGCCGACTGGTCGCACTCAACGACTCACCGGCGGCCTTCGCCACCGTCGGACTCAACATCGGGGCCACCAAGGTGGTGGTCTTCGCCGTCGGCGCCGCCATGGCAGGGCTGGCCGGCGCCCTCTACGGCACCGTTCAGGGCGTAGTCGGCACCACCGACTTCGACTTCTTCTCCGGACTGATGTTCGTCCTGTTCGTGACCATCTGGAGCGTGAGAACCGTGACGGGGGCCTTTCTGGCGGCTTTGACCTACGTGGTGCTGAACCAGGTGTCGCCCAACTGGGTCGGTCTCTTCGCAGGGGTGGGGATCATCCTGATCGGTCGGGCGGCAAACGGCATCCTCGGGATCGAGGTGCTGCGGGTTCCTCTCCCCTGGACGAAAGCGACGTCGGAGACGATGTCGGGTGAGCCCGCATCGCTGCTCGGGGTTGGGACCGGAGGAGAATCCCGTGCCGCCGGATGATGCCGCGGTCCTCACCGTGTCCGAGGTCGGGGTCCGTTTCGGCGGGGTCGCCGCCCTCAACGCAACCAGCCTGACCGTCCACTCCGGCACGGTCACCGGGCTGATCGGACCGAACGGCGCCGGCAAGACCACCCTGTTCAACGTCATCAGCGGCCTGCAATCCCCCGACCGGGGCACGGTCTCGCTTTTCGACACCGACGTGACCTCGATGAGGCCCCATCTCCGTGCCCGGCTCGGCCTGGCCCGCACCTTCCAGCGCCTCGAGGTCTTCGGGTCTCTGACGGTCAGCGAAAACGTGCAGGTGGGATTGGAGGCGTCGGGAGGTCGGTGGGGGCGGATCGGCCGGCGGGCCGGGCTCGGATCCACGATCGAGTCCCTCCTCGACCGGGTCGGGCTGACCGAGGCAGGCTCCGAGCAGTCCTCGAACCTGCCCACCGGTCTGGCCCGAATGGTCGAGCTGGCCCGCGCGCTCGCCATCGGTCCACGGTTGCTCCTGCTGGACGAGCCCGGGTCGGGCCTCGACGAGTCGGAATCGGCGGCCCTCGGTGCGCTGCTCACCTCCCTCGCCGCCGAAGGCATGGCGGTGCTGCTCGTCGAGCACGACATGGAGCTGGTCATGCGGATCTGCGATCACATCTACGTGCTCGATTTCGGCGACATCATCTGCTCGGGGGGACCCGACCAGGTGAAGGGCGATCCGAGGGTCCAGGCCGCATATCTCGGGGATGGTGCACCCTCACGCGGCGCACTCCCACGAGGCGAATCGAACGGTTCCGCGACGCCTGTCCATCAGATCCCCGAGCCGGACGCCACGTCAACCGACCTCGGGCACCTCTCCACCCGGCCAGAGGGGCGGGGCAGATGACCGATGCTCCCAGATCCGCCCCCCCGGAGGAACCACGGCCTTCGGGGGTCACCCATCAGCTCCCCCCGGGCGTCATCGTCAACGGCCTCCGGGCCGCGTACGGGCGGATCGAGGTGCTGCACGGGGTCGATCTGGAGGTCCCCCCTGGCAGCGTCTTCTGTCTGCTCGGCCCCAATGGGGCTGGGAAGTCGACCCTCCTCAAGGCGATGAGCGGGCGGCTCCGTCCGACGGCTGGGAGTGTCCTCGTCGGAGGCGGCCCCATCGGCAGGACCTCCACCGAGAAGCTGGCCCGGGCCGGGATGTGCGCCATACCCGAGGGCCGCGGTGTCTTCCCCAATCTCACTGTCCGAGAGAACCTGAGCATCTGGACCTACCGGGGTGGCACGAGCCTGAAGGAGGTCGAGGAGCGGACCTACGCCGCGTTCCCCCGTTTGCGGGAACGACGCTCCCAGTTGGCCGGCACCCTGTCTGGGGGTGAGCAGCAGATGTTGGCCATCTCCCGTGCCCTCGTGACCATGCCACGATTGCTCCTCCTGGACGAGCTGTCGATGGGTCTGGCGCCGTTGATCGTCGACCAGCTCTACGACCTGGTCGGTACCCTCGCATCCGACGGGATGACCGTGCTGCTCGTCGAGCAGTTCGTGACCACCGCCCTTGACGTGGCCAGCCACGCCGCCATCATGGTCCACGGCCGGATCGACCGGGTCGGCACCCCCCGCCAGATGGCGGATGCAGCCTTCGGGGCCTACTTGAGCTGATCCCCGCCCGAGTGGACCTCAGCCGTCGTCGGCCAACTCGATCCGGACGAATCGTACGTCGGAGACCGCTGTGACCATGTGGTGGACACGCCCTGCATCGCGGAGGTCGTCGGCTGCGGCCAGCAGTGCGTCGATGCGTCCTTGGGAATCGGCGACTTCCAGCACGGCCACTTCGGAGCGCATCGATCGCTTTGCGGTCGTCTTGGCTTTCCGGATCTGCCCTAGGATCTCCGCGGTCACCTCGAGCACCGAAAGCCCCCCATCGCTCGCAAGCCCGGTGCCGATGCCGTTCGCGGAGTTGCCGCGCTCGGAAAGCCGCCTCGGCAGCTCGGATATGTCCGGCCAACATGCGGTGTGGACGGAATCCGGTTGCCACCACGACCAGACCTCCTCGGTCACGAAGGGGAGAAAGGGCGCAAGCAACCGGAGCGTGGCCGACAGACTGATGGCGAGGGAGGTCTGCGCCGAGGCGGGGCCGCCTTGGCGCCGGTCTCCATAGGAACGGGTCTTGACCAGCTCCAGATAATCGTCGCAGAACGACCAGAAGAACGCCTCGGTGCGTTCGAGGGCTCGGGCGTAGTCGAACCCGTCGAAGGCGGCTGTCGCCTCTCCGATCACCGAGGCCAGCTTTGCCAGCAGCGCCAGGTCGATGGGTGCGGTGACCTTGCGCGGATCGAGCTCGGGAACCACCCCGTCGTCATCGGTGATCCGCCCGAGGGCGAAACGGGAGGCATTGAGCACCTTGATGGCCAGTCGCCTTCCAACTTTCATCTGGCTGTCGTCGACAGCGGTGTCGGTGCCGGGCCGACCACTCGCCGCCCAGTACCGGACAGCATCGGCACCGTGCTGCTCGAGCAGGGCCAAGGGGGTCACGACGTTGCCCTTCGACTTCGACATCTTCTTCCGGTCCGGGTCGAGCACCCATCCCGAGATGGCAGCGTCGCTCCAGGGCAGCTCTCCGTGTTCGAGCTCGGACCGGACGATGGTGGAGAACAGCCAGGTCCGGATGATCTCATGGGCCTGCGGGCGCAGGTTCATGGGGAAGACACGGGCGAACAGGTCCGGATCGTCCTCCCAGCCCGCGGCGATCTGCGGAGTGAGCGAGGAGGTGGCCCAGGTGTCCATGATGTCGTGTTCGCCGACGAATCCGCCGGGAGTCCCACGTTGATCCTCACTGAAGCCGGCGGGGCAGTCGGTGGAGGGATCGACCGGGAGACGTTCCTCGGACGCGAAGATCGGCTCGTCGTGGACGACCGCTCCCGCCTCGTCCACCGGGTACCAGACTGGGAAGGGCACGCCGAAGAAGCGCTGCCGACTGATGTTCCAATCGGCGTTGAGCCCTTCCACCCATGACCGGAAGCGATGGGCCATGTGCGGAGGGTGCCATGCCAGTTGCTCGCCCCGGGCGAGAAGGCGGTCACGCAGCGCCAGGGTAAGTACAAACCATTGGCGGGATGAGACGATCTCGAGGGGATGCTCACCCCGTTCGTAGAACTTGACCGGGTGGACGATGGGCTTCGGTTCCCCGATCAGGTTGCCGGAAGCCCCCAGCAGCTCGACGATGCGCTTCTGGGACTGCGACACCGTGCGACCGACCAGTTCGGAGTAGACGGAGGTCGCCCGGATCGGATCGTCGGATCGCCAGGCGGCTTCGCCCCAAGTCACCGGCAGCATACGCCCGTCGCGTCCCACGATGGTCCGCGTGGGTAGTGAGAGCTCGCGCCACCAGACCACGTCGGTGGTGTCGCCGAATGTGCAGATCATGGCGATTCCCGATCCCTTCGCGGGGTCGGCGAGCGGGTGGGCGACAACCGGGACCCGCACCTCGAACAACGGGGTGCGGACCTCTGTCTCGAACAGTGAGCGGTAGCGGTCGTCGTCAGGATGGGCGACCAGCGCAACGCATGCAGGCAGCAGCTCGGGCCGGGTGGTCTCGATTTCCACCCACCCATCCGTGCCCCCGTGGCCACCGCCGGCTCCCAGCCGCTCGAACCTGAGGCGATGGTAGGCACCGGGTCGCTCGCGGTCCTCGAGCTCGGCCTGTGACACTGCCGTCCTGAAATCGACGTCCCACAGTGTGGGGGCGGTTCGTTGCACGACGTCGCCGCGCGCTGCCATACGGAGGAATCCGCGTTGGGAGGCGCGCCGGGAGCGCTCGTCGATGGTGGCATAGGTATGGCTCCAGTCCACCGACAGGCCGAGGGTGCGCCAGAGGGGTTCGAAGGCCTGCTCGTCCTCGGCGGTCAGCTGATCGCACAGCGCAACGAAGTTGGGTCGTGAGACCGAGATGGCCGGATTCGGTGGCCGGTCCGGGGGAACGAATCCGGGATCGTAGGGGAGGCCCGGATCGCAGCGGACCCCGAAGTAGTTCTGGACGCGTCGTTCGGTGGGGAGCCCGTTGTCGTCCCATCCCATGGGGTAGAAGACGGCTCTACCCCGCATTCGCTGGTATCTGGCTATCGCGTCGGTATGGGTGAAGGAGAACACGTGGCCGAGATGGAGCGAACCGGAGACGGTAGGCGGAGGCGTGTCGATCGAGAAGACCGATTCACGCTCGACCGTGCGGTCGAACGCATAGGTGCCACGTTCCTCCCAGAGAGCTGACCAGGTGGCCTCCAGGCCTTCAAGGGAGGGCCTCTCGGGGATGCGGGCGACCCTCTTAGCCCCCTGGTTCCGACCGGCCACCTCAGTTGTCATGATCGGGTTACCGTACCCTGCGTGCTCGCGCTCCACGACACGGCGGCAGGAGAAGTCGTACCGCTCCGCATGCGAACCCCTGGCCAGGTCTCGATGTACGTGTGCGGACCGACCGTCTACGACGTTCCTCATCTGGGCCATGGCCGGTTCTCACTCGTCTTCGATGTCCTGCGCCGCTATCTGACATTCTGCGGGCTCCAGGTCACCTACGTGTCGAACATCACCGATATCGAGGACAAGATCATCGCCAGGGCGGCGGAGCGCGGCACGTCCGAATCAGAGCTCACCGCCACCTATGAGGCGATGTGGTGGGAGACAATGGATGCTCTCGGCGTGCTCCGGCCAGACCAGACCCCGCACGCCACCGCCTATGTCGACCAGATGGTCGAGCTGGTGGGCGAGCTGGTGGGTCGAGGGCTCGCGTATGAGACTGGCGACGGGGTCTATCTCTCGGTGGCCGACGTGGACGGATACGGCCTTCTCGCCCATCAGTCCCTCGACTCACTTCGCTCCGGGGCCCGGGTCGACGTCGACGAGGAGAAGCGATCGCCGCTCGACTTCGTGCTGTGGAAGAAGGCCAAGGCGGGCGAGCCAACCTGGGAGTCCCCCTGGGGTCCGGGTCGTCCCGGCTGGCACACCGAGTGCGTGGTCATGTCCCTCGACCTTCTCGGCGATGGCTTCGATCTCCATGGTGCGGGCCTCGACCTGGCGTTTCCCCACAACGAAAACGAGCGGGCCCAGGCAGTGGCCGCAGGAAGGGCGTTCGCCCGACACTGGGTTCACAACGGCTTCGTTACTGTCGGCGGAGAGAAGATGTCCAAGTCACTGGACAACTTCAGCTCGCTCGTCGATCTGCTCGAACGTGCCGATGGCCGCGCCTACCGACTGTTGGTGTTGCGCTCCCACTACCGCTCCCCCATGGAGGTGACTCCCGAGACGGTGCGCGACGCGGAGGCTGGGCTCGCCCGCCTCGACGAACTGGCCCGGCGATTCTCGCTCGCTCACGAGCTGGAGCAGGGCCAGATGGTCGACCCGGGCGTTTCCGGATACGCCTCTCGCCGTACCGCTGCAGACGCTGTGGACAGAGAAGGAGTCGACGCCGATTCGGTGGCCAAGTTCTGCGAGCGAATGGACGAGGATCTCGACACTCCGGCTGCATTGGCCGGGATCTTTGAGCTGGTGCGCCGGGCGAACGGGGCTGGAGACGTCGGCGACCACGACTTGGCACACCGGCTGGCGAAGACGGTGAGCCTGCTGTGCGGCGCACTGGGACTTTCCTTGGCCAAGGAGCCCTCGGACGAGCTCGATGCGGACGCGGCCGAGTTGGCGGATCGGCGCCAACGCGCCCGGGCAGCCGGAAACTGGTCTGAATCCGATGAACTCCGGGCGCAGCTCGAAGCTTGGGGATGGGTGGTGGAGGACGGACCTCACGGGACTCGCGTGCGGCGGCGCTGAGCACGCGTCCTCAAAGCCGTGTACTCGAAAGGGGGCGATCGTTCCGGTACCAGCTGCATTGGGGGCGAGGCTGCTAGCGTCTTGACTGCAGAGGTCCACCTGGTTGGCGGACGGACCGCGATCCCGGCTAGCGCGGTGATCACGGCACTCCTCCCCAGGCGGTCGTCTGTGCGCCAGAGAGTGTGGAGGAAAGGGGTCAGCCACCGTGGCTACCGGAACGGTCAAGTGGTTCAACGCCGAGAAGGGTTTCGGCTTCATCTCCCAGCCGGACGGGGGTGCCGATGTCTTCGTGCACCACACGGCCATCCAGATGAGCGGCTTTCGCTCGCTCGAGGAAGGTCAGTCCGTGGATTTCGACCTGCAGGAGGGCCCAAAGGGCCTCCAGGCTGTCGACGTCCGTAGCGCCCAGCCCGCCTGAGTTCGCCCACCGCCGGGGAAGCTGTCGGTGCGCAACGAACCGGAGCGCGAACCGTGCAGTTGAATTGTTGTTACCATAGAGTAAGTACAACGATCTTCGCTGCGCCACACCGGGGGCCCCGGCAACCGCCGGCCCCGTTGCTCCCACGGGCGGTGGCAACGTGAAAGGCCCTTTCGGGGTCGGAACGGAGTAGGCAAGATGTCCGGTTTCTCCCTCGATTTGAACGAGGATCAGCTGCAGATCCAGAAATGGGTGCACGACTTCTCCGAGACGGTGATCCGCCCTGCTGGGCATGAGTGGGACGAGCGGGAAGAGACTCCGTGGTCGATCATCGAGGAGGCGGCGAAAGTCGGGCTCTACTCGTTCGATTTCATCAGCCAGGCCTTCTTCGACGAGTCCGGACTGTTGATGCCGATCGCCGCCGAGGAGATGTCCTGGGGCGACGCTGGAATCGCCCTGGCAATCCTCGGCAGCACGCTCGGATTGGCCGGGATCGCCGCCAACGGCACGCCCGAGCAGCTGATGGAGTGGGGTCCCCAGTGCTTCGGGACTCCCGACAAGATCCAGCTGGCGGCGTTCGCCGTTTCGGAACCGGATGCAGGTTCGGACGTCTCGTCACTGCGCACCCGCGCCGTCTACGACGAGGCTACCGACGAGTGGGTAATCAATGGGACGAAGACCTGGATCACCAACGGTGGCATCGCCGACGTCCACGTGGTGGTGGCATCGGTGGACCCCGATCTCAGCGCTCGAGGCCAGGCCAGCTTCATCGTTCCGCCCGGCACCAAAGGGCTTTCCCAGGGGCAGAAGTTCCAGAAGATGGGAATCCGTGCCTCTCATACTGCAGAAGTCGTCCTCGATGACGTGAGAGTTCCCGGTCATCTGCTGCTGGGTGGTAAGGAGCATCTCGACGAGAGACTGGCGAGGGCCAGGGAAGGAAGGCGATCGAGCAGCCAGGCGGCGATGAAGACGTTCGAGGCGTCGCGCCCGACGGTCGGTGCCCAGGCACTCGGCATCGCCCGGGCTGCCTACGAGTACGCCCTCGAATACGCGAAGGAGCGCAAGGCGTTCGGAAGGGCCATCATCGAAAACCAGTCGATCGCTTTCAAGCTGGCCGACATGAAGACCCGGATCGACGCGTCGCGGCTGCTGATCTGGCGGGCCTCGTGGATGGGACGGAACGGAAAGGAATTCACATCGGGGGAGGGTTCGATGTCCAAGCTCTACGCCGGTGAGACTGCCGTATACGTGACCGAGGAGGCGATCCAGATCATGGGAGGCTACGGCTATATCCGCGAGCATCCTGTCGAACGCTGGCACCGCGACTCGAAGATCTTCACCATCTTCGAGGGGACCTCGGAGATCCAGCGGCTGATCATCGCCCGGGCCATCTCCGGGGTACACGTCAAGTAGCCCGGCGATGGAGGAGTCGCGGGGCGGGATCGCGGGGAGGAAGAGCCGGGCATTGCCAATCGATCGGCCGCCGGTGACCGGAACGGTTCTGGACGGGGACCGATGACGTCGGCGGCGACCGGTGCCTCCAGCACCGCTGGGATCGCCAACTGTTCGGATGCCGCAGATCTCCCGTCGGTCCTCATCGTCTGTACGGGCAACGCGGCGCGTTCGGTGATGGCCGGCGCCATGCTGGCTGCGGCCCCGGTGCACCTGGTGACCGCCGGGACCCACGTTGTCGAGGGTCAGCCCATGGGTCCGAGGACCCGGGAAGCGCTCAGGTCCGTGGGCTATTCCGCCAGCGGTCACCGCAGCCGGCAGCTCACTGGCTCCGACCTCGACCGCGCAGATCTGGTCCTCGCGATGGCCGGAGATCACGTTGCCTACGTCCGCCGGAGACACCCGGCAGCCGCGGGCCGGACGGCTTCGATCAAGCGCCTGTGCCGCTTTCTCCCGTCGGGGCCACCCGACCTTGCCGAGCGGGTCCGTCGCCTCGAACTCGCTTCGGTCGAGATCGAGCCGTGGGAGGACGTCGAGGACCCTGCCGGCGGTGAGGCCGACGCCTACCTGACCTGTGCCAAGGAACTGGTCGACCTCTGCGTCCAACTCGGCCCGCTACTCACATGAGTTCCGGCCTCCCGGCGGAGGGACACGAGAGTGAGGGAACGCTCAGTCGGGAAGGTCCACGCTGAAGCCGGGGTGATGGAGCGAGAGATCGGCACAGGCCTCGCACACGTCGGCGGGGATCACTCCGACCCGCATGAAAAGACCGAAGGCGAGGCAGCCCAAGCAGATCCCGAACAGCGCTTCGAGCCCGGCAGCACAGGACAGTAGGAGCAGGACGACCGTAGAGGCAGTGGTCAGGCCGAATCCGTAGTAGAGCACCAGGGCGGAAGTGGCGAAGATGACCCCGATCCCCTGGGCAAAGCGCTTGGGTGGCCCCGGCACCGGCTTGGGGCCTCGGGGCAGACGGGGAGCCACCAGTCGGGTGGCGATCTGTCCGAGGGGGCTGAGGGTGGGTCCGGTGAGGAGGCGCGCCACGAAGCCGTAAGTCAACGGGACGAGCAGCCAGTGCTGGCCGGTCAGGACCGACAACGAGGCCGTCATCGCCACCCCGAAAGCCACGGTCCGAGCGGCGTACTCGTCTACCGGGTTCGGGAAGCGGAACACGGCAATAGTCTACCGGTTCGGTCAGGTTTCCGCGCCGGCCGGTTCCGATCCAGGGGCTCGAGGTTCACCGGGGTCCGATCAGGTGGCGGATCACCACCTTCGATGACCGGCTTCATGCGTGAGTCACCCCGCCTCGGTGGTCGAACGGCGGATGCCGGAGTAGGTTCGTGGGGAAGCCTTATCTCTTGGGACGACTGCCAGGCGCAATCCGCGGTCGGAATGGCGAGCACCCGAGATCCCCGCATGCGTCGTACGAGATTGTGGGAGGTTGCAGGAATGCTCATCGCTGTGGCATCTGGCGGTTCCCTCACCCCCTATCTCGTTGGCATAGCGTGCCTGGTCATCGCGGTGTGGGCGCTCGTCGATGCCTTCCTCCGTCCCGGTCGGTCATTCAGGGCCGCGGGTCAGAACAAGGCGCTGTGGATCGCCCTTCCGATCATCGGACTTGCGCTCTTCGTAGTGGTAGGTGGGCTGATCGGAGCGTTCTACCTGCTAGCAGTTCGGCCGAAGATTCCGATCAACAGATGACAGAGCCCAGAGGATCGACCACGGTCGACCCTCTGGGCTCTGTGCGTTTGGATCGGCTACTCTGCCGGCGGTCCAGATGGGCTCGTCAACCGGTGTAGTCGCTGACCGGCCGGGCCCCGGTCAAGGGGCTGAAGGCGTTGGGTATCGGGTACTTCCCCAGTACGAAGAGCAGGATCGCCGCATGCTGCAGCTCGACCGGCTCGATGCTTGCTGCGATTTTGATCGACGAGCTGGCCTTGACCGCCGAGACGGCCGACTGATAGGTGGCGCCGGCGATCTCCTCGAGTTCGAGTGCGAGCTCGGCCGCCCCCGTCACATCGGTGACCTTGGCGAACTGCTTGTCGACTGTCGGCACCAGCGCTTGGTCTGGACCGGTGATCGGAGCATGACCGGCAGCCTGGATGGCACCGTTCCACGCTTGCGCGTGTTGGGTGTGCTGAGCCTTCACCGTGTTGGCGAAGTTGGCGAAGGCAGGTGGAACCGTGCCGAGCTTTCCGGCGTTAGCCGCAGCGAGGACGTCGCCGTATGCGACAACGGCGAGGTTCTCCAGGCTGGCAGCCATCGCGGCTACCGCCAAGTCACCGGTCAACTTGGCCGACTTCGAGGCAACGGAACCGCCGGTGGTGGATGTCGGGCTCGAGCTCCCCGAGGAGCAAGCAGCGAGCACCGCCCCTCCCGCCAGTGCACCGGCTCCGATGAGGAATCCTCTACGGCTGGTGCGGCTGCGCTCTGTCCATTGGCTGACGGCGGCGCGCATGGCCGGCATACCGACATCGTGATGGAGTTCGTCCAGTTCAGTGGTGTGGATGTCGAGCTCGTGCTCGGAAATGGCCATGACTTCCGTCGTTCGGTTGCGTCTCATGAGCGGGCTCCTTCAGTCGATGGGCGGGCCTGGTTGGTGGGGTAGAACGCCTGCGGGAAACCGACCGAGCCGGCGGCTGCCGGGAGATTGGCCAGGTTGCCCGGGGCGAGGGTGATGAGTTGGGGTGCGCCGGCATTGAGCAGGGCCTGCACCGCAAGAAGCACCGACGCGTGCTGGGCCTCTACCCCCATGATCGAGGCGGTGACCTTCTTGGCGTTGGCGTCGGACAGAACGGCCACATCAGCGACGTAGGTCTCGGCCGCCCCCTGTTCGAGCTCGAGGGCGAGGGCGACGACCGGACCGGGACCGGTCAGTCCGGGTAGGGCCGCCTGGACCACTTTGGCGAGCACCGGGTCCGGATTGGTCTGGGTCTGGCCCCCGAGACCGGTGATCGCCGCGTTGAAGGCCTGAAGGTGCTGTTGGTGCTGGTCCATGGTGGTGGTTGCGAAGGTCTTCACCACCGGGTTCGCCGACGATCCGCCGATGAAGGGGAGGGTCAGTGCGGTCTTGTAGGTCGAGACGGCGAGCACTTCGATCGAAGACGCCGTCTGGAGAATCTGGATGTCGGTCGGAGAGGCGGCGAAGGCGGGTGAGGCGGTCAGCGTCTCGAATGCCGCAGCCACTCCGGCAGCGGCCAGCAGGCCACCCCCGAACGTCGCGGCACCGATCAATCGTGATCGCTCTTCGGCCACCTGGCGTGACTCGTCCTCCTCGATGTCGCCATGGGCCCTGGCTTCGAGGCCGGTCTCGACGAGCTCGTCGAGAGCGACGGTCGTGGTGACCATCGCGTCACTGTGGATGTCGTGGGACTGCTCGATGAGCTGGTCCATGGCCCCTGGATCGATGCCGATGGGAGGAGCAGCTCCCTCCCGGTATCCCTGCCTACGTCCGAACATGATTGGTCTCCTTGGATTGCTGTGGGTTGGGATTGCTGTGGGTTGCTGTGAGCTACTGCGGTCGTTCGGTGTTTCGAGGCGGTTGTCGGCCGGTCAGGTCACGAGACGACGAGCGTTCCGGTCATGTACTGATGGATCATGCAGAAGAACGGGTACGAGCCGGGGGCCTTCGGTGCTGTGAAGGTGACGGTATGTCCCGCAGGGATGTAATTGGTGTTGAACTTCCCGGTGGTGGAGGTCACCGTGTGGATCGACTGGTCATGATTGGCCACCGTGACCGTGGCACCCGGTGCGACGGTGACCCGATCCGGCGAGTAGGCGAAGTTGTGGATGGTGATGGTCGACTTGGTCGACGACGACGCTGACTTCGTGGAAGCACCCGTGCTCGACGAGCACGCGCTCGACACGACCGCCACCCCGACGACGAGCGCGACGGCAATCGAACGTCGAGCGGCACGGAACGGTGCCTTGGCGGCTTTCCTGCCAGGTTGCTCGCCGGTGTGGCCGGTTCGGTGCGCGTTATCGGGGGGGTAGCTCATCATGTGGCTATTCGGAGCCATCGCGATGCCGGATGACAGAAACACTCCGGGCGCCGGAGAGCAGTTGAGTCCCGCGAGCGGTTTCATCACGTCGACGATCCACGGTCACCGGGTCCCGGAGTGTGCCGCCCCGTGATCTCGGTCATCGATCCATCCAGAGTCCTCACGATTCCGAATAGGGTGGGTGACGGTGGAATTGGAGCAGCAGAGCGATGCCAGCCTGGTGGTCGCGATCGGACGCTGGCAGCAGCAGGCGCTGGCCGAGGTCTACCGCAGGCACGGTGGGGCGGTCCACGCGCTCTCCCGGCGCATTTTGCGGAGTGAGCCTCCGGCCGAGGAGATCACCCAAGAGGTGTTCTTCGATCTGTGGAACCATCCGGAGAAGTTCGACGCACAACGGGGCACGCTTCGCTCCTTCCTCCTCACCTGCACGCACGGGAAATCTGTCGATTTCGTCCGCTCCGAGGAGGCCCGTCGTAAGCGGGAAGGCCGGATCTCACTCGAGACGGCGACGGCGGGATACGACATCGACCGTGAAGTGTGGGACCTAGCGGTCGCCGAGTTCGTACAAGAAGCGCTCCGCGCTCTGCCCGACGACCTGCGCCGGCCCATCGAACTGGCCTACTTCGGAGGTCAGACTTACCGGGAGGTCGCGCAGGTGTTGCACGAGCCGGAGGGAACGGTGAAGAGCCGCATCCGAACCGGTCTGAGCCGTCTCCGGGCGGATCTGGCCCGACGGGGCGTTGAGCCTGCAGGAGCGGAACGATGAACGACGGCGAGGCATTGAGCCGAAACGAGCATGAGGAGATCGAATCGCTGCTCGGCGTGTATGCCCTCGACGCCTGTGACCCCGAAGCGGCCAGCCTTGTCGGGCGGCACCTGGAGGGTTGTGTTCGGTGCGCGCTCGAGGTCGCCGGCCATCATGAGGTAGCCGCTCTCCTGGCCAACTCCGGAGGTGAAGCACCTCCACAGGTGTGGGAGGGAATTGCGGCCCGCCTGGAGGCGGACGCCCCCCCGCCCTGGCGTCGTCTGGCCGAGCGTCTCGGCACCGGTGAGGAAGGACGAACCGGCGCAGTCGATATGAGCGCCGATATGGAGGACACCGGTCACCATTCGATTTCTCGTGACAGCGCCTCCCGTCGCGGGGGGAGCCGTCTTGGCACGGGAAGTGACGGAGGCTTGAATCCGCCGGTCGACCTGGCTGCCCGTCGGCGCCACCGGTTGGGTCACTGGGTGGCGGCCGTGGGGGTGGCCGCCGCCGCCGTCGTGGCCATCGCCTTCGGGGTTCGGTCGGTCCATTCGGATCACCCGAATGCGGTCGGTCCGACCATGCCGTTGCTCAACGCGGCCGAGCAGGCGGCCATGGCCCTGCCGTCGTCGGCGAAGGTGCAGCTGACGTCAGCCGTCGGCGCCACTGGATCGAACCCGATCAGCAAAGTGCTGGTCGTGCTCACCAGCACCGGGACCGGGTTCGTCGTGTCGGAGCATCTGACGCCGCTGCCGGCCGGCCGGACGTACCAGCTCTGGGGTGTGATCGATCAGAAGACGATCTCGCTCGGCCTGCTGGGGCGCCATCCGACGGTCGTACCCTTCAGCGTGGGAGGCGTCCACACCGTTTCGGCCTTCGCCATCACCAACGAGCGCTCGGGAGGGGTCGTGCAGTCGGTCAACCGGCCGGTGGTCGCCGGACAGGTGCCCGCCTGATCGTCGATGTCTGACGATCAGATCCGGTGCACCTGACGGAGCCCGCCCCAGGCAAAGTCGGCCAACCGGATGGCGAGCCCGTCGGCCTCCTTGCGCTCCGAACCGTTCGGTACCTCCAAGCGACGGGCTTGCAACCAGTGCCGGCTGACTGCTTCGGCCATCCCCACGACGGCGTGGGCCAGCAGTAGCCGGTGCTCGGGCTCGAGCCCGGCGTCGATCAGAGGGTCGATGGCCTGGGCCATTGCGTCCTCGACTCGGGCCAGGGCGGCACCCAACTCAGGATCGTCCGGTGCGTCCCGGCCATAGAGCAGCCGGAAGGCCGATTGGTTTCCGACCATGAGGTCGAAGTAGGCGGCGAACCCGCGTTCGACCTGTTGGCGGGGTCCTTCGGCATCGGCCGTCGCCTTCACGATGTCGGAAACGAGGGCGGTGGAGAACACGTCCATGAGCTCGAGGTACAGGGCACGCTTGGATTCGAAGTGTTGGTAGACGAGAGGTTTGGTGACCCCGGCCTGTTCTGCGATGTCGTCCATCGTGGTGGCGGCGTAGCCGTGCTCGGCGAACAGGCCGAGCGCTACCTCGAAGAGCTGTCGCCGCCGGGCCTCTGCGGTCAGTCGGCGGCCGTTGGTGGTCGCGTCCGTCGTCTCCGCCGCACGGCCGGGACCGGTGTCGATACCGGCGCCGCCCGTCATGGTATCCATGGTAGCGGGGACAACCGGCGGGATCGGGTCGATCCATGCCGACCCCACCGGGAGCCGGGCATTCTCACCGTTCGGGCAGAACGGCTGCCAGGCGACCGGGGAGATCGCCGATGGAGAAGTGGGTATCGGCCACCGACTCGTTCCGGTCGAGCAGTCCCCCGTCGGCGTGCTTCCGCCACTCTCTCAGCCGGGCGACCTCGTCGAGGTGGAACCACTCGAACCCGAACGAGGCCAGTTCTGCCGCCACCGGGTACGGCCCGACGATCAATGGACGGCGGTATACCGCGGATTCGACCGACGGATTGCCGAACCCCTCCCAGGTCGATGGGAGCGTCACGACATCGCAGGCGGCGTAGGCATCCCGTACGGTGAACCCCGGGACATCGGGCGGCGGCCCGAGGACGACTGGGCAGGAAGCCTCGGCCACGATCGTGCGGAGCTCGGCCTCGTAACCGTCCTCTGGCGGACCGAGCAGCCAGTACGTAGCGTCCAGTTCGACTGCGGCGGCCACGCCTCCCGCCACGTTCTTCCGGGGGATGGCCCGGGTCGGTTGCAACACCAGGCAGCAGTCGTGCCCCACTCCGAGAGCAGCACGAACCAGCCTCCGGCGGTCCCCACGGCCATCGGTTCGAACCGATGGCGAGCGGCTACGAGTGCCGGCTCTCCCCGGTGAATCCCCCGCGGTCGACGGTTGATCCGCTCTCGAACCCGCCGTGCACGACTTGGTGGGGAACGAGTTGTAGACCGTGGTGGCCGCGATCTCGCGAGCGGCCAGCTGGCGTCGGCTCAGCTCGTTGATGGTGACGTGGGACCAGCAACGGTCGGTCGGTGGAGGCGGATGCTCCAGAAATTCGGGTCGTTGCCAGGGTAGATCGTGGTGGTGGAGGATCGCAGGCCGGCCGACCAGCACTCTCGCGACCGCCGCGGCCGCCGCCACGTTGAGGGGCAGCGAGCAGAGGTTCTCCACGACCACCAGATCGGCATCGACCAGTTCATCTTGCAATTCCCTGTCGGTAGGGGGTTCGGGGGCGCCCATGGCAAGCCCGGGGAGCAGCCGATCCACCGGTCCGCGACCGGCGATGGTGACGGTGGCGTAGCCGAGGCGACCCAGCGCGTCCCGCCATTTGGCGGCTTCGACGGCCACGCCGTCAGTGCCACCGAGACGGAACGAGAGCAGGGCGGCGGTCGGGATGACGACACCGTACCCGTTGATATCCGTGGTCTCGGCACCACGGTGTCCCCGGTGGCGATAGCGTCGTCCCGTGACCGATGAGCCCGATCGTGCCGGCGAGGACCGCTCCCGGCGCTACGAACTCGCCGTCCACCAGCGCGGATACGTTCTGACCCTCACCATCGACCGACCCGAGCGGCGCAACGCCCTGACCTGGGAGGTGATCGCTGGGCTCCGCCGAGAGGTCTCCCGTGCCAAGGTCGATCCCACCGTCCGGGTCGTCGTGCTCACCGGAGCCGGGGACCAGGCGTTCTGTGCCGGCGCAGACCTGAGCGGCATGGTGGCATCGGACTCCCGCGATTCGGATGAAGAGGCCGATGGCTACGCTGCGCACCATCGCGCTCGTGGCTGGCTGGCCGAGCTGTTCGAGGAGCTCTGGCACCTGGGGAAGCCGACGATCGCTCGGGTACAGGGTTGGGCGATGGCCGGTGGATTCGGGCTGGCGCTCGCCTGCGACATGGTCATCGCCTCCGAGCGTGCCCGATTCGGTGCACCCGAGCTCAATGTCGGGCTCTGGCCGTACATGGTCACCGTCCCGATGCTTCGATCGATGCCACCAAAGAAGGCGCTCGAGCTCATGCTTACGAGCCGGGTCGTCGATGCGACGGAGGCCGACCGCATCGGCATCACCACCAAGGTGGTGCCCGCCGACGATCTCGATGCAGCGGTGGCCGAAATGGCCTCTCTGCTGGCGACGAAGCCCCCGGGGGTGATGAAGTTGGGACGCGAGTCGTTCTACGCGGTGCTCGACTCCGCGGCCACCGAGGCACTTCCGTACCTGCACGCCATGCTGACGGTCACCAGCCAGACTGCGGAGGCAGCGGAAGGAATCGCCGCATTCGCGGCCAAGAGGCCCCCTTCCTGGCAGGTGGACCTCGAGGCGCGCTGAACCGAGATCTACCGAAGCAGCGCAAGCGGACCGACGAAGCCAATTACTGACGAGGAGCCATCGCATGGCCAAGCGTGCACTGATCACCGGCATCACCGGCCAGGACGGATCGTACCTGGCCGAATTCCTGCTCGGTCAGGGCTACGAGGTGTGCGGTATGGTCCGCCGTTCGAGCACCGTCAACTTCGAGCGTATCGCCCACATCCAGGACGCGGTGACCTTGGTGGCTGGAGATCTCCTCGATGAGGTGTCGATGATCAACATCCTCCGGGAGAGCCGGCCGGCAGAGGTCTACAACCTGGCGGCACAGTCCTTCGTGCAGACCTCATGGAACCAGCCCGTGCTCACCGGTGAGACGACGGCCCTCGGAGTGACGAGGATGCTCGATGCCATCCGCATCGTGGATCCGGAGATCCGCTTCTATCAGGCCAGCTCGTCGGAGATGTTCGGCAAGGTGCAGGAGGTCCCCCAGCAGGAGTCGACACCCTTCTACCCACGGAGTCCTTATGGCGTGGCCAAGGTCTACGGCCACTGGATCACCGTCAACTACCGTGAGAGCTACGACCTCCATGCATCGTCTGGCATCCTCTTCAACCACGAATCTCCCCGTCGCGGTCTCGAGTTCGTGACCCGGAAGGTCACCCACGGGGTTGCGCGGATAGCGGCCGGAATCGACGAGAAGCTTGCACTCGGGAATCTCGACGCCCAACGAGACTGGGGGTACGCAGCCGACTACGTCCGGGCGATGTGGCTCATGCTCCGCCAGGACCGGCCCGACGACTATGTCGTTGCCACCGGAGAGACCCATTCGGTGAAGGAGCTGGTCGAGCTGGCCTTTGCTGCCGCCGGGCTCAATTGGGAGCGGTACGTGGTGATCGACGATCGTTTCCTCCGTCCGGCCGAGGTCGACCTCCTGGTGGGCGACCCGTCGAAAGCCGAGTCGACCCTCGGCTGGGAGCGGGATGTCGATTTTGCCCAACTGGTGGCCATGATGGTCGAAGCCGACATGGCACTGGTGAAGAGCCGGCTCGGCTGACGTGAGCGGGTCGATGACTGTTTGCACCGCTCCACCCATGGCCGGCAGCCGATGATCGATCCGGCCACCGTGCAGGCCGATCCGCTCGGGCTGCTCGTCGCCTTCGGGGCCGGCATGCTCTCGTTCCTGTCTCCGTGCGTGCTCCCGTTGGTCCCGGGGTACCTGTCGATGGTCTCCGGCCTGTCAGCTGCCGAGCTGGGTTCCCTGTCGTCGGGGCTACGGACGCCGTCGACGAAGGACCCCCGGCACCAGCTGGTCGGGGTCGGCCCCGCGGTGGGATCCGGATCGGAACCGGTGGTGGACGGCTCGAGAGCTCCGACCGTTTCCGGTCTCGGTGCCGCCCGAAGCAGGCTGGTTACGGGCATGCTGGCCTTCATCGCCGGGTTCACCGTCGTCTTCACCGTGCTGGGAGCGTCCGCGTCGGCGCTCGGGCGGCTCTTCGTGACCCATCAGCAGGCACTCACCACAGTTTCGGGGATCATCATCGTGGTCTTCGGTTCCGTCCTGGTGGCAATGGCTGCGGGGCTGGGTCTGCCGTCGACTCTGGCCGGGGAGCATCGCTTCGTGGTGCGGCCGTCACTTCTTGGGGCCTGGGCGCCGCCGATCATGGGAATGGCGTTCGCATTCGCCTGGACACCCTGCATCGGCCCGGTGCTCGGGAGCGTTCTGACGCTGGCCG
>DAHUZT010000016.1 GCA_027315005.1 Acidimicrobiaceae bacterium | reverse complement strand
TCCAGTCACCACGATCAGATCGGCCACGTCACCACTATGTTGGGTCGGCCGGCGGGTCGCGGATGCCTCAACTACCTCGTTTGCGGTTGCAGCGGCCGATCGACCTACGGGCTTGCCTGGTAGCTGTACACAGGAGTAGTTGCGGAGCCCCGGTCGGATATGCCGAGGCCAACGCATGTCCTCGTCGTGGGGCAACTGATCTGTCCGACGGTCATGTAGGAGTCGTGGCCGACGTCCTCGGGTGCTCCAGCTGGGATCGTGAAGGTTTCCTTCGTCCACGTTGCACCACTATTGCCTGTTCCCAGCAGTACCGCCGATCCACCATTAGTCCCGCCGGTGCCGTTCTGCTGTGGGACCGCCTCTTCACCAGCGAGCCAGCAGATGGTCGCGCTGGCGCAACTGACATCCGATATCTGAGGTTGTGGAACATCGGAAGGAAGCGGCCGCATCCGCCAGGTGGCTCCTCTGTCAGCTGTCGTGGCGACACCGGTCACGATGATCGTAGATCCCGTGCTACAGCTAGAAGTGCCAGGGGGCAGATTGGAGTTGGGCCCGATGCACTGCTCCGGATTCGGGACGCTGACTTGCCCGATCGCCATGCAGTGCGTGATGTCGCCACACGAGATCCCCGCATTGACGAAGAGAAATCCGAAGCCCTTGGGCAGCGTGCCCGCATTCCAGCTCTTGCCTCCGTCGCGGGTCCAGAAGACGAAGCCCGAAGGATTGAGCCCCCGGTTGAGGATGCTCACGGGATAGCCGATGGCAACGCAATCGAGGGTACCCGGGCAGTCCATCGACACGACGTGATCTCCCTCAGGAAACCGGTATGCGGTCCAGCTAGCCCCAGCGTTGGTAGTCCGCACGAACGTGGATTGCTGCCGGATGTTCGGAGACTTCGAGCGCCCCGGCTTCCGTGGCGACAGAGGCACGGTAATGCCGTTGCAGCTACTTGCGGACACGCAGGTCAACGAGGTGAGCTGGCCGCCAGTGGCGAGCGAGGCGATACTCCACTGGTGGCCGCCGTCCACCGTGGAAAGAAGTACCGGCTGGCCATTGAGCACACCGCCCCCGATGCAAGTCTGGACGCTCGGACAGGACAGACTTGTTGCCGCACTCAGTCCGGAAGGAAGTGGCAACACTGCCCAACTGGCCCCCGCGTCATTCGACACATAGAGGGCGCCGAACTGCTTAGTCCCGTTCTTCCCCTTCGCCGTATCGCCGAGAACGTAGCAGGCTGAAGTGGTGGGGCAAGTGAGGTAACCGGGCACTGGTCCAGTCGTGTGGAGCTGCCATCCGGTGTGCACGATGTCGCCGACGAGCTGCCAAGAGCCTGTCGCCGAACCCCTGGGAATGCTGCCTGCTGACGGCAGGACGTGAGCAGCCTGCCAGGATGTCGTGATGTTCCCACGATGTCCGCTCGAATCGCTGAGGACAGAGGTGACGACGGCAATGACCAGAGTCATAACGGCAGCGGATAGCAGCACCGTTCGTCCTGAAGCACGCAGCGGTCGACGACGAATCCCCGCGGCTTGGGTCTGGTTCCGATCGTCTCCGGCATTGACCTGTTGCTTGGAGACGATATGGGTGAACAGCTCGTCAAATATCGGACTTTGAGCAACCACATGGACGTCGACTGATCCTGCCGGGTCGAGTTGCCTCAGTTGTCCAAGATCATTCACGGAGATTGATCCTCCTCAGCTGTATTGGTCAGAACTGGCCCTCTATTAGGTGAGTGTCCAATGTGGGCACTCTGTTTCTCGTCGAATCCTTCGTGGGCCAGTTCGACGGCCAGACGCGAACGTGCCCGGTGAAGGCGGATTCGTGCCGCTGTGGGCGAACAGCCGATCAGAGTCCCTAGGTCGGCGGCGCTGAACCCGTCCCAACCAACCAACATGAGAATGTCCCGATCCTCGACCGACAAACGTTCCAGGACCCGGGCAGCTGCGAGCGTGTTTTCTTCCTGAGGGAGGACGGCCAATGGCAGTGCATCTCGAAGCTCGTTGCCAAGCCGCTGCACGAGTTCGCCACCTCGCTTGTGGCGTCGATATTGATTGGCGGTGACATTGCGAGCCGTGGCGAAGAGCCAGAGAAGAGCCGACTCCCCGTCCGGAACCGAGTCGAGCCGCCGCCACGCGATGGTAAACGTCTCTGCGACGATGTCCGCAGCATCCTCAGCGGTGGTCGTTCGCCGCAGGGCAAATGCGACGAGGCGGGGGCGAGCCAGATCGTAGATTGCTCGAAATCGTTCCTCCCTCTGATTGTCGGGCACCCAGCTCCCCATCATCGTTGGACACCAGCTCCGCCTCGGGAGCGATCCGTCTGGACTGTTTATGTCAGGCGTAGTCGCAGTGTTTCGTCATGACGACAGATTCTCCAAAGTCTCTCTGACAGAGTGGATCCACGGCCGTGTTCAATCACAACTCCGTAGGTTGTGATCGGTTGCGTGGTCCGATACCACATCAGCGTGTCGGTGTTCCACGAGCCGTCCCGACGGCGAAGGAACCCTCAACGGGACCGTCGCGGGTCGCGGGGGGCGTTCCGTAAAGGCCGCTCGGTGAGGATGCTCGCAACGGCGGGCGACAACCGGGACAAGCAGCGAGAGCCCTACGCCTCGCCGAGCACCCCTCCGGATGCTTGCACGATGCAACAGATGGCGCTGGTTGCTGGAGCGCGTCTGGAATACACAGATCGTTCTCGTCGGTGCCACACCAATTCCCCAGGCACGTGATGGTCGTCGATCGCGAGTTTCGCTGATCGGCCACGCCTGGTTCGTAGCCCAGACCGTTCCGGCTGTTCCGAACGACGGTGCAGAGTGCCAGTGCGAAACCACGGTGCCCAGCTGGCCCCTGGCAGCGTAATCAGGCACGTCTGCACACTGATCGCAGGTGACGGCCACTTTGGGGCTGATGCGCGGACACTCGCACTGCGGCAATGAGCACCGAGCCGTGGGCCACCCTCCACCGCCATCCCCAAGTTCCGGAGGTTGGTGAGGATGACCCATGGCTCCTCGTGAAACAAATCAATGTCGAACCTGGAGATCACTGCACCCGTAGTGCGAGCGCCAGATGGATATATCCTAACGGACCCATCTGATATATACTAGGGAAATGAGCAAGCATCTGGTTGACATCGACAACGACCTTCTCGCCGAAGCCACCTCCGTCCTCGGGGCGTCGACGATGAAGGAGGCCGTCAACCGATCTCTGGAATCGGTGGTGTTGGCCGCTCGCCGTCGCAGCCATGCCGACCGCTTGAGAGCGATGGACGGGCTCGACCTGGATGATGCCACGGTGATGTCCGGCTCGTGGCGCTGAAGGCCCGATACCTGGCCGACAAGAGCGCTCTCGCCCGCTTTCCTTATCCGATCGTGGGAGCACGTCTCCGGCCGCTCCTCGAGGACGGCCTTGTCGCCACCTGCGCCATCGTCGACATCGAAGTGCTGTTCTCCAGCCGAAGGCTTTCTGACTACGAGGCGGTGCTCTTCGAACGTCGAAGTCTCGACAGCGCCCCGATCACGCCAGAGGTGCTCGACCTCGCCATCGATCTCCAACACGAGCTGGCCAAGCGCGGACAGCATCGTCTGGCCATCCCCGACCTCATCATCTCGGCAGCCGCCCGGTCGGCCGGACTCATCGTCCTCCACTACGACGCCGACTTCGAACGGGTCGGGGCCGTCGGCGGCGCCGAACAGGAATGGGTCGCCCCCAGAGGCAGCATCTGATACGACTCTGCGACTCATCGGCGGGTTGCTTAGCGCGATGAGCAGCCTGACCTGGAGCCTGGGAGGAGAATCGAACTCCTGACCTACGCATTACGAGTGCGTTGCTCTACCGACTGAGCTACCCAGGCGTGGATCGCCACGCTATCCGAAGGGTCGCCGGGCGCAGGGAACTCGACTCGGCGGCGTGTAGTGGCATCAGTCGAGCAACCCGGACAACCGGACCAACAAGGCATCCATGACCAGCAGCTCGTTGGCGTTACGCCCCAGCGACCGAGAGGCAACTGCGATGGATTCGACGCGATCGAGGGCCCTCCGAGTGTCCGCTGCACCTCCGGCAGACCGGGCACGGTTCGGTCCCGAGGCAGCGACCAACCGGTCCCGATAGCTCTCGGCCAGCGTGGCCAGTCCGATTCGGAGATCATCGGTGCGCCACCGGCGCTCCTCACGCTTGTGTCGTTCCTCGATCTGACGACGGCCTGGAAGTGCCTTGACGCCTACCAATTCGGCCTGTGCGGCAAGCCGCTCCAGCTCACGGGCGTGTTCCTCTCGCAGGGGAAGGATGGCCGCTTCGACTTCTTCGAGCAGTTCCTTGGCCACGGCGGCGGCGGCGGCTCCGGTTCCGTCCAGGCGATCGGGAACCGATCCCCACTTCGCCTGGCGCGCAGCGAACCCACTGTCCTGGGCCAGAAGGTGGGCCCGGTCCAGGCGGCCCCCGGAGGAGCGACCGATCCGCGCAGCCTGCTCGCACTCCATACCCTGACCGATCAGCCAGTCCGTGACGGTCCGATCGGAAAGCCGGTCGAAGCGCACCGTCGCGCATCGGCTCACGACGGTGTCCACGACGGCCGCCAGATCGTCGGCCAGCAACACGAAGATGGTCCCCTCGGACGGCTCCTCGATCGACTTGAGCAACACCGGTATCGCGTCGCGGGCGAGATGGAGATCGGCAATCATCAGTACCTGACGGTCCCCTTCGAGCGGCCGGCGCTGGCTTCGCGCCACGACCGATTGAGCATCGGAAACGCTCAAGGACGCACCCGAGCGTTCCACCTCGATCAGGTCCGGATGGCTGCCGGTCAGTGCCCGGCGGCAGGTATTGCAGATCCCACATCCCCCGTCCGGACACAGCAATGCAGCACCGAACGAGCGAGCCGCCAGTCGCTTGCCCGAACCTGGTGGCCCATGGAGGAGATAGGCGTGCACCGGACGCCTCAGCGCGGCTTCGAGCTGGGCAATTGCAACGGACTGACCGACGACCGCGTCGAACACCGACCCTCGGTGCAGATGCGCTCCTTGCGGTCCAACTCCAGGGCGACCTGCGGGCACGGCGGGAATGCCTTCCTCTCGATTCACGACGGCAAGGGTGGCGATGGCGTCGAGCGCGGAATTCCGTTGCCGGCCCCAGTACCTCGAAGTGCTTCCGATCCGAACAACCTGCTGACCCGCTCCCAGATGCACCCTTCGACCTGGTCCGCCGTACCGGAACCGTCGATCGTGATCCAAGGCTCCGACGCACCGTCGGCCAAGCGTCGGTACCCTTCGGCCACCCTTCGGGCGAAGGCATATCCACCGGCCTCCATCCGGTCGGGTTCACCACCCCGGCGACTCACGGCCACGTCGACAGGCAGGTCGATGAGCACCGTGGCGTCGGGAACGACACCGTCCGTGGCCCATTCGACCAGAAGGTCCAGTCCGGCACGGTCCAGCCCACGCCCGTACCCCTGGTAGGCAAGGGTCGAGGCCGAGTATCGGTCGGTGACCACCCAGGTGCCACGATCGAGCGCCGGGCCAATCACCTCGTCGACGTGCTGGGCCCGGTCGGCAGCCATGAGCAGCGCCTCGGCCCGAACCGTGATCGGGCTCCGGTGGCGTTCGAGCAACACCGGGCGCAGCGCCCCACCGAGCGCGGTGGCGCCCGGCTCGAACGTCAACACCGCTCCGAGCCGAGATGCGAGCCGCGCTGCCTGGGTGGACTTCCCACTGCCGTCGATCCCCTCCACCGCGATGAGCCGACCTCTCGGTTGTGCCCTCATGGCTCCGACCACGACAGGTCAGAGGTCCCGGTCACCGGTCGACGACGACGGTCGGTCAGATGGCTGGCGACGTGGAGCCGCCTTCTTCGAATCCGCCTTCTTGGCGGAAGGCGTCCTCGGTGCTGCCTTGGAAGCGGCCTTCTTCGGCGCAGCCTTCTTCGTGCTCTTCTTCTTCGGTGCAGCCTTCTTGGTAGCCCGGGCACGCTTGGAGGTCGACGGTCCGGCCGCTCGGCGCTCGGCCAGCAGCTCGGACGCCCGTTCGACGGTGAGAGCCTCCACGTCATCCCCTTGGCGAAGGGATGCGTTGGTCGTCCCGTCGGTGACGTACGGCCCGAAGCGACCGTCCTTCACCACCATGGCCAGCCCGGTGTCTGGATCGGCGCCCATGTCACGGAGGGGTCCCCTCGCCGAGCGGCCGCCGCGGGACTTCGGCTGGGCGAACAGGGCGAGCGCTTCCTCCAGGGTGACCGTGAGCAACTGACCTTCGGTCAGGAGGCTTCGTGAGTCCGTTCCCTTTTTCAGGTACGGCCCGAAGCGGCCGTTGAGCGCCACGATCTCCTCGCCTGCGACCGGATCGGTTCCCACCACCCGAGGGATACGCAGAAGATCGAGCGCCTCCTCCAGAGTGATCGTAGATGGGGACATCGAGCTGAACAGCGATGACGTCCGGGGCTTGGCACGGCCCTCGACGATCTCGCCCAGCTGCACGTAGGGACCGTACCGACCCGCCTTCACCCGCACGTCGAGCCCGGTCTCCGGATCCGTGCCGAGCACCCGATCAGACGAAGGTGCAGCAAGGAGCTCCTCGGCCCGCTCGATCGTGAGCTCATCGGGGGCGAGGTCTTCGGGGATCGAGACCCGGTCATCGCCTCGCTGGAGGTAGGGCCCGTACCGGCCGACCCGAGCCACGATCTCCTCGCCGTCGATTCCCGTACCGATGGGAATCGAGTTGATCTCCCGTGCGTCGATCTCGCCGAGGTAAGCGATCACTTCGCGCTTCAGGCCGAGCTGACCGATGTGACCGGTCGCCGCTGCAACCTCGGTCGCTCCGACCGCCCGGTTCCGATCTCCGCGACGGTCGTCGACCGGGACGCCATCGACGGAGCCATCGACGGAGCCATCGGAGCGCACTTCGGGTCGGGACGAACCGGTGGTATCGCTTCCGAAGTAGAACCGGGTCAACCAGGGAAGCACCTCCTCGGTGCCCGAGGCGATGGCATCGAGGTCGTCCTCCATCGACGCGGTGAAGCCATAGTCGACCAGTTCCGCGAAGTACCGCTCCAGGAGTCCGACGACGGCAAAGGCAGTGAAGGAGGGCACCAGGGCAGTGCCCTTCTTCCACACGTAGCCGCGATCGAGGATTGTGGCGATCACGCTGGCGTAGGTGGAGGGTCGCCCCACGCCGAGCTCTTCCATGGCCTTGACCAGGGAGGCTTCCGTATAGCGCGCCGGGGGCTGGGTGGCGTGCGAGCCGGGCTCGAGCTCACTGGCGGTGAGCGGATCGCCCTCGGACACCGGTGGTAGGTGGACCTCCCGATCGGCCAAATCTGCATCCGGGTCGTCCTCCCCCTCCACGTAGGCCCGCAGGAAACCAGGGAACCTGATGACCTTCCCCGAAGCGGCGAACTCGGCCCGGCGACCGGCCGCAGGACCGTCGCCACCCGAAGTCCCGGCAAGACGCACCTGGGCGCTGGTTCCGGTGGCGTCGACCATCTGGGAGGCAACGGTCCGCTTCCAGATGAGATCGTACAGACGCAGCTCGTCCCCGGACAGCGAACCGGCCGCCTCCTCGGGCGTCCGGAAAGCCTCGCCGGCGGGCCGGACGGCCTCGTGAGCCTCCTGGGCGTTCTTTACCTTGCGCTCGTAACGACGAGGCTGACCGGGTACGTACTCGGCGCCGTAGAGGGTTCTCGCCTGCGCCCGAGCCGCATCGAGGGCTTGACTCGACAAGGTGGTCGAATCGGTTCTCATGTAGGTGATCCATCCACCTTCGTACAGGCGCTGGGCGACCTGCATCGCGCGCTTGGAACTGAACCGGAGCTTGCGACCGGCCTCCTGCTGGAGAGTGGATGTCATGAAAGGTGGTGCCGGTGAGCGCCGGAATGGCTTCGTGGTCACCGAGGTCACCTCGAAGGATGCTCCGGTCAGCGCCTCGCTGAGCGTGCGGGCCTCGTCCTCGCCCAGCACGACCACCGAAGACGCCGACTTGAGCCTGCCCGATTCGTCGAAGTCCCTGCCCGAGGCCAGAGCGACGCCGTCGATCGACACCAGCGAGGCGGTGAAGGTCCCTTGACCTCCCGTGGCGGTCGTCTCGATCTCAGTATCGGTGGCGGCAGCATCGGTAGCGGTGACTGTCGCGGTCCGGCCCCCCGGGAGGTCCCCGGTCCGGAAGGTGCCTTCGATTCCCCACCATCCCGCCGAGCGAAAGGCCATTCGCGCCCGTTCGCGCTCGACCACCATACGGGTGGCCACGCTCTGGACCCGACCCGCCGACAGACGGGGCATGATCTTCTTCCACAGGACGGGAGAGACCTCATACCCGTAGAGCCGATCGAGGATCCGGCGGGCCTCCTGGGCATCCACCAGTCGACGGTCGAGGTCCCGCCACTCGTTGACAGCCCGCTCGATGGCCGGGCGGGTGATCTCGTGGAACACCATCCGCTTCACCGGCACCCGGGGGGCGAGCACCTCGAGGAGGTGCCAGGCGATGGACTCCCCCTCCCGGTCCTCGTCTGATGCCAAATAGACCTCGCTGGCCTCTTTGACCAGTTGCTTCAGCTTGTTGACCTGGGACCGTTTGTCCGAGGAGACCACGTACAAGGGCTTGAACCCGTTGTCTACGTCGACCCCGAGGCGCGACCACGATTCGCCCTTATAGGCGGTGGGCACCTCGTCGGCACGGCGGGGCAGATCTCGGATATGGCCGATGGACGACTCGACCACGTAGCCCGAACCCAGAAGGCCAGCGATGGTCTTGGCCTTGGCCGGCGATTCCACGATGACCAATGGCTTGGCGCCACCAGCACGCGCCGAACCTCGCCGACCCACGCTGTCTGGGGAGGCGGCCGGATCGTCGTCCGCGGTGTCTTTTGGGTGGGTGAGTGCCATGGATTGTGGTGCCCAGGGTGAACGGCGCGACGAGGACCTGTCAAGACCACCCTTCGGTCATTGGCGGATCGCACCGGCCGCGAGCAGCATCTTCGTGCCAGGGCGCCTCATCGACCGTCCTGCGCGATCAGTCGGCCGCCGACCCCGCAGTGGCCGTCGCCACGGCGTCCAGGGCGGCGACCTCACCGGCGGGCAGCTCCGCATCCATCGATCCTGTCTTGCGCTTGGAGAAGCCGATGGCGACGAGCAGCACCACGAGAGCGACACCGGCGATACTCAGGCGGGCGCCGGTGTTGTGGCGCAGGGTGATGACGGTCGGGAGGATCAGGAGCGATACCAGATTCATGACCTTGATCAGGGGGTTGAGAGCGGGGCCGGCCGTGTCCTTGAACGGATCACCGATGGTGTCACCGATGACGGCGGCCTTGTGGGCATCGGATCCCTTGCCACCCTCGTTGCCGTCCTCGATGAACTTCTTGGCGTTGTCCCAGGCGCCACCGGAGTTGGACAGGAAGTTCGCCATCAGTTGCCCGGTGAGGATCGCTCCCACCAGAAACGCTCCCAGAGCGAAGTAGTTGATGCCGAACCCCACGATGACCGGCGAGAGGACGGCCAGCAGCGCCGGGGTAGCCAGCTCTCGCTGGGCGGCCGTTGTGCAGATGGCGATGACCTTCCCGTACTCGGGTTTCTCGGTGTAGTCCATGATGCCCGGATGCTCGCGGAACTGGCGGCGCACCTCCTGGACCACGGTGCCTGCCGATCGGCCCACGGCCCGGATGGCGAGCGCCGAGAAGATGAAGGCGATCGAACCACCGATGAGGATCCCGATGAAGGTGGTGGGGTGGGAGACGTTGATCTGGGTCTGGGCCGCATTGAACAGCCAGTTCACCCCACCGAACACGGGCCGGCGCAGATTGAGCTGCGATCCGATGGTCTCGATGAACGAGGCAAACAGTGCCACCGAAGCAATGACGGCCGAACCTATGGCCACCCCTTTGGTGACCGCCTTGGTGGTGTTGCCTACCGCGTCGAGGCTGACCATGACCCGCTCGGCCTCGCCGGTGAACTCCCCGGACATCTCGGCCACACCGGCAGCATTATCGGATACGGGGCCGAAGCTGTCCTCGGAGACGATCATGCCGGCGGTCGACAGCAACCCGATTCCAGTGAGGGAGATGAGGTAGAGCGACAGTTCGATGTTGCCGCCGGCCAGACCGATCGACACGGCGATGGCCAGCACGATGGCGAGTATGGCCCACACCGAGGACTCGAGCCCGAGGGAGATCCCGGCAAGGGTGAGCGTCGCCGGGCCGGTGCGGGCCGTCTCGGCCACCTCCTTGACCGGCGACCGCTCTGTCGAGGTGAAGTGCTCGGTGATCTGGCTGGCCACCAGCATGAGGACCACCCCGGTGAGCACGGCGTAGAAGGCCTTCCAATAGTGTAGATAGGCCCCGGCCACCGCGGCCGATCCGGCGATGGTCAGCACGGCGGCAGTCCACACCCCTCGGTTGATCGGTGCCATGGCGTTGCGGTCGTTCTTGCCGGCCCTGACGACGAACACTCCGATGATGGTGGCGAGAATCCCGATGGCGGGGATGGCTATGGGAAAGATGACCGTCTTGGCCGCGGATCCACTTCGGCCAATCGACGCGAAGGCGGTGACTCCGAGGATGATCGAGGCGATAATGGTGATCACGTACGACTCGAAAAGGTCGGCGGCCATACCGGCGCAGTCGCCCACGTTGTCGCCCACGTTGTCGGCGATGGTGGCTGCGTTGCGGGGGTCGTCCTCGGGGATGCCCGCCTCCACCTTCCCCACCAGGTCGGCACCCACGTCGGCGGCCTTGGTGAAGATGCCGCCTCCCACCCGCATGAACAGGGCGAGCAGGGAAGCCCCGAAGCCGAAGCCGATGAGGACCGAGGTCGCCGTGTTCTGGAAGATGACCACGATGACGGTGGCACCGAGTAGGCCGAGGCCAACCGCCAGGAGCCCGGTGATTGCACCGGTGCGATAGGCGACCTTGAGGGCCGGGGCCATCTTGCCCTCGCGAGCGGCAGCCGCCGTGCGGACGTTGCCGCGCACCGCCAAGGTCATCCCGATGAGGCCGGTCAGACCCGAGCACAGAGCGCCGGCCAAGAAGCAGATCACCCGATAGATGCCCGCCTGGACGAACGTCAGATCGGTCACCGAGTGATGGATCACGATGAGGGTGCCGGGCACCACCACTGCGTGGCCGACGGTGTGAGTCACCTTGGTGGCGGTGAAGAAGATGAGCACGGCAAGCGGCACGATGATGATGCCGATCGTCTTGAACTGCCGGGCCAGGAATGCCTCCGCCCCCTCTTGGATCGCCTTGGCGATGTCCTTCATCGACGTGGTTCCCTGGTCGGCGGCGAGCACGCCGCGCACCAGCAGCAACGCCGTTCCGATCGAGGCGACGGCACACAGCAGAGCGAAGTACAGCCAGAGCTTCTCGGAGCCTTGAAGTGAGAAGATCTGGTACCCCCCTTCGGCCAGGAGGTGGTTCATCGGTGACGCTCCCTTCGGTTCACTGCCTGGTTACGGTTCACTTGGCGTCCTCGGTTCGCTGCGTGCAACGGTTCTGATCGTTAGACGGCCGAGCCTGATCGGATCCGACCCGGGCCCGTCGGCCACGGCTCCTCGCTGTGAACGCGGGTGGTGTCGCCGGTCCGAGTCAGCGGCCTCCGGCCGTGTTGAGACGCGCCGCCACGTCACTCGGTTCGGGCGACGGGGGCAGAACATACCGACAATCGGTGGACCCGGCAAGGAAGAGGGGCGGTACAGCGAGGAGAACCCGATCCGGCCGCACGGGACCGACGAGCCGATCAGCCCGATTCACCCCGGTCCGTGACCCGACGACGAGCTCGCCCTCGGGATGTCAGAAGGCTCCTCGTTCAGAGCAGACCCCCTCCCCCACCATGCCCTCCCCCCCATCCCCTCCTTCACCATGCCCTCCCAGCCGGTCCCCGGCTTGCCGTCAGTCCCTCGTCGCCTCGAAGATCGTACGACCGGAGGCACGGTCCGGTCGTCTCCGGCCCCACCCCGGTCATCGGGTCGGCCAGCGGTTGTCGAAGGGGCCGGACTGGCGCTTCGGCTGGGCTCCACCCGCACCGCGAACCACGACCGGTGCGCTGGCCTGGAAGGCCCTCGACAGTTGTCGACCTGGGAAGATCCAACATCGATGGCTGCTCCTGGAACTGGATCCTTCACATTCCTGCCGAGACGAGTTGTGGCACCATGACCATGCGTGTTTGCATGGTCATGGTGCATGTCGTCAACGTCGGGCGGGGAACGCCGGGCTCGGGTCAGGGAGTCGACTCGAGAGCTCGGGCTGGTCCGCGGCGACCCCAGGGCCATCACCGCTCGGGGATGTCCAGCTCCGACGCCGAAAACGAGGTTCAGCAGCTGCCGGTAGGTCACTGAGCCAGTGCGCGCCGCGTTCTTCGACTTGGACAAGACCGTCATCGCCAAGGCGTCGATGGCCGCCTTCGGTGGCCCCCTCTACCGGGGCGGACTGATCAACCGCCGGCTGATCGCCCGGGCCCTGGTCTCCCAGATCATCTACCTGCATCTCGGGGCCAGTGAACAGAAGCTGGCCCGGATGCGAGAATCGATCCTCACCCTCACCAAGGGTTGGGACCAAGAGCAGATCCGGGAGATCGTGAGAGAAACGCTGGAAGAGACGGTCGAACCGATCATCTATGCCGAGGCCCTCGATCTGATCGAGGCCCACCGCTCGGCCGGTGACAAGGTCTACCTGGTCTCTGCGTCTCCGGAGGAGATCGTCGAGCCGTTGGCGGAGCACTTGGGCGTGGACGGCTGCATCGCCAGCCGGACCGTGGTCGATCAGGACGGCCGCTACGCCGGTGAGATGGAGTTCTACTCGTACGGACCGTTCAAGGCCGAGGCCATCCGGGCGCTGGCCGAGCGCGAAGGGCTCGACCTAGATGAATCGTCGGCGTACTCCGACTCCTACACCGATCTACCCATGCTCGAAGCGGTGGGTCACCCCGTCGTGGTCAACCCGGACCGGGTGCTGGCCAAGGCGGCACGCGAACGCGAGTGGGAGGTGCTGCAGTTCACCAAGCCGGTGCGGCTGCGCGATCGAATGGGAGCACCGAGCCTCACCATCACCGCCACGGCGGCCGGACTGACCGCTGCCGCTTCGCTGGGCGCGCTCATGGCGTGGAGGTTGTCCCGCAGATCACACCTCTGAGCTGATCCCCCAGACCGGACGGGTCAACCGGCCAGTGCGGACGGGCCCGGGCGACCAGAGGCCAGGCCCGCAACAGACGGCCGTACGAGGTGGTCAGGTGGGACGCAAACGCTTGGCTGCGACGACACCGAGGGCGACGAGGATGGCGAGGATCAGGAGTTTCTTCATGCAGCAGATGGTAACCGTTCCGATCACATCGTGCTCGACCGGCGGCGCCCGTTTCGCCGGGCGGTCCCGGTCAGACCGTCAGGAGATCCCTCGCCCCGGTGTCCGACGAAGGATGGCGGAGCTTGGACATCGCCCTGGCCTCGATCTGGCGGATCCGCTCGCGGGTCAGGTTGAAATGCTCACCGACCTCCTCCAGGGTACGGGGTTCGCCCCGGTCGAGGCCGAATCGGAGCCGTAGGATCTCCCGTTCCCGCTCGTCGAGCGGGGACAGGAGGCGACCGATCTCTTCGGGCAGCAGCGACACCGCGGCCACCTCGAAGGGTGACTCGGCCGACCGGTCCTCGACCACATCGCCGAGCTCGGCATCGCCGTCCTCGCGCAACGGTTCGGACAACGACAGCGGTTCCGCCCGGAACCTGAGCGCCTCCACCAGCTTGTCCTCGGGCATCTCCACCTCGGCACCGAGCTCCGCCAGCGTCGCTGGGCGACCGTACTTGAGTTCGAGCCGCGCCTGGGCCTTCTGGACCCGGGCGAGCGTGTCCCCTGCGTGCACCGGAAGTCGGATCGTCCGGCCGGTATTGGCGATGCCACGGGTGATGGCCTGGCGGATCCACCAGGTGGCATAGGTCGAGAACTTGAAGCCCTTGCGCCAGTCGAATTTCTCGACGGCGTGCATCAGCCCGAGGTTCCCCTCCTGGATGAGATCGAGGAGTGGAAGCCAGGAAGCCTGATACTTCTTGGCGATCGAGACGACCAGCCGGAGGTTCGACTGCACGAAGGTCTGCTGTGCGGACTCGCCCTGCAGTGTGGTGCGACGCAGCTCGCGCCGTTTGGCCGGAGTGAGCCCCTTGGCCGTGCTCATCTTGGCGCTCGCCTCGCGACCAGCCTCGATGGCTTGGGCCAGGCGGACCTCGTCATCTTTGGTCAGCAGCGGGTACTGCCCGATATCGGTCAGGTAGAGACGTACCAGATCCTCGTCGTCTCGCTCGAGGCGCTCCTTTGCCAAGTTCACCGGGTCCTTTGTGCTCCCCAGGCGGATGGGGGATGGCCGGCCTGGGACACCCAAACCACATAGCTTGGGATCGTTCGCCCTGGCCCGGGCGCATTCGGTTGCAACGTCTGCTGCCCTGCAAGTCTACCGGACGCGTCAAGCCCTCAGTCCGACCGGCCTCGACAGATCGGGGCCGGTCGTGTACGGGCCCCGGATCAGCCCTCGCTCAACCCGCTGGGCAGGGAGAGGAGGCCGGGCCCTGCGCCAGTGGCGACGAGGACCGACTCGAGGCGCTGCAGGAATTCGTAGCAGGCGGCGACGTCGTGGGGACGTGTGACGAGGCGCTCCAGAAGTTGCTCACCGGCCATCCAGTCACCTCGCTCGTCGTTCAAGACGAGCGAGAGCGCCCGGGCAACCGGACCATCGGTGGCGGCTGTGGTGCCGGCCAGGTGGAGCTCGTAGGTGGTCACGAGGCGCGGCAACACCACCCGGTAGAGCGCGGCCAGACGGGGGAGGACGCCGAGCGGGGCAGGTTCACCACCATCGGGGAGCCACGACACCGTGGGATCCTCGGGCCGGCCGAACGAATCGGCGAGCGCGGCGAACAACGCCGCCGTTGGTGCTGAGGGGACGGTGAACGCCTCGGGGTCCATCCCGTCCCGGACCGGCAGACGACCTCCCCACAGTTCGGCGTGCCAGGCGTGACGCATGCTCTGACCATCGAGGTGGACTCGAACACCGGCGACGGGAACGTCCACGACCCATTCGCCGAGCAGGCGGTAGAGCGAGCTTTCGATCCATCGGTACTCGCCCACCAAGGAGGCGGTCACATGGAGTGGCAACGGGAGCCGCCACCCGGGCCGTCCCCGTTCCGACTCGGGACCGGCCCGATACACGGGGGAACCGATGGCGGCGGTTGCGGCGGTGCCTACAGCAGTGGGAGGGACGCCGGCGATCGTGGGGACCGTCGTGTCGGGACGGGGCGGGACATCGCCACGCGGCACCCCTGCGTCCGGCACCCCGTCGACCGATGCGCCGTCCTGGATGGGCCGATCACCCATCGTCTGCTCTGACCACGGATCAGACAACAAAGGTCTCCCCGGTGGGTCGTTGAGGTTCGGGTACCGGAGTTGAACGGTATCGGCTGGATATGGGCATCCGTCGATCTTTACCGAACGCCTTCCTCGAGATCCGGACCCCTGGGGGCATCTGGCGCCGCTTGTACTCCGCCCGATCCACCAGTTGGACCACCCGGGCCACCACGTCGGGGTCGTGCCCCTGGGCGATGAGGTCGTCGGGTGATCGGTCCCCCTCCACATAACCGGCGATCACCGGATCGAGCTCGGGATAGGGCGGCAGCGATTCGTCGTCCCGCTGATCGGGGCGAAGCTCTGCGGACGGTGGCTTCCCGAGCACCGACCCGGGGACGATCGGCGCGGTCGCCTGGCGGTTCCGGTACCGGCACAGATCGTAGACCAGGGTCTTCGGAACGTCCTTGATGACTGCGAATCCGCCGGCCGAGTCACCGTACAGCGTCGAGTAGCCGGTGGCCATCTCGCTCTTGTTGCCGGTTGTGAGCACGATCCAGCCCTTTGCGTTGGACAGCGCCATCAGCACGACACCTCGGATCCGCGACTGGAGGTTTTCATCGGTGAGGCCGGTGGGCTCACCTCCCACGAGGGAGGCCAGCATGGTGGCGAAGGCACGATGAGCCGGCTCGATGGGCACAGTGGTGAACTCGATGCCGAGGTTGCCGGCCAGCGCCTCCGCGTCGGTGACCGATCCGTCGCTCGAGTAACGAGACGGCATGGTGACCCCGTGGACGTGCTCGGAGCCGACGGCGTCCACCGCCACCGCAGCGACGAGCGACGAATCGATCCCCCCGGACAGTCCGACCACCGCGTCGGTGAATCCGTTCTTGGCGAGGTAATCGCGCGTTCCCAAGACGAGCGCTCCGTACACTTCCGCCTCCGGTTCGAGCATCCGGGCCATGGGATGGTTCACCGGCATGCCCGCGGCTCGACTCGGTCCTTCGGACACGGTGATCCGGCTGTGGCTTTCCGGTGCCCGCGACGCGCTGCCGTCCAACCGGCCATGTCCGGATGTCTCGGAGCCCTCGGCGATGAGGACATCCGCCACAAGCACCTCCTCGACGAACTGGCCGGCCGAGGCCACGACAGTACCTTCCGCATCCATGACGAGCGAGGCACCGTCGAACACCAGCTCGTCCTGGCCACCGACCTGGTTGACGTAGGCGATCGGGCATTTGGTCTCCGACACCCGGTCGCGGAGCACGACGAGACGCTCGTCGCGCCGGTCCCGCGAATAGGGCGACGCATTGAGATTGACCAAGATCCGGGCACCTGCCCGCACCTGGCTGAGCATCGGTCCACCCTCGACCCACATGTCCTCGCAGATGGTGATCCCGACAGGTATCCCCGCGACCACACACGGTGCCGGCGCACCGGGACCCGGGGCAAACCAACGCTGCTCGTCGAACACGCCGTAGTTGGGAAGCAGCTCCTTCACATAGGTGGCTCTCACCCCGCCCTGGGCACAGATCGAGGCGGCATTCACCAGTCGCCCGGCCCCGTCGCGGGCGACATGCCCCACGACGGCGGCACAAGCCCCCGACCCGGCGGCGATTCGGGCGAATGCACGCTCGCTGTCGAGAACGAACGCCGGGCGGCCGAGGAGGTCCTCAGGCGGGTAGCCGGTGACCGCCAACTCGGGGAATACCGCCAGATCGGCCCCGGACCGTTCGGCCTCGGCCAGGGACTCGAGCACGCGCTCGACATTGCCTTCGAGGTCCCCGACGACGGTGTCGATCTGGCAGGCGGCAATCCGGATCCGGCCCATGTGACGGCAGCCTACCGGCGGCGCTGCCTGGCCTTTTCTCCCATCGAATCACCTCCGCGGGGACCCCTGCGATACGACGTCCAACCGCCGGGCCGGTGGTGGTCATCCATTCATCGAATGTTCACAGAGGCGAAACGACCGAGAAATCCCCTCCCGACAGAGTGTGACGAGAGTTCCTGGTCGGCCGGGTCCACTGGCAAATCCCCCGCCGATCCGATGAAATAGCCAGCGACGTCGGCTGCCTCCGGTTCGGATCAGCGCCGGCGGCTTGATCAGCCGGCCGTTCCACGGTCGGCGCCGAGCAGGTCGAAAAGCCCGGGGCGACACCAGTACCAACCCCACCAGTACCAACGAAACCAGCACCAACGAAACCACGAGCAACCGCCAACCGAGGAGACCCTGTGCCCTATCAAGCCGAGTACGTCTGGATCGACGGTACCGAACCTTCGCCGCTGCTCCGCAGCAAGACGAAGATCGTCGAGGACGGCAAGGAGCTCCCGATCTGGGGTTTCGATGGGTCCAGCACCAATCAGGCTTCGGGACACGATTCCGACTGCGTCCTGCGCCCGGTGTTCTCCTGCCCGGACCCCCTGCGGGGCCCCGATGACAAGCTCGTGATGTGCGAGGTGGAACTCACCGATTTTTCGCCACACTCCACCAACACCCGTTCCAAGCTCCGTGAGATGGTGGATCGCTACGGAGACCAGGAACCGATGTTCGGCATCGAACAGGAGTACACCTTCTTCAAGGACGGACGGCCGCTCGGCTGGCCTGCCACCGGCTATCCCGCTCCACAGGGTCCCTACTACTGCGGGGTCGGCGGCGACAAGATGCCCGGCCGGGAAATCGTCGAGCTGCACACGGCGGCCTGCATCGACGCCGGTATCAGCATCGAGGGCACCAATGCCGAGGTCATGATGGGACAGTGGGAGTTCCAGATCGGCGTACTCTCCCCGCTCGACCTCTCCGACCAGCTCTGGGTGGCCCGATGGCTGCTCTTCCGCGTCGCCGAGGACTTCGGGGTATGGGCGACGCTCGAGCCGAAGCCCATCCTCGGCGACTGGAACGGCGCCGGGGCCCACACCAATTTCTCGACCAAGGCCATGCGTGAGGAGGGGGGCTGGGACGCCATCGTCACCGCGTGCGAGGCACTCGGAAAGCGAGTGGACGAGCACATCGCCGTCTACGGGATCGGCATCCAGGACCGACTGACCGGAGCCCACGAGACCCAGCACTTCTCCAAGTTCAGCTACGGGACCTCGGACCGCGGGGCGTCGATCCGCATTCCGTGGGGCGTGGCGAAGGCCAAGAGGGGCTGGCTCGAGGACCGGCGACCCAACGCCAACATGGATCCGTACCAGGTGACCGCGGTCATGGTGGAGACGGTGTGCGGAGACGCTGCTGGAAGTTGAACGCTGCGCCTCGAGCGCGATCGGCGGCGAGCCGTGCGTGGCGATCAGCGCCTCGGCCAGTCGACCGGCCGGCCTGCCCCGCCCAGCCAGCCCGTTCGCCCGCTCGAGGGGCGCCTGCGACAATGGGACACCGCACCCGATGCCGCCGATCCGATCCTGCACCACCACAAGAGGAGCAGAACCCCATGAGGAGCCAGGAAGAGTACGTGCTCCGCACCGTCGAGGAGCGCGCCATTCGGTTCGTCCAATTGTGGTTCACCGACGTGCTGGGTACTCCGAAGACGTTCAGCATCACCCCTGCCGAGCTGGAGAACGCCCTCGTCGAAGGGATGACCTTCGACGGCTCGGCCATCGACGGGTTCAGCAGAGTTCAGGAGAGCGATGTATTGGCCCGGCCGGATGCCAGCACATTTCAATTGCTTCCCTGGCACGGACACGGGTACTCCGAAGGGGGGAGCGCCCAGGTTGCGAGGGTGTTCTGCGACATCCTCACCCTTGATGGAACTCCGTTCCAGGGCGACCCCCGCCACGTGCTCCGACGGGCGCTCGGGCGCTCCCATGCTCTCGGATTCACCTTCTACGCGGCACCCGAGATCGAGTACTTCTACTTTGCCGGCAATGATCCCTCCCGGGAGCCGGTCGCCCTCGATCGGGGCTCGTACTTCGAGCTCACCATGGCGGACAAGGCCAGTGAGATCCGCCAACGCACGGTGCTCACCCTCGAGGAGATGGGGATACCCGTCGAGCACGCCCAGCACGAGGACGCACCGAGCCAGCACGAGATCGACCTCCGCTACACCGACGCGCTGACCATGGCCGACACCGTGATGACCGTCCGCCTGGTCGTCAAGGAGATGGCGCGCCAGCAAGACGTGTTCGCCAGCTTCATGCCCAAGCCCAGTGCAGGTGTACAGGGGTCCGGGATGCACACCCACCTGTCGCTGTTCTCCGGTGACGAGAACGCCTTCGTGGACGCAGAGCGACCTGGTGAGCTCTCCGACGTCGCAAGGGGGTTCATCGCCGGCCTCTTGCGCCATGCCCCCGAGATCACGGCAGTGACGAACCAGTGGGTCAATTCGTACAAGCGGCTGGTCTCCGGATACGAGGCGCCCATCCATGTCTCGTGGGCCCGGAACAACCGGTCGGCCCTGGTGCGCGTTCCGGTGGTGAAGCCAGGGCGGACCGAGTCGACCAGGATCGAGTACCGATCGCCCGACAGTGCCTGCAACCCCTACCTCGCCTTTGCCGTCATGTTGGCTGCCGGACTGGAAGGGATCGCAGGTGGCTACGAGCTCCCGCCCGAAGCGGCCGCCAATCTCTACTCGCTCAGCGCGGAGGACCTGGAGGCACAGGGAATCCTGCACCTTCCTGGGAGTCTCAACGAGGCGCTCGGTCTGATGGAGTCCTCCGAGCTGCTCTTGTCTACGCTAGGAGAGCACGTGTTCGAGTGGTTCATCCGGAACAAGCGGTCGGAGTGGGCGGAGTACAAGGCGCACGTCTCCCAGTTCGAGCTCGACCGCTATCTCCCCTTGTTGTAGCTGCACGAGGACGCGACATGACCATCGCCGCCGGCGCTTCGACAGCGATTGCGAATGCGATTGCGCAGATTTGCCCGGAAGCTGTGCCGGCGGCCTGCGGGTCACGACAGGGAGAGAGGGTCGTCTAGGCATGGAGCCACTGTTGTGCTTCCCCGGCTCCACCCCGCTCGCGGTGGCCGGCGCACTCGATCGAGCCGGTTACCCGTGGTGCGGGATCGACAGTCCCGAACGGTCGGATTCCGAGGAACCCGAGGACGGCTGGTCAGGTGCGCTGATCTCCTGTGTCGACGATCCGACCGGTGGTTTCGCTCTCTGTCGCCACCTGCGCAAGCGCGACGTTCCACTCGCCCCCCTGATAGTGCTGGTATCCAGCGCACAACTCCCGGAGCTCGACCTGCGCGAGGACCTGTTCGACGACCTCTGTGTCGAACCGGTCAACTCTGAGGAGTTGCTTGCACGACTGGCCCATCTCTTCTGGCGCACCGGACGCGGCCTGCGGCCCGATCTCCTCGAGCATGGACCTCTGGTGCTCAACCTGGAGACGTACCAGGCGGCGGTGTCGGGTCGCGTGCTCGATCTCACCTATATGGAGTACGAGCTGCTGCGGTTCCTCGCCGCCCGGCCCGGGAAGGTGTTCACCCGGGATGCGCTGCTCAGCAGGGTGTGGGGGTACGAGTACTACGGGGGTGCACGTACCGTGGATGTCCATGTCCGCAGGCTCCGAGCCAAGCTGGGGGAGGAGCATGCTCACCTCATCCAGACCGTACGGTCCGTCGGCTACCGGTTCGGTCAGACCAGCTGGACGCCATAATCCGCTGGAGAGCGTCGGTATGGGACCGTGGAGCGGAACCCGGTGGTGGCCGCGGCCTTCGGTGTCAGTGGACTACGGTCACCGCCCATGATCGATACCGCCCAGCAAGGGCCCTCCGACGATCTCTTCTCCGTCTTCGGCAAGACCGCCGTCGTGACCGGTGGGACCAGAGGGATCGGACACATGATCGCGGCTGGACTGGTCGGCGCCGGTGCCGAGGTCGTGGTGGCGTCGCGCAAGGCGGATGCCGTGTCGGAGACGGTCACCGAGCTCTCGTGCAAAGGAGCGTGCACCGGGGTGGTTGCCGATCTGTCGTCCGAAGCAGGAGCGCGCTCCCTGGCCGATGCCGTGGCGGCCGACCACGACCATGTCGACATCCTGGTCAACAATGCGGGGGCGACCTGGGGTGCTCCGCTCGACGAGCACGATTCCGCCTCATGGAACCGGGTGCTCGACCTCAATGTCCAGGGAGTCTTCCACGTCACAAAGTTCTTCCTGCCCCTACTGAGAGCGGTGGCCACCGCCGATGAACCATCACGGGTGATCAACATCGGATCAATCGACGGGATCCACGTGCCCATGCTCGAGACGTACTCCTACTCTGCGTCAAAAGCCGCCGTTCACCAGCTCACGCGCCATCTGGCCAAACAGCTAGCTCCTCTGATCACCGTGAATGCCGTGGCCCCGGGACCCTTCGAGTCGAAGATGATGGCGGCGACATTGGCTTCGTTCGGCGATCAGATCGCCGCGAGCGCACCACTCAGGCGGATCGGAAGACCCGACGACATGGCCGGAGTCGCCCTCTTCTTGTCCTCGCGTGCAGGCTCCTACCTCACAGGTACGATCATCCCGGTGGACGGGGGCATCGCCACGGTGGGTTCTGCCTGACGCTTCCGACGTGCAGCGTGGCCCGGTCGACGGGATCGGATGGGATCAGCCCGTCTCTGCACCGGTCGGTACGGGGTCTGCCTCGGGTACGGGGTCTGCCTCGGGGACATAGGCCCACAGCTCGATCTCCACTGCGGCACCCATCGGGAGGCCGCTCACGGCCACCACCGATCGAGCCGGGCGGTGGTCCGAGAATGTCCGGGAGTACGCCGCGTTGATACCGGCATAGTCGTCCATGGTGACGAGGAAGACCGTGGTCTTCACCACGTGGTGCAAGGACGCCCCCACCCCCATCAGCAGCTGTTCGGCGTGTGCGAGGGCCGCCAGCAATTCCGCTTCGACACCTCCGTCGACGAGCGCAGGCGCCCCGGATGCATCCGAGTGTGGCACCAGACCCAACTGACCCGAGCAGATCCGCCACGGACCGGCGCAGACAACGGGCGAATAGGGACCGATGGGTGTGCTCATCGAGTCTGCTCCTCGGAGACGGGGGGGTGGGACAGTGCGCTCTCATCCATTGTGGCGAGCCGAGCCGGTGGGCCATACTTCACCGAGCCCATCGGCGAGCCATACCGCAGCGGCCGTCGCGGCGAACACCGCGTCCGACCCATTGACCGGGTGACCCTCCCCGGGGAGGGTCACCACCTCGACCGGCGGCATCGCCCGGGCGGGAACGACGCCGAACGAACGTACGGTCAGGTCGCCTACCTCGCCGTCATCATCGACGGCGATCGCCTCGGAACGTACCCAGCTCAATGCCTGATGCGCTGCCCCGATGCAGTACGAGCGGAGCACCACCTCGTCGAGCACCATCCCGGCGTCGACCTCGATCCGGAGTCCTCCCTCGAGCGTGTAGCAGGCCACGGCCCGTCCCCCACCCGGGCTCACGACTTCGATGGGTACTCCGACCACACCCGGGATCACCTCCGCACGTCCTGTCCCACCACTCTTCGCCATGGCGGTGGCGAACGGGGCGCACGCCGCCAACACCGCGGCCTCCGCCCACACGGCACCACGGAGGTCGAACGACACCTGAGGCCCTCTCACCGGAACCCATTCGAGAACGAGGGAGGGCGCCACGATGGCCACGGCCTTCTCCACCTCAGGCGAACGGACGCCCTCGCCGGCGAGGTCGCCCCCGATCGGTATCCCGATCCGCAGCACCCCGCTCCCGTCGGGGCGCACCGCTCCGGCCACCGGGGGACGCTTCGGAGCACGCCGCACCACGTCCTCGCGGGACCAGAGCACGCGCACCGCCCGCCGGTGCTCCTCGGCCAGGGCCCGCGCCTCCTCCGCCACCGGCGAACGGAGCTTCCCCCCGAATGCGCCGCCGTTGCCGACCGGGGAGGCCGGCCTGCCACCGGGCTCGCACCACGAGGCGTCCGGCTCCACATAGGCGGGTTCCACCCAGTTGGTCCGGAGGGTGAGGGCCCACGCTCCCGGCGGCACCGCCACAGGCGGTCTCGGAGCCAGGCTCGTGCTCCGGCCCTGGACCTTCCCCGACCGGTTCCTGGCCTCAGAGGGGGTGGCGCCCACCACGTGGCCCCCACGGCCGTCGGGTACGGCCACGAGCGCACCTTCGGGCGCGGTGTCGTCGGCGAACCCGGCCCGGCCCAGCGCCACGTGCGGGCCGACCTGTTGGGGTACCCCGCCTTCGAGCTCGGCCCGGCGGGCGGCCTGGGCCAGGTCACGGCCACCACCGGCGCAACGGTCATGGCCCGACCCGACACGACCATCCCCGCCGATGACCATCCTGGCCGCCTCTTTGATGGTCTGCCAACCTGTGCAGCGGCAGAGGTGGGCCAGCAGGGCCTGATCGACCGTGCCGTCGGATACAGGAGCCTTCCCGGCCAGCGCGGCCAGCCGCATCACGACGCCAGGGGTACAGAATCCGCACTGGCTGCCACCGGTCGCTACCAGGGCGTCCGCCCACCGTTGGCGGGTGCCCGGAGGCAGACCGTCGAGCGTCGTGATCTCCCGACCGGCCACCCGCCGGACCGGGGTGACGCACGCTACCCGAGACCTCCCGTCGACCCACACGGTGCAGCACCCGCACTGGCCCTGGGGGCTGCAGCCATCCTTGACGCTTCGGATACCCGATCGGTCCCTCAGGACATCGAGCAGGGTGAGACTCCCGTCATCCACTTCGACGGCCGCCCCGTCGACGAGCAGTTGCATCAGAGACCGGTCAGAGCGGACCGACCATTCAACTGACCCGGCTGCTCAGCTGAAGGAGGAACCGCACCCGCAGGTCCTGGTGGCGTTGGGGTTCGTCACGTGGAAACCGGCACCCTGCAGCCCGTCGCTGTAGTCGAGCGTCGACCCCTTGAGGAGATCGGCGCTCGCCGGATCGACGACGACACTGACCGAGCCGAACTCCCTGACCACATCGTCCTCGGCGATCTCTGCGTCGAAGTACATCTCATAGCTGAAGCCGGAGCATCCGCCGGGACGTACTGCCACACGGAGTGCCAACCCCTCGACATCCTCTTGGGCCAGGAGCTCTGCAACCTTGGCCGCGGCCAGGTCGGTGAGATTGACCGGGTTCGGCTTCTTTCCGATGCTGACACTCTGCATGGTGGCGCTCATGGTTCCTCCTGGATCACCGCGTGATCCCTCCAAGCGTACCCGCGCCAAGTCCGAAGTGGTACACGGCCCGACCAGCAGCGCTGGACGGGCCGGTACGATTGTGCAGGTGAGCAGCGCCGAACCAACCGGCACCAGGCCGGTCCCCGGCCTCGCGCCGCCCGATTCCGATCAGGGTGCCGATGAAGGGACCCTCGAAGCAGCCGTGCGCAACGCCCTGCGAGGGGTCGTCGACCCCGAGCTCGGGGCGGACATCGTCGAGCTCGGCATGGTCACCGCCATCGAGGTCGATGACGACAGCCAGGGCGGATCCGGCCACGAGCACCAGGTGGTGGTCGGCGTCGAGGTGGCGCTCACCGTAGCGGGTTGCCCCCTCCGCACCCAGATCAAGAGCGACGTCGAGCGGATGGTTGGAGCCATCGAGGGAGTTTCGGACGTCGTCGTGACCACCGGAGTGATGGACGATTCGCAACGCCGGGACGTCATGGCCCGTGCCCGGCTGCTGGCTCGTGACCCGGCCCCGGCCACCGACATCCCCGATTCGGCCCGGGTCATCGCCATCGCTTCGGGCAAAGGGGGGGTGGGCAAGAGCTCGGTGACGGTGAACCTGGCCGTCGCCATGGCCCGACAGGGCCTCACCGTCGGGCTGCTCGATGCGGACATCTGGGGGTTCTCGGTTCCCCGTCTGCTCGGAATGCAAGGTGCGGTCGAGGCCAGGGACAAGAAGATGGTGCCGCTCGAACGCTCCATCGGCGACGGCACCCTGCGGGTCCTGTCGATGGGCTTCCTCGCAAACGAGGAGAGCGCCATCATGTGGCGGGGACTCATCCTCAACCGGGCGGTCCAGCAGTTCCTGGAGGACGTGCACTGGGGTGACCTCGACTACCTGCTGATCGACATGCCCCCCGGAACCGGTGACATCCAGATGGGCCTTGCTCGCATGTTGCCCAGGACCGAGGTGGTCGTGGTCACCACCCCCCCGGTGGCGGCGCAGAAGGTCGCCGCCCGCACGGCAGACATGGCCCGCAAGGGCTACCTCCGGGTAGCCGGGGTCATCGAGAACATGAGCGACTTCACCTGCGAGCACGGGACCTCCTACGCGCTGTTCGGATCGGGCGGGGGAGCCCGGCTCGCCGCCGACGTCGGCGTCCCGCTCATCGGCAGGATCCCCCTCCACCCGTCAGTGGCCGCAGGTGGCGATGCCGGGGCTCCGGTGGCGCTCGAAGCTGGTTCGGCTCTGGCTCAGGTCTTCGACGAACTGGCAGACACGGTCATCTCGTCCATCGCACCGCTCACCCCCATGGACGGTTGCACCGTTCGTCTCCTCGAGCGCGTGGAGGCCGCGGTGTCCGCGCCGACGGCTGAGGCGGACGAGAGGACCAGCTCGTCCCTCCCGTGAGGATCTCGCCCGGGAAGCCTCATGAGCACCGCGTAGGAGGCGCTAGCGAGTCACGACCGAGGGGCGAGAAGGGACGGTTCTGACTCACGACGCGGCTCTGGGGCCCCACAGCCATCGGGCGGCAGCCTGGAGCTCGGCCGCCGGGTCGGGCCCCGACGTGAGGCGATCGGCCAATGCCTCCTCGTACCTCTCGTCGCCCGGCCGCAGGATGAGCACGTGCCCGTCCTCGACCAAGACGATGGGCAGGATCACCGGGACGTCCGAGACCGACCGGGCCCACGCCATCACCTCGTCGCTCGTCCGGTGGGGCTGGAGTGCCTCGAGATTGGCGATGGTCGGTGGCAACAGATCGATCTCACCGGCTTGGTGTCGGGCCAACGCGTCGGCCGGTCGCACCCAGATGGCGGCGATGGTCTCTCCGTCGTCGTGGGTGGCCACCTGGCCAGGGGGCGCCGTCGCGACGAAGAACCTGGTGTCGTAGCGCCTCGGAGCCAGTTCGGGGGTGATCCAGTGGCTCACGTAGTGCACGTCCCCCACGGCCAGGGCGAGGCCCTCCTCGTGGCAGACGTCCAGCAGGCGCATCGAGCCGGAGTTGACCGCGTGGCGGTAGGCGGCGAATCGGGCGGCGATTCGAGGCTCGCTGGTGTCCAGGAGCTCCGCCGGAACCTGTGTCACCGCCGGGTCCAGCTTCCTGGCCGCTGCGGCGTCGCGCCGGACAGCAAGCATCACCCCGGCCTCCTCGAAGCACTCGCGCAGAGCAGCCACCCAGAAGCCGAGGCCGCCGGAGTCCACTGCGAGCACCCGGCTGGCGTCGGCATCGGAGCGACCGAGTCACAGGTTCTCGGCCTGGAGACCCCTGTCGTCGGAATCCACCGAACCACCCGGGAACACGTACGCCCCGGCCACGAACTCGGAAGCCAGGTTGCGACGGAGCATGCACACCTCGACGACGGACGGCCCACCGGCCCCGTCTCTGACGCCGATGCCGTCGCGAACCAACATCAGTGTGGCGGCGTCTCGCACGGGAACGGGCACCGGATCAGGGTAGCCCTACCCGGCCGGGCCGACCCGGGCGGTGAGCACCCCAGAGTCGACCAGGGCACCGAGCGCTACATCGCCGAAGGCGACGGGATCGGCGATGGGCCAGGCGTGCGGGCCGGGTACCACGACTCCGTCGACCCGGGCGGCCCGCCGCAACTCGTCGAAGGCGGATCGGGGCACCAGCATGTCGCGGTCCGACCAGGCCACCGTCACCGGGATCCCCCACTTGGCGATTGCGCCGACCTCGTGCACGAGATCGGCCCGACGGACGAACTCCCCCGTCCGGAACATGCCGAGCGGGTTGATCGCCAGGTTGGAGACGAAGTCGTGGAGGAGTGTCGGGAGGATGCGAAACCGTTGCGGGGACCCGAGCAGGTCGGTCGCCAGGTGACGCCCCCAGTCCCACATGGGCCGCTCGACCATTGTCCGGACCTCGTCCGGGAGGAGCGTCCAGGTCGGGCTGCCGATCGCGTTGGCCAACAGCAGCCCGGACACCCGCCACGGCTGCTCGTAGACGAAGGCGGTGGCCACCCCACCCCCGAACGAGTGGCCGGCTACCACCGACAGGTCGCTCGCGCCCACCGTGTCGAGGAACCGACCGAGCCAGTTGGCGTATCCGGTGAACGTCCGGTCCTCGGGGTCGAGCTCGGGGTTGCCACCGAATCCGGGAAGCGACGGTGCGAACACCCGGCAGCCGGCAGCGGCCATCGAGCTGGCCGGCCCCCGGTAGGCCCGGGGACCGAGCCCCCATCCATGGAGCAGCACGGCATCGGGCCCCGTTCCACAGACCCCGAAGCGGACGTGGCGCCCGTCGACCTCGACCGACTCGATGCGCATCCGCACCGGTGCCACTCCAGGGGTGTCTCCAGGCCGTCGGACCCGGTTGGCATCCCGCACCAGGTCGAGGTCGTGTTCTCGCACCTCGCTCGCCATCGGGCATGAGTGTAGGCACGAGCCTGGCAACCTGCCGGGATCCCCCGTAGCGCCTGGCTGGTGACAGCCGACGGCTGGGACACGGGAGCCCGAAGCGGCTCGCGGAAGGCGACCCGGTCGTCTGCATCCCATAGACCCCCCCGACCCGTTACGCTCGCTGCTGACCAGCACAACAGTGTGGAGAGACTGCGGACCCATGGCCGACAACAAGACCAGGACCCCTGCCGGAGGCAACAAACCGAAGCCCGGCCCCGGCGGGCAGGACGCCAAGGCCGACAGCCGGGCCCAGAGCCGTCCGGTTTCGGGAAAGACGCCCCCGGGCCGGGGCGGGACAGCCGGGGGCCGGGGTGGAGGTGGAGGCGGCCGTGGAGGCGGAGCCCGGGGGGGTAACACCCCGATGCCCGGACGCCGACCCGCGACCCCCGCTCCGAGCCGGTTCTCTCCGGCCATGTTGACCTGGGGAGCCGTCGGGTTGGTGGTGATCATCATCGTCGTCCTGGTAGCCGTGTTCGCTGCCGGCGGCGGCAACAGCACGACCAACGCCTCCTTCACGGCGACGGTTCCGGCTCCGGCGTCGGTGGTCCACGACGTGACCAACATCCCCCTCTCGGTGTACAACACGATCGGGATCAACAGCCCGTCGGCGACGGTCTCTCCGCCCACCGTGTTGAAGAACCAGCCTCCCCTGACCCTCAACGGCAAGTCACCCTCGATGCTCTACATCGGTGGGGAGTTCTGCCCCTTCTGCGCAGCGGAGCGCTGGCCGATGACGGCCGCGCTGTCGCGCTTCGGGACCTTCTCCAACCTGAAGATCACCGCCTCTTCCCATACCGACGTCGACGCCGCGACCCACACCTTCAGCTACTACGGATCGACGTACACCAGCCCCTATATCCACTTCGTGCCGGTCGAAGTGGACAGCAACATCCCCTGTACATCCTGTGTCAACAACAACGGCTACCGGCCGCTGCAGAGTCTGACCCAGCAGGAAGCGTCGATCGCCACCAAGTACAGCAGTTCCCAGTACAACCCGAGTGCGACCTCGGCCGGGGGGATCTCGTTCCCCTTCGTGCTCATCGACAGCAAGGCGCTCATCTCGGGCGCCAGCTACGACCCGGGGATCTTGGCCGGGCAGACCTGGAGTCAGATCGCCGGCGGCCTCAGTGACACCGGCAATCCCGCCACCCAGGCCATCGTGGCCACCGCCAACTACATGACGGCTGCCATCTGCGCGAGTACCGGTAACGCACCGAGTTCGGTCTGCACCAGCTCGGGGGTCGAGGCTGCCGCCAAGGCCCTGAAGATCGGCTGAACGGGGCGCAGGTTCCGTGTCGACCCTCCGCTGGCAACCTGTTGCCACCCTGCTCCTCAGCCTGGCCGGATTGGGTGTGGCCACCTACCTCACCATCACCCACTTCGATCCCCACTCGCTGGTCTGTTCCGACAGCGGTACCATCAACTGCGCGGAGGTCACGACCAGCCCGCAGTCGTACATCTTCGGCGTTCCGGTGGCCATCCTCGGGTTGTTCTACTTCGTGCCCATGGTCGCGTTCTGCCTGCCGGCGGCCTGGAGATCGGCGAATCGCCTCGTGCACTTGGCCCGCCTGGCCCTGTCGGTGGTGGGAGTGGGCATGATCATCTATCTGATCAGCGCCGAGCTGTTCATCATCAAGGCGATCTGCCTGTGGTGCTCGTCGGTGCACCTGATCACCTTCATCCTCTTCGCGGTCATCGTGACCTCGGCGCCTGTCGTGCTCCAACCCGGATACGGATCTGACGACGGGCAGGCAGCAGGGTTCGGTAGCTCAGACCTCGCCGCGGGCGAGATCTGATCCGATCGGAGCTCGGGCCGATAGACGACGACCCTCCGATCGACACCGGGCCCGGCTTCGCCATGCACCAAGGCGACCGAGGTGCAACCGGGCCGGTTCCCGATCCGGCGATCGGCCCGTCCTCGGCTCGCACCGCCCGGGTGGTCTGGGTGGTGATCGCCATCCTCCTCGTCGGGGTGATCGTCCTGGTCGCCTATGCATTGACCAGACCCTCTGCCACCGCTCAGCGCTCAGCCAAACCGGCCCGAACCTCGCCGGGGGTGCTGGCGGCGGTCACCGGCGTACCGGGATCGGTGCTCGACTCGACGGGGGTCGCCGCACCCCGTTCCCCGGTAATCCCGCCCAAGCTGGTGACCGGGGCCCCTCTCGTCGGTCCGGGCGGCAAGCCACTCGTCCTCTTCGTGGGAGCTGATTTCTGTCCCTTCTGCGCAGCGGAGCGCTGGCCACTGGTGGTGGCGCTGTCCCGCTTCGGCCGGTTCGCCGAGCTCCGCAACACCGCATCCTCACCCAATGCCGTGTTCCCCAGCATCCAGAGCTTCACCTTCACCGACTCGTCCTACACCAGCCAGTACGTCGACTTCACCGGAGTCGAGCTCTTCTCGTCCGTACTGGCACGCGACGGCTCCTACGTCCGGATCGCCGAGCTGACTGCCGGCGAGGCCCAGGTCATGGCCCGCTACGGCAACGGTCCCACCCCCGGCACCGCTCCGGGCCAGCTCCCCTTCGTCGACATCGCCAATCACATGGTGGCGAGCACGGCCGGGTTCAGCCCCGCTGTGCTGGTCGGCCTCTCGCAGTCCACCATCGCCGGAGACCTGAGCCAGGCCGGTGGCGCGGTCACCCCGCCGGTCGTCGCCTCCGCCAACTATCTGACCGCCGGGATCTGCCTGGCCACCGGTCAACAACCCGGGTCGGTATGCGCCAGCAAGGGTGTGCGGGCAGCCGACAAAGCTCTGGGCCTAGGTTGACCTGCCGACCCGGCCGGCCATGGGCCGGTCCTGGATGCGGCTCACCCGGCCCGGCGCTCGACCAGCTGCTTGCGCTCCACCTCGTTCAAGCCGCCCCAGATCCCGTGCGGCTCATGGATGCGGATGGCGTAGTCCAGGCACTCCCTGCGCACCACGCAGGTGCTGCAGATCGACTTCGCCCGGCTCTCCCGATCGAGTTTCTCCTCTTTCCGCTCGGCATGGGCGGGCGGAAAGAAGATCTCCGCTTGGGGCCCACGACAAGACGCCTTGCGCCGCCATGTGTCAAGCACCTGCTGCTCCACGTCCCCTGCTCCCCCTTGATCCATCCTCCGTCCAGCGAACGTACCGCGGTGGCCGGGCCCAAAACAAGGGGCGAGAACCGGTTTTCCCTCCACCGGAAGGTGCGGTGGGCACCCAGCATGGCAACCGGGCTGTCGCCGCCACCCTCGGCGGGGAACGAACCACGTGGCGTGTCCAAGTGGGCTCCGCTGCGGAGAGGATACGGGCGACCCGCACACTACGCTCGTTGGAGTCATGGACGTGCGCACCTTCTGCCGCCAGAGCCGGGTCCTCATCGTGGCCGGCAAGGGCGGGGTGGGAAAGACGACGATGGTGGCCGCCATTGCCCATCTCGCGGCACGGACCGGCTTGTCGGTGTTGGTCGTCGAACTCGAAGGACGCACGGGGGTGGCCAGTGCCTTCGGGCACGCGGTGCCCCTCGGCTACGCGGGTTCGGTGCTGCTTGCTGCCGGAGCTGAGCCGGTGGACGACGACGGCGAGGGCGGCGACGACCCGGGTCCGAGCGCCATTCGACCGGGCACCGTGCGGGCCCGAACGATCACCCCCGATGACGCGCTCGTCGAGTACCTCGCCGACCACGGGCTGAAGAGGGTCTCGAAACGCCTGATGTCGTCGGGGATCATCGACCTGGTGGCAGGAGCGATCCCAGGAATCCGGGACGTCCTCGTCCTGGGCAAGGTGAAACAGATCGAGCGAAGTGGAATGGCAGATCTCGTCCTGGTCGACGCGCCTGCCACCGGGCACGCCATGACCTTTCTGTCCTCGGCGCGCGGCCTGCTCGATGCGGCGCGTGGCGGGCCGGTCCGGACCCAGGCGGCTGAGGTGGTCGATCTGCTCTCCGACCCCGAACGGTGCCAAGTTGCCCTGGTCACACTCCCGGAGGAAATGCCGGTCAACGAGGCCATCGAGGCCGCCTTCCAGCTGGAGGACAAGGTAGGCGTGGCCCTCGGACCCGTCATCGTCAACGGGTGCTACCCGGAGGTGGACGGGCTCGCCGTGACAGCGGCCGGTGCCGTGGCGTTGGCCCGTGTGACAGTGGGAGATGACCTCGTCTCGTCGCTCGAGGCGGCACGACGGTTCCGGACCACCCGGGCCGACCTCCAGAACGAGCAGCTCGAGCGGCTGGGCAATCAGCTTCCCCTGGCTCAGCTGCGAGTCCCCTTTCTCTTCGCCGACGCAATCGGTCCCTCAGAGCTCGACATCCTGAGCGATGCCCTGGCCAACGGGGTGGCCGCGCTCCACGATCCCGCCGGGGCGAGCCCGTGACCCCGACTCGCGCACTGCGCCGGGTGGCCGAGGACCACTCAATCGTCATCTGCTGTGGTTCCGGCGGGGTGGGAAAGACGACCGTGGCCGCCGCCTTCGCCCTGGAGGCGGCCCGGCTCGGCCGGAATACCTGCGTGGTCACCATCGACCCGGCGCGGCGCCTGGCCAACGCCCTGGGGCTCGACACCCTGACCAACCGACCGACGCTTATCGTCGGACCTTGGCCGGGCGAGCTCCATGCCCTGATGCTCGACCCCGAGGGCACCTTCGACGACCTGGTGCGGCGGTACTCGGACGGCGACGAACAGGCCGAGCAGATCCGCAACAACCGGATCTACCGCAATCTCACCGGGACCCTTTCGGGTACCCAGGAGTACATGGCCATGGAGAAGCTCTACGAACTGGTCGAGGAAGGCGCTTTCGACATGGTGGTGGTCGACACCCCTCCGAGCCGCAACGCCCTCGACTTCCTCGATGCCCCGCGACGGCTCACCCGCTTCCTCGAGAACCGGATCTTCCAGGCACTGATGGCCCCGACCCGGGTCGGGCTCAAGCTGATGGGAGTGGCCACCCATGCCCTGCTTCGAACCATCTCCAAGGTCGCCGGAGCCGACATCGTGGCCGATGCCGTGGCCTTCTTCCAGGCTTTCGAGGGGATGGAGCAGGGCTTCCGTGACCGAGCCACACGGGTCCGGCAGCTGCTCGTCCAGTCGGACACCGCCTTCGTGCTGGTGGCCTCACCCAGGCCCGACTCAGTCGACGAAGCCGTCCATTTCGCCGGCAAGCTCGCCGAGTCGGACATGTCGGTGACCGCCCTCGTGGTCAACAAGGTGCAGCCCCGCTTCGCCGACAAGAGGCAACTCGGGGAGTTGGCCGCGCTCGACGGCCTCGAGCCGGGTAGTGCTCTTGCCCAACTGGTCGACAACCTCGAGGGGTACACGGCAGCGTCGGATCGCGAAGAGGCGGCCTTCGCCGACCTGGTAGCCAAGGTCGATCCGGCCCCGGTCTTCCGGGTCCCCTTGCTCAACTCGGACGTGCACGATCTCGTCGGGTTGACGTCGATCGCCGATCTGCTGTTCGGCCCTCCGGCATCGAAGGCCGCTGCTGAAGAGCGCTAACCTCTGACGGTGCCCACCATCCTCGTGGCCAGCGACGCCCCATCGGTGCGCGCTGAGGTGACTGCCATCGCCGATCGGCCCGATGTCACGATCACCGAAGCCCGGTCGGGGCCGGAGGTCATGGCGATGGTGTCCGAGTCCGAACCCGACCTCGTGGTCGTCGACCTCCAGATGGGGAACATGGGAGGCATGGCCGTCTGCCTCGAGCTCCGGCTCGAGGCGTCCTATGGCCAGCTCGACCACGTCCCGGTTCTGATGCTCCTCGACCGTAGGCCCGACGTGTTCCTCGCCCGGCGGTCGGGAGCCGAAGGGTGGCTGGTGAAACCCCTCGATCCCATCCGTCTCAGGCGCGCGATCGCCGCCCTGCTGGAGGGGGCGACCTACTACGACGAGTCGTACCAGCCACTTTCGGTGGTGGCCGCCCCGCCCTCGTCCGCATTCTGAGAGCCACAGGCGCCACTCGCTGATCCCCATGTCCCTCTTCAAGCACAAGGCGGACGAGGAACCCCCACCCGCCGGACCCAGGCGGCGGGCCCGTGGTGCGCGCAGCCGTGGCACACCAGTCGGATGGCGCGGCGGGCGTCCGAACGGCGGGCCGGGCGCGTCCGGGGCTTCGGGGGCCAATACCCAGGAGGAGCTCATCATCGAGGCACTCGGTGACCTGCGGGACACCGTCGTCCGGGAGGTGATGACCCCGAGAGTGGATGTCGTAGCGCTCACCATTCCGGTCACCGTGGAGGGCGTGGCCGGTGCCGTGCGCGAGACCGGCCACAGCTGCTTTCCAGTGTGTGGCGACAGCCTCGACGACCTCATCGGTGTGCTGTTCGTCAACGACCTGTTCCGAGCGGGATGGGCGGTCAACGGGGGTGTGACAGTTGCTGGTGGTGGGGCCGCGGCCGCCGATGTTGCAGCGGGTGGGGCTGCGGGTGCCACCGCCGACTCCGCGTCGGGAGGCGATGGCGACGAAGGCGGAGTCGGAGCCCGAGCAGAAGGGAGGACCGGAGCCATCCAGGATTCCTCCGGTTCCCGGACACCAAGCACCATCGACATCTCGCGGCGAATCCGCCAGCCGTTCCTCGTCCCTGAGTCACACCTCGTCCTCGACGTGCTGGCCGAGATGCGCAGGCAGCGCCGTGCGTTCGCCGTGGTCGTCGACGAACACGGCGGAGTCGAAGGCGTGATCACGGTGAAGGACCTGCTCGGTGCCCTGGTGGGGGACCTACCCGACGAGTTCGACTCGGACGACGAACCCGAACTGGTCCGGGTGGACAGCAACCGATGGCTTCTCGATGGGCGGATGAGCGTCGACGACGTGCGGGACCGTCTGGGTATCGCCATCCCCGAGGGTGAGTACGACACCCTGGGCGGTTACTTGTTCGACGGGTTCGGTCACATTCCGGGAGAAGGTGAGACCCTCGACATCCCGGGCTGGTGCCTCAGGGTCGCCGAGATGGACCGCCACCGCATTGCCAAGGTGGTCGCGAAGCAGACCGAACCTGTCGGCGGGGAGGACCCGTCCTCCGGGACGCCAGAGCGCCAACCGTCGAACAGGGACGCGAACCACCGGGCGGGCATCAGGACCGGTCCGGTCGGGTAGCATCGCCCTGCTCCGGGGGCTGCGCCCAGCACGCCCCAGGTAGCGGGCTGTGGCGCAGTTTGGTTAGCGCGCTGCGTTCGGGACGCAGAGGTCCCCGGTTCAAATCCGGGCAGCCCGACTCCCACGTCTTCCCAGCTCAGAGCGGTCTGCTGGCCGGACCACCCCTCCTCAGGGACCCTCGAATCGGGCCGAAATTGGCCGATTTGGCGCGATCTTGGCGCGATCGAATCGCGGACTGCTC
>DAHUZT010000014.1 GCA_027315005.1 Acidimicrobiaceae bacterium | reverse complement strand
GTGCCAGTAGGCGGAGCCGCGGCCTGCGTCACCGGTGGTCAGGTAGACGACCTGTACAGCGGCACCGTTCCGGATCAAGGTGAGCTCGTCGGGGCTCATGAACAGCAGGTTGTCGTCGGCGTGAGCGACCGTGATCAGTGTGCGGGACGGCGAGGTCGACCTGTACTTCCCGTTGGCTGCCCCGGCTGATTCGGTCGAACTGCAAGCGGCGAGAGCACCACCACCCAGCACAACTCCAGTCCAGCTCAGCAACTGCCGTCGCGAGAGGCGCCCGCTCAGGGCCTGTCGGCTCGACGGGCTGCCGTCAGGAGGGTTGTCGTCACAATCGGTCATGTTGACTCCTGACCCTACCGAACACCGCTACCGGTCAACTCGCCCAACAAGAGAAGGGTGGCATTTAGATGCCATACGGGCACGATCGCGTGGGCCGCGGCTCGCCCTCCTCCACAGCGTACGCCTCCTTCTCCCGTCGGTGCCATCGCCGTCGGTGCCATCGGCCGAATCGGATGCAGGTCACCGTCGCGCCGGGTCGAGCACATCACCACCGTGCTCGCCAGCTCGAACAGGCAAGGAGCCGGACGCGGTCGCGCTATCCGGTGAGCCCCAAAGGCATCTGCGAAACTTCAGCACACCGATGGGGATAGGGCACGATCTCGGCGTGTCGCCGACCTCCCCGGGGTGGGGTTCAGATTTCGAAATGAACGTGACGTCAGGCACTTTGGGGTGACAGAGACCTCCGCACTTGTCAACGTGACCGACCATCGGGCCGTCCGTCAACGTCGCCTCGGTTGGAGGGACCGCTGCCCCGACCTCCTCGGCATCGGGTGGGTCCTGGCGGTTTCCGTGGGTCTGTTCCTCCCTGCCCTGATCCACGGACCGTTCCTCGGCCCACAGGACCTCATGCTCAAGTGGGGCATCACAGCACAGTCCGGTGGCACGATCCGTGCCGTCCCCTACGATCCGATCGGCATCTTCATGCCGTGGACGGTCGAGACCTGGCAGCAGGTCCATGCCGGTCACCTTCCACTCTGGAATCCTTTGAATGGGCTCGGAATGCCCTTGGCCTTCAATTGGCAATCGGCGCCCTTCGGTCTGCCCGCCTTGGTCGGCTATCTCGTCCCCCTTCGCTACGCCTACACCGTCGGGGTGATGGTCACCGTCAGTGTGGCCGGTACCGGTGCGTACGTGTTCGGCCGGGTGCTGAGGCTTGGCACCTTCGCGTCAGCCATGGCCGGGACCGTGTTCGCACTCAGCGGACCACTGGTCCAGTGGGTCGGATGGTCGGCGGCGTCGGTCATGTCGTGGAGTGGATGGCTGTTCGCGGCAGCGATCCTGATCACAAAGGGTCGCCACCGGATCCGATCGATCTTCCTGTTCGCCTCCGCACTCGCCATGTCGATCTACGCCGGGCATCCTGAGAGCTCGTTCATCCTCGTCCTGGCTCTCTGTCTGTTCTTCGCCGTCGTGGTGGTCCACCGTCTGGTCGGTGATGGGGACTGGTCTTCGGCTGTGCGATCGACTATGGATCTGGCCGTGGCCGGCGTGGCCGGTGGCGCCTTGGCAGCCCCTCTGATCCTGCCTGGCGTCCAGCTCATCGAACTGTCGGCCCGTCGCACCAACACAACACTGGCCGTGTTGCCGCCACACGGCCTGGCGTACTTCCTGTTCAACGGATTCGACGGTCTCGGGGTCGGGACCGGCAACTGGTTCGGTTGGTTTCCCGGAGGGGCGGTCACCGACTACGTGGGCGCCATCGCCTTGGCGCTGCTCGTCGTCGCCGTTTCCGCCCGGTGGAGGCGTCCCGAGGTCATGGCTCTCGGAGCCGTGACGGTCGTGATGGTGGGCGCGGTCTTCGTTCCCTCCTTCGCCTCGATGCTGCACCGCATCCCCTTCTTCGGATCTGCCCAACTGATCAGGGCGGAGATGCCGGTGGCCTTCGCCCTGGCCATGCTGGCCGGCATCGGGCTCGACGTGCTGGTGCGGAGGAACAGCTGTACTCGAGTGCAGCTCCGGGCACTTGCCTCGTTCGGGCTGATTGCGATCGTCCTCTTGGCGACCTGGTTCTTCGCGCGCGGGCATCTGAGCTCGACCGACGCTCGGACCCGAGCGATCAGTTTTCTGTGGCCGGCGATTGAGACCACTTTCGGATCGGCCGTCGTTGGGGGGATCATGGTCCTCAAACGGCAGGGCAGGGCAGGCAACCACAGAGTGGCCGTCCGCCTGGCTGCGGGGTCTCTCCTCGTGGCCGAAGCCGCCTTTCTGATCGCATCCGGCGCTCCGGTGTGGACCTCGAGCACGCGGTTCTTTCCGGTGAGACCGGCGGTAGCGACGCTCAAGCGCGACGTCGGTACGTCGCTCGTCGGGACCGGAGTCACTTCGTGCCCTTCGGCGCTCCTGTTCCCGAGCCTCCCGAGCCTCGGATTTCTGGGCGAGACCAACATCGTCTATGGCGTCCGCTTTCTGAGCGTCTATGACGGAGTCGTTCCGGCTTCAGACTTCCGCGCTTGGACCAGGGCGACGGGTCGGTCTGCTGGAGAGCTCGGGAACGACTACTTCTGCCCGGTCGTCCACACCGTGTCCGCCGCCCGGCTGTTCGGCATCTCCTACGTCCTCGAACCCCGACGTGTCAGCGGTCCCGCCGGCAGCACGTTCGTCGCCCGGGTCGGAAACGAGGATCTGTTCCACGTCCCGGGCGCGTCAGAGGCGACGTTGACCGCACTCTCTCCGGCCGGGGCGATCCCCGCCGCCCAAACCCTCGGTATTCCGGTACCCGTCCACCATCCGAACCCGTCGACCTGGCAGATCGAGACGAACGCCCCGACTCCGCAGGTGCTCCGATTGCGCCTCAACAATCTCCCTGGCTGGCACGCCAGTATCGACGGTCGACCGCTGGTGCTGACCTCGTTCGCAGGTGCGATGCTGCAAGCTCGCATCCCTGCCGGCCACCACCGGGTGGTACTCACGTACTGGCCGCGGGCGTTCACCGTCGGTCTGCTGCTCGCTCTCGTGAGCGCCGCAAGTTTGGTCGGCGCCGGATCCATCGCCTGGATGGCCGCCCGTCGGAAACGACGAACCTGGACCACCGACCGAGCCGACGCTTCAGGGAGCGCCGCTCGGGACGGCGACGGTATCGAGGCACCGTCGAACCCGCCGCACGAGACTCCCGTCGAGCCGGCTACTCCCCGAGGAACCAGTGTGAGGCCCGGTTGGTGTACTCCCCCACCGG
>DAHUZT010000010.1 GCA_027315005.1 Acidimicrobiaceae bacterium | reverse complement strand
TCAGTCGGCAGAGCACAGCCATGGTAAGGCTGGTGTCGTCGGTTCGATTCCGACAGGGGGCTCGCCCTGGCGGCGTAGCTCAGTTGGTCAGAGCACACGGCTCATAATCGTGGGGTCGCCGGTTCGAGTCCGGCCGCCGCTACTAGCGAATCACGACGGACGGGTCAGGGCAGAGCCTCGAGGAGGTGGGAGGTTTGGGTGTTCCACGGCGCCGGCGTGCCGCCACTCACGCCGCACCGATGAGACGACGACGGTATCCGAGAGACGGAGAGGAACCACATGGCGAAGAACGAGAAGCGCATTCAGGTCACGCTGGCCTGCGAACTGTGCAAGCGGCGCAACTACATCACGATGAAGAACAAGCTGAACGACCGTGAGCGCATCGAGATGAGCAAGTATTGCCGGTGGGACCGCAAACACACGATGCACAAGGAGACCCGCTAGAGCCCCAGGGCCCCCGGAATCGTGCCCTGCACAGGAGGACACGGGTCACGGTTCGACCCGGATATCGCCTGGGACGTCCGGCATCGCCGGTGCTATCCTGTTCCGTTGCCCCCGCGATCGGTTGTCGCGGCCCGGCGGTCGACAGAGGGCAGTAGCTCAACTGGCAGAGCACCGGTCTCCAAAACCGAAGGTTGGGGGTTCAAGTCCCTCCTGCCCTGCTCACCACCGTGGAAAGCGGTCGAAGGAAACAAGACGTGAACCGAGAACAGAAACGTGCGATGCAGCGCCAGGGACAAGATCCCGACGGTGACGCTCCTCCGAAACGCGCCGCGCCGGCGCCGCGCCGACCTCCCAAGCGGGAACCCTTCCGGCCGGGCCAGTTCCTGCGGGAGGTACGATCGGAGCTACGCCAGGTAGCCTGGCCGAACCGCTCGGAGGTCATCAATTACACCACGGTGACCCTGGTGACCCTGGTGATCCTGATGATCCTGATTTTCATTCTGAACTACGCCTTCGCCAAGGGCGTCCTGTGGCTTTTCAAGACGTGATCGGTGTGACTGTGCCCCACGACGATGCCCACATGCCTTCCGGAGACGAAGGAGATCCGCTCGGCGCTGTCGGCAGCCGAGCGTCCGGACCGGCCAGATCCGATTCCGAGGACGGAGCCGACCTGGCCGACCAGGCCGGAAGCGGCGACGGGCAGGCCGGAAGCGGCCATCAGGGGGACTTTGACGAGGACACGGATACCGACGACGAGGGTCCGCTGGTCATCAGCCCCTATGACCAGCCCGGTCGGTGGTATGTCATTCATAGCTATGCCGGCTACGAAAACAAGGTGAAGTCCAACCTCCATTCGAGGGCCGTCTCGATGAACATGGAGGACCGCATCTATGAGGTGGTCATCCCCATGGAGGACGTGGTCGAATTCAAGAACGGCAAGAAGGTGGTGGTCCAGAAGAAGGTGTTCCCGGGTTATCTGCTCTGCCGGTGCGAGCTGGACGATGACAGCTGGTCGGTGATCCGGAACACTCCGGGGGTCACCGGGTTCGTCGGACCCGGTACCAAGCCCACGCCCCTCTCTCGTCGTGAGGTGGAGGGGATCCTGCAGGTAAAGGTCGAAGGCGTCGGGGCTCCCCCGAAGCGCAGCCGGCCTCGTCTCGAGCACGAGGTGGGTGAGACCGTGCGGGTCACAGAGGGGCCCTTCGCCGACTTCTCCGGTCAGATCGCCGAGATCAACGAGGACCAGCTCAAGCTCAAGGTCCTGGTCAATATCTTCGGTCGAGAGACGCCGGTCGAGCTGGAATTCAGCCAAGTCGCCAAGTTGTAGGTCGGCGGACCGAGAAAGGGAGAACTGTTCCGATGCCTCCGAAGAAGCGCGTCATTGCCTTGGTGAAGATCCAACTTCCCGCAGGAGGGGCCACCCCGGCTCCTCCGGTCGGTACTGCGCTCGGGCCCCACGGGGTCCAGACCATGGAATTCTGCAAGCAGTACAATGCCGTCACCGAGAACCAACGGGGCTCGATCGTTCCGGTCGAGATCTCGATCTACGAGGATCGCACGTTCACATTCGTCCTCAAGACCCCCCCGACCCCGGCACTACTGCGAGAGGCAGCGGGCCTCGGAAAGGGTTCTCAGACGGCCGGGCGCGAACAGGTGGGTACGATCTCGTCCACCCAGGTGGCCGAGATCGCCGCCGTCAAACTGCCCGACCTCAACACCGCCAACCTCGAGGCGGCAAAGCGACAGGTCGAGGGTACGGCCCGGTCGATGGGGATCACCGTCGTGGGTTGAGGCCGTTCCCGCCCCAGAAGAAAGTGAGCTCCACCATGTCCAGGGGAAAGAAGTACCAGACCAGTGCCGCACAGTTCGATCGCCAAGGGTTCCACACGCCTGCTGAGGCCATCGACCTGGTCAAGGCCTCGGCTCGGGCCTCCTTCGACGAGACGGTCGAACTGGCGGCCCGGCTCGGAGTCGATCCCCGCAAGGCCGATCAGATCGTGCGGGGAACGCTCTCACTCCCGGCCGGGACCGGGAGGAGCACGCGGGTCGCGGTGTTTGCGGCCGGTGAGAAGGCGGCAGAAGCCCGTGCGGCCGGGGCCGACGTGGTGGGAGCAGACGACCTGGTCGCCCGTGTGACCGGCGAGGGTTTCCTGGAGTTCGACGTGGCGATCGCCACCCCCGATCTCATGGGCAAGGTGGGCACGCTCGGTCGGGTCCTGGGACCGCGGGGTCTGATGCCCAATCCGAAGACGGGGACGGTCACCGACGATGTCGTGCGTGCCGTGACCGAATTCAAGGGCGGCCGGGTCGAGTACCGCACCGACAAGGTGGGGAACATCCATCTCCCGATCGGCAAGGTGTCATTCGAACGATCCCAGTTGTTGGTGAATTTCCACGCGGTGATGGAGGAGATCCACCGGGTCAAGCCGGCCTCTGCCAAAGGCCGGTACGTGCGGGCCGTCACGGTCTCGTCCACGATGGGTCCCGGGGTACGGGTGGATCCGACGTTGACACGCAGAGTCGACGAAGAGCTGGCTGCAACCGCTTGAAGCGGCATCCGCCGGGTGGCTCGGTCGGGCAAGCTGGGCTAGGGTGGCATCTTCCATATCGAAGTGAACTGCCGCAGACATCCGGTGCGACCGTCAATCGGCGCCGAAGGGGCTTCACCGCCCACCTGAAGAGGCAGCCAGCGCGCAGTCCGTTGCTGCGCGTCTCCCCACCTCGGGGGTCTGTGGCCTGACAGTGAGCCGAGCGTTCACCGGAGGAACGATGGACAACCCGAGGCGTGAGAAGGTGGCGGTGGTCGATGATGTGCGGAATCGGCTGCAAGCTTCGGATGCGGCTGTCCTCACCGAGTACCGCGGCCTCACCGTGGCGGAGCTCGCCGAACTGCGGCGGGCCCTGGTCCGGGCCGGAGGTGACTACAAGGTCTACAAGAACACCCTGGTCCGGCTCGCGGTGGCCGACGGTCCGGCAGCCGTCCTCCAAGATCTCCTGACCGGGCCGACGGCGATCACCTTCGTTCACGGCGACGTGAGCGCGGTGGCCAAGGCACTGCGGGATTTCTCGCGGGGTAACCCCAAATTGGTGGTCAAAGGGGGCATGGTCGGCGCCGGCCCGTTGTCGGCGGACGACATGAACCTTCTCGCCGAACTGCCCGCAAGGGAGACCCTCCTCGCTCAGCTGGCCGGTGCCCTGGCCGCCCCGTTGACCGGGCTGGCCAGGTTGATGCAGGCGCTGCCCCAAAACTTGGCCTACGGGCTGAGTGCCCTCGTCGAGCAGCTCGATCCTGCACCTGGAGCGGACTCGGACGCCGAAACCCGAGACACCGAAACCGACGCCTGACCGGGCGCCTGGACGGTCTCCGGTCGGCCCGGGTGACCGGCCGGGCGCGAGGCCTTCATGGAACACGAGAACCAAACCTAAGGAGCAATGAACATGGCAGGAACCCTGACCAAGGATCAGATTCTGGACGGCATCGCCGAGTTGTCCGTTCTCGAGCTGAGTGAGCTCTTGAACGAGTTCGAGGAGCGCTTCGGTGTCACGGCAGCCGCTCCGGTGGCAGTGGCCGCCACCCCTGCGGCCGGAGGCGGCGAGGCGGCGAGTGGCGGCGAGGAGGAGACGACCGAGTTCGACGTCGTGCTCACGGCGGCGGGTGACAAGAAGATCCAGGTCATCAAGGAAGTCCGGTCGTTGACCAGCCTCGGTCTGAAAGAGGCGAAGGAGCTGGTGGACGGCGCGCCGAAGCCGGTCCTGGAGAAGGTCAACAAAGAGGATGCCGACAAGGCGAAGGCGCAGCTCGAAGGGGCCGGAGCCACCGTGGAGCTCAAGTAGGGACGGTGACCCGGTCGCCGGAACCACCGGCGTCCAGGAACCCTTGACGACAGGGAGACCATCTCCTAGCGTGATCGTGCCCAGCCGGGGTCTTCGGACCCGGGCTTGTCATGCTGGGCGCGACCGGTTAGGATTGACGGTTGCCGTGCCTGCTCCTTCCGCCCGCCTTCGTGTTCCGGCTGATTGGCGCGCGCCCTGACGCCCCTTTCGAGCGCCCTGGCGCTGCCCCGGCACCGGCATGCCGTCCCCGCAGTCCCTGTGCAGTTCCCGATTCGAGCTTGTTCAGTATTCCGTCGTCGTACCCGTTCGTCACCCAACTGGGAGGAGTAGGCCGTTGCCTGCACGGTCCAACAGCCCGGAGCGTTTTTCCTTCGCCAACATCGACGAGGCCCTGCCCTTGCCGGATCTCATCGCCATCCAGCGCGACTCGTTTCAGTGGTTCTTGGACCGCGGGCTGGCGGAGACGTTCGGCGACATCAGCCCGATCGAAGACTTCACTGGTCAGCTGAGCCTCGAGCTCGAGTTCGATCCGACCGACCCCGACCTGCGGCCGCCACCGAAGTTCTCGGTGGACGAGTGCAAAGAGAAGGACATGACCTATGCGGCACCCGTCTTCGTGCGGGCACGGTTCATGAACGCCGGCACCGGAGAGATCAAGGAACAGACGGTGTTCATGGGGGACTTCCCGGTGATGACCGACAAGGGCACGTTCATCGTCAACGGAACCGAGCGAGTGGTGGTGAGCCAGCTGGTGCGCTCCCCGGGGGTGATCTTCCAGCCCGGCCGAGACGCGAAAACGGTGTTCACCGGCACCATCCATCCCTACCGGGGCGAATGGATCGAATTCGACGTCGAGGCCAAGCCTTCGAAGGACGTGACCGCCGGTTGTCGGGTGGCCCGTAAGCGGCGGCTCTCGCTGTTCGTGCTGCTTCGCGCCCTCGGGTTCGAGGATGCCGGCTTCCTCGAACGCTTCGTCAGACATTTCGACTTCCTCGAGGGCCAGTGGGAGAAGGAGCAGAACCTGGCTCCGACCCGCGAGGAGGCACTTCTCGAGATCTACAAGAGGGCCCGTCCCGGGGAGCCGCTCTCGGTCGAGTCGGCTCGGCAGTACTTCGAGAACGCGTTCTTCAATCCGAAGCGGTACGACCTCACCCGTGTGGGCCGCTACAAGTTGAATCGAAAGCTCGGACCCGAGATCGAGCGCATCGCCGACCTGTTCGGTGTCGAGCTGGAACGGCCCTCGCCCAACCAGGGGGTTCTCAGCACCTCGGAGATCCTGGCCGCGTCGACCTACATGCTCCATCTGGCCAAGCACATGGCCGATGGGGAATCGGCCTACCGGATCGACGACCAGGACCACTTCGCCAATCGCCGGATCCGTTCGGTCGGTGAGCTCATCCAGAACCAGGTGCGGGTGGGACTGTCGCGGATGGAACGGGTGGTGCGCGAGCGCATGACCACCCAGGACGTCGAAGCCATCACGCCGCAGACACTGATCAACATCCGACCCGTGGTGGCAGCGGTCAAGGAGTTCTTCGGGACCAGTCAGCTGAGCCAGTTCATGGACCAGAACAATCCGCTCTCCGGACTGGCCCACAAGCGCCGGCTCTCGGCGCTGGGTCCGGGAGGGCTCTCCCGTGAACGGGCCGGGTTCGAGGTCCGGGACGTGCACACCTCGCACTATGGGCGGATGTGTCCCATCGAGACTCCCGAAGGACCAAACATCGGCCTCATCGGGTCGCTGGCCACTTACGCCCGGGTCAACGAGTACGGCTTCATCGAAACCCCGTACCGGAAGGTAGTCGACGGACAGGTCACCGACGAGATCACGTACCTGGCGGCGGACGAGGAGGAGGAGCACGTCATCGCCCAGGCCTCCGCCGCCCTCGATGGACATGGTCGCTTCACCGAGGAGAAGGTGCTGGTGCGGAGAGGTCCCCAGGGCACCGGTGTCCGGGTGGGCGCCACCACCACTTCGTACGGGACGACCTCGGAGATCGACTTCGTCCCCCCTGCAGAGGTCGATCTGATGGACGTTTCGCCCAAACAGATCGTCTCGGTCTCGACCGCTCTGATTCCATTTGTCGAGCACGACGATGCAAACCGAGCCCTGATGGGTGCCAACATGCAGAAGCAGGCGGTGCCGCTGGTCGTACCCGAAGCTCCCTACATCGGCACCGGGGTCGAGGCTCGTGCGGCGAGGGATGCAGGAGACGTGGTCCTGGCCGAGGGTGATGGCACGGTGGGCGACGTCTCGGGGGACCAGATCACGGTGGAGTATCGGGCCGGGGCCAAGGACCGCCAGGGTGCCGCGCTGAACAAGCGGGTGTACCGGCTGGCCAAGTTCCGGCGTTCCAACCAGAACACCGCGATCAACCAGAAGGCGATCGTGGAGGAGGGTCAGAAGGTCGCAGCCGGCGATGTCCTTGCCGACGGGCCGGCCACCCACAACGGTGAGCTCGCCCTCGGAAAGAATCTTCTCGTGGCCTTCATGCCCTGGGAAGGGTACAACTACGAGGACGCCATCATCCTCTCCGAGCGCCTGGTCAAAGACGATGTCCTGACCTCGATCCACATCGAGGAGCACGAGGTGGACGCTCGCGACACCAAGCTCGGTGCCGAGGAGATCACCCGGGACATCCCCAACCTGTCCGAGGAGATCCTGGCCGACCTCGACGAACGCGGCATCATCCGTATCGGTGCCGAGGTCGACGCGGGCGACGTCCTCGTCGGCAAGGTCACGCCCAAGGGTGAGACCGAGCAGACTCCCGAGGAGCGCCTGCTGCGGGCCATATTCGGGGAAAAGGCCCGGGAGGTCCGCGACACGTCGCTCAAGGTTCCCCACGGAGAGCAGGGAACGGTGATTGACGTCCGGGTGTTCTCCCGCGAGGACGCCCACGAGCTGCCACCTGGTGTCGAGCAGCTGGTCCGGGTGTACGTGGCCCAGAAGCGCAAGATCTCCGAGGGGGACAAGCTCGCCGGACGCCACGGGAACAAGGGCGTCATCTCGAAGATCCTCCCAGTGGAGGACATGCCGTTCTTGGCTGACGGCACCCCGGTCGACATCATCTTGAACCCGCTGGGCGTCCCCAGCCGGATGAACGTCGGTCAGGTCCTCGAGTCCCATCTGGGCTACGCCGCCCGCTGGGGATGGAAAGGTGCCGGCGAGATCGCCACCATCCCATTGCGTGGCACAGAGACCAAGACGCGCCCGCGTACCGATCCCGCCGTTTGGGTTTCCACCCCGGTGTTCGACGGTGCCCACTGGGACGAGGAGTCCGACGCCGGGCGTCACCCGACCATCCAGCAGGTGTTCCGCCAGCTCAATCCCGATGGCGTCGACGGGGAGGTGCAGATGGCCGATGACGGCAAAGCCGTGCTGTTCAACGGGCGGACCGGTGAAGCGTACGACAACCCGATCTCGGTCGGCTACGTCTACATCCTGAAGCTCCACCACCTGGTGGACGACAAGATCCACGCCCGTTCGACGGGTCCGTACTCGATGATCACCCAGCAACCGCTGGGCGGTAAGGCCCAGTTCGGGGGCCAGCGCTTCGGAGAGATGGAGGTGTGGGCGCTCGAGGCCTTTGGTGCCGCCTATGCCCTCCAGGAGCTCCTCACCATCAAGTCGGACGACGTGCTCGGCCGGGTGAAGGTCTATGAGGCCATTGTGAAAGGGGAGAACATCCCCGAGCCTGGGATACCAGAGAGCTTCAAGGTGCTCATCAAGGAGATGCAGTCTCTGTGCCTCGACGTCGAGGTGCTTGCTCCGGGCGGAGAGGAGATTGAGATGCGCGAGCTGGACGAAGACGTGTTCCGCACGGCTGAGGAGCTGGGGATCGACATCAGTCGGCCCGAGCGCGGTTCGGACGAGGAAGACGCACGCCGCGCCGCTGAAAGGGGATTCTGATGCTGGACGTCAACGACTTTGATCAGCTTCGTATCGGGTTGGCCACCGCCGACTCGATCCGCGGATGGTCCAACGGCGAGGTGAAGAAGCCCGAGACCATCAACTACCGCACGCTCCGGCCCGAGAAGGACGGCCTGTTCTGCGAGAAGATCTTCGGTCCGACCAAGGACTGGGAGTGCTACTGCGGCAAGTACAAGCGGGTGCGCTTCAAGGGGATCATCTGCGAGCGGTGTGGCGTCGAGGTCACCCGGTCCAAGGTGCGCCGTGAGCGGATGGGCCACATCGAGCTGGCGGCACCGGTCGTGCACATCTGGTACTTGCGCGGAACACGGAGCTGGCTGGCGTATTTGCTCATGGGAACCGAGGCCCGTGAGGAGCTGAAGGCAAAGCAGCTCGAGAAAGTCATCTACTTCGCAGCCAACCTGGTCACATGGGTGGACGAGGCGAAGCGCCACGAGGACCTCCCCGATCTCGAGGCCGAGCTCAGTGTGGAGATCGCAGACATCGAGAAGAAGCGGGACGTCGAGATCGATCGTCGATTCAAGGCTCTCGAGACCGAGCTCGCCGAACTCGAGGCGTCAGGTGCGAAGGAAAGTGAGATCAAGGCGCGTCAGCGCAACGTCGAGAAGGAGATCGGCTCGACCCGCGAGCGGTATCAGAGCGAGATCGAGCTCGCCCAGCGCTCGTTCGATGAGTTCAAGAGCCTCCACTCCCGGAAGATCCTCGAGGACGAGCTGCTCTGGAGAGAGTTGCGGATCCGCTACGAGGAGTATTTCGAAGGCGGCATGGGAGCCGAGACGATCTCGAGGCTCATCGATCGCATCGATCTGGACGCCGAGGAGCTGAAGCTGCGGGAGATGATCGACGCCACCGACGGCCGTAAGCCGCTGTCGGCCCAACGACGCCAGAAGGTCATCAAGCGGCTGAAGATCGTGACCGCTTTCAACCGCCGGGACGACAACGGCCGCCGGATCAACGATCCACGGGCGATGATCCTCGACTCGGTACCGGTCATCCCGCCAGACCTCCGGCCCATGGTCCAGCTCGACGGCGGCCGGTTCGCCACCTCGGACCTCAACGATCTCTACCGCCGGGTGATCAACCGGAACAACCGCCTGAAGCGCCTTCTCGATCTGGGTGCCCCGGAGATCATCATCAACAACGAGAAGCGGATGCTCCAGGAAGCGGTCGATGCCCTCTTCGACAATGGTCGGCGTGGCCGACCGGTCACCGGACCCGGCAATCGCCCGCTGAAGAGTCTCTCGGACATGTTGAAGGGCAAGCAGGGGAGGTTCCGCCAGAACCTGCTCGGCAAGCGGGTCGACTATTCCGGTCGTTCGGTCATCGTGATCGGCCCCACGCTCCAGCTTCATCAGTGCGGTCTGCCCAAGTTGATGGCTCTCGAGCTCTTCAAGCCATTCGTGATGAAGCGACTGGTCGACGCGGAGTATGCCCAGAACATCAAATCGGCCAAGAGGATGGTCGAGCGGCGACGCCCTCAGGTATGGGACGTACTCGAGGGTGTGATCAAGGAGCATCCAGTGCTGCTCAACCGGGCTCCCACCCTCCACAGATTGGGGATCCAGGCGTTCGAACCGGTCCTGGTCGAAGGCAAGGCCATCCAGGTCCATCCCCTGGTGTGCACGGCGTTCAACGCCGACTTCGACGGAGATCAGATGGCGGTGCACCTGCCTCTGTCAGCCGAAGCCCAGGCCGAGGCCAGGGTGTTGATGCTGTCGGCCAACAACATCCTGTCGCCGGCCACCGGTCGCCCGATAACGGTTCCCACCCAGGACATGGTTTTCGGTATCTACTACCTGACCCTCCCGGTGGACGGGGCGAAGGGCGAGGGGCGTGCCTTTCGGCACTTGTTCGAAGTCGAGGCCGCTTGCGACGCCGGCGACATCGATCTCCAGGCAAAGATCGTCGTCCGTCCTGAGATCGGCTCCCATCTGGCCCGTTCAGTGGCATTGGCCAACGGGGCCGAGGTGGACGGAGACGGCAACCTGGTCGGTGCCGAGGACGAGCAGGTGCACATCGAAACGACCGCGGGCCGGCTGTTCTTCAACTCCGCTCTGCCAGACGGCTACCGGTACGTCAACGACATCGTGGGCAAACGGAACACTCCGATCGGCTCCATCGTCGAGGATGTCGCCTCCAACTTTTCGAAGGCAGAGGTAGCCGCCTCCCTCGACCGGATAAAGGCGCTCGGCTTCAGGTACGCCGCCCAGTCCGGGCTGACCATTTCGATCAGCGACGTGCGCACGCCGCCGGAGAAGAGAAGCATCCTCGACCGTTACGAGAAAGAGGCCGACAAGGCCGAAGGCCAGTTCAAGCGCGGCATCATCACCGATGACGAGCGCCGCCAGAAGGAAATCGAGATCTGGACTTCGGCCAACTCGGAGGTCGGGAAGGCGATGGAGCAGTCACTGGCGACCATCGCATTCAACCCACTGGACATGATGGTCGATTCCGGCGCTCGGGGGAACAGCCAGCAGATCCGCCAGATCGCCGGCATGAAGGGACTGGTGTCGAACCCTCGGGGCGAGATGATCCCCCGGCCCATCAAGTCCTCGTTCCGGGAGGGGCTGTCGGTGCTGGAGTACTTCATCTCGACCCACGGTGCCCGGAAAGGTTTGGCCGACACCGCTCTCAGAACGGCCGACTCCGGCTATCTCACCCGGCGGCTGGTGGACGTGGCCCAGGAGCTCATCGTCCGAGAGGAGGACTGCGGATCGCTTCGGGGAATCTGGATCGAAGGAGTCGTCCCCGACACGTCGGGGACTCGGTCCTATCTCGAGACCCGCCTCAACGGGAGGATGACCGCGGAAGAGGTGGTCCTGGCCGACGGGTCGAAGATCGGAGCGGGCACCTTGTTGGGTGAGGAGCTGGTCAACCAGCTTCGCGACGATTCCTCGATCGATCGGGTCCGTGTCCGGTCGGTGCTCACCTGTGAAGCGGAGCAGGGAATCTGCGTTGCTTGCTACGGGCAGTCACTTGCCACCGGAGCGATGATCGAGCTGGGAGAGGCGGTCGGAGTGATCGCCGCCCAGTCGATCGGCGAGCCGGGCACCCAGCTCACCATGCGGACCTTCCACACCGGCGGCATCGTCGGTGAGGACATCACCCACGGTCTCCCGCGGGTGGTCGAGCTGTTCGAGGCGCGTACGCCGAAGGGTGCCGCTGTCCTAGCCCGGCACTCGGGAGTGGTGCGGGTAGACGAGGACGAGTCCGGTCGCCACGTCACGGTGGTGGCCGACGACGGTGAGGAGCACACCGTTCTGGTGGCTCCGCGGGCCCATCTGGAAGTGGGTGACGGTCAAGAGGTCAGCGCCGGGGACGCCCTGGTCGAGGGTCCGAAGGACCCGAAGGAGCTCCTCGAGGTGAGGGGTATTCGCGAGACGCAGCAGTACCTGGTCGAAGAGGTGCAGAAGGTCTATCGCGATCAGGGTGTCTCCATCCACGACAAGCACATCGAGCTGATCGTGCGCCAGATGCTCCGCAGGGTGCTCGTCGCCGAACCGGGGGATGCCACCTTCCTGCCAGGAGAGCGGGTGGACAGCCGGGCCTACGCCGAGGTCAACCGCCAGCTGGTCCAGGACCAGAAGCGGCCGGCCGAGGGCCGCCCCGAGTTGATGGGGATTACCAAGGCCTCGCTGGCCACCGAGAGCTGGTTGTCGGCAGCCTCCTTCCAGGAGACGACCCGAGTGCTGACAGAAGCGGCCATCGAAGGGCGGTCGGACCAGCTCTTCGGCCTGAAGGAGAACATCATCATCGGAAAGCTGATCCCGGCCGGTTCCGGCATGGAGCGCTACCGAGATATCTCGCTCGACATGCCGGGAGCTGAGGCGATGCCCTTCTGGGCGCTCGGCAGCGAAGGCGACTCCGGTGCCGAGGACCTGGCAGCATGGCTCCGCGACACCGGTGGTGACGGCACGGGTGGTTTCGGAGCAGACATCGATGCCAGCTGGCTCGGATCGGTCCCTTCAGGTGAAGGACCGGGTGACTCCGGCCTCGACTCGGGCGGCATCGCAGAATCGGGCGCGGAGGGCCCGCTCGAAGCCGGGGCCTGAGCGAAGCCCGCGTTTGCCGTTGAAGCGTCCGTGTCGTACTATGGAGGGTTCGCGGCCGTGCGCGTGTGGTGTGTCCTGCCTGCTCACCGTGGGGCCGGTGCTCCGCCTCGGGCAGTGCAGTGTCCAGGCAGTGCAGTGTCCAGGCAGTGCAGTGTCCAGGCAGTGCAGTGTCGAGGCAGTGCAGTGTCCAGGCAGTGCAGTGTCCAGGCAGTGCAGTGTCGAGGCAGAACCGAACGATTCCCGCAGTCCACAACGTAGAGGTGACGCGTGCCCACGATCTCCCAGCTCGTCCGCAAGGGACGGGCGACCAAGGTGACCAAATCGAAGACGCCGGCCCTCCGAGGCGCGCCGCAACGTCGCGGGGTGTGCACGAGGGTCTACACCCATACCCCGAAAAAGCCGAACTCGGCCCTTCGCAAGGTGGCGAGAGTCCGACTGACGAGTGGCCTGGAGATCACGGCGTACATCCCCGGTGAAGGGCACAACCTACAGGAGCACTCGATCGTGCTGGTGAGGGGTGGCAGGGTGAAGGACCTTCCCGGGGTCCGGTACAAGGTGATCAGAGGAACCCTGGACGCCTCGGGGGTGCGGGAGCGGAACCAGGCACGGAGCCGCTACGGCGCAAAGAAGGAGTCCTGAGATGCCACGCAAAGGTCCTGCCGTTCGTCGTGAGCTCTCCCCGGACCCCGTCTACCACTCGGTCCTGGTCACCCAGGTGGTGAACCGGGTGCTCAGCCGCGGAAAGCGGACGCTGGCCGAGCGGATCGTCTACGGCGCGCTGACCGATGTGGCGGACAAGACAGGCAACGATCCGGTGACCGTCCTGAAGAAGGCGGTCGAGAACACCCGGCCGGAGCTCGAGGTCAGAAGTCGTCGGGTCGGTGGTGCCACCTACCAGGTTCCGGTCGAAGTCCGGCCGCGGCGGGCCACGACGTTGTCCATCCGCTGGCTGGTGGGCTATTCCCAGCAGCGTCGGGAGAAGACGATGGCCGAACGGCTCTCCAACGAGATCCGCGACGCCGCCAACGGAGTCGGCGCCTCGGCCAAGCGCCGGGAGGACCTGCACAAGATGGCGGAGTCCAACCGGGCCTTCGCCCACTACCGCTGGTAGGAGGGGGCCCGTTGGGCCCGTACTCTGGATTCCGGCACGAACGAACTACCCGACTCGAGAACTGATACGACCATGGCTGAAGCAACCACCCGCCAACACCCCCTGGCCAAGACCCGGAATATCGGGATCATGGCTCATATCGACGCCGGCAAGACGACCACGACCGAACGAATCCTCTACTACACCGGAAGGAACTACAAGATCGGCGAGGTGCACGAGGGCGCGGCAACCATGGACTGGATGGTCCAGGAACAAGAGCGCGGCATCACCATCACCTCGGCCGCCACCACCTGCATGTGGAGAGACACAGTGATCAACATCATCGACACTCCCGGTCACGTGGACTTCACCGTGGAGGTGGAGCGATCCCTGCGCGTACTCGACGGGGCGGTCGCCGTCTTCGACGCCGTGGCTGGGGTGGAGCCACAGACCGAGACGGTGTGGCGACAGGCCAACAAGTACGAGGTCCCCCGA